>JAUXFX010000092.1 GCA_030622635.1 Bacteroidota bacterium
CGGATCCAAACGTCCATTCCCGTTTCCTGTAATCATATCATTAATCGTCATAGTTCCAATTTCAAGCAATGGAGCACTATATGTCATAAATATTACACTATTCCATGTAGAATCAAGCTCGTCAGTAACGGTTACATCAAACATAGTCATACGCTGGTCGGGAATATCATCAGCCACCTCAATTGTAAAACCATCATTTACAGTAACTGATTGCTGTGAAGGAATAGTGTCATAAAATTCAGTAGAATCCGTAATAGTTATATAAGAATCGATAGCTGTAATTTTAACATTGGTTCCATTTGCATCTGAATTTCCGAGGTTCTTAATAGCTAATGATATTAATATTGTTTCGCCGAATTCAGGTATTCCATTACCATTATCGTCACTAATTGTATATGAATCCTGAATACAATATGGTCCGTCCGGAGGAATTACATCTATTAATTCTGTATAACGATAATAGTTTGTTAAAGTAGCTGTCATTAAAACTACGGTTCCTGCCTGTTGAGGAATAATTGAAATATCAACAGGAACCCCAATACCCTGTCCATACCCTGTACCAATTATCTCATCGTCAACTGTTAGTGCAATAAAGGCACTGTCAGTTGTCTGAACAGTAAAGAAATCAAGACCTCCCAGAATAACACCATCATGCAAAACAGATAAATCCTGTGGTACTTCTGAATAAAGAGTAAGGAATGCACCTCCATGATGATGGAATAAATTATAAGTTACTACTTTATTATTCGGATTAGATGGCCAGCTTGATTGTTGCAGGAAGTATTTTCCGGCAGAATTTCCAAAAGCAGGAAGCAAACCTCTTGAATCGGGGGTGGTTCCGTAATCCGGCATAAAATCAGTCCACATGTTGTCATATACACCCCAAACATAAGTATCGTTTACAAATGAATATGAAGTTTCAGATGCGGCGATGACTCCTAAAGCACCGGCATTTTGTCCGCTTGATGTATGCCTGTGGAATTTTTCAGCAAAACATTCCTGGGTAGCATTATATTTTCCTGTGAGGCAATTAATTGACATAACAAATGGTAAGTCTGTATTGTTTAAACCATTAATATCACTATTATGATAGCTTGGATGTGCCCAGCCGTTTACACTTCCATGGTCCCTGTGCTGAACAATGAATGATCCATTGTTAATAGTATTGTTAATCATGGTTGCATTTCCGCCTGACCAGCCACCGAGAGTTGACGGAGAAGCAGGAATATAGCCAAGTCCGTTTGGCCCGAAATAGTTTACTACAGTGCTTGTATTTGAAGCTGTTGACCAAGGATCTGTATTTGGGTTCCCCTGATAAATATCATTAATTCTTACAGGGTCTTTACCATGTATATTTTTAAAATACCCACCGATTGATTCCGAACAAATCTGGAACCAACGGGAGGTTTGCCAACCTAAAGCTGTAATCGGATGATCATAAAAATCAGGATTTGTCGGAGGATTTCGTTCATAATTAATAAATTTTGAAACCATAGTTTCCACCTGGGCAGCATTATTTGATGTAATCCTGG
Organism: Bacteroidota bacterium; assembly: GCA_030622635.1. GTDB lineage: Bacteria > Bacteroidota > Bacteroidia > Bacteroidales > JADFUO01 > JADFUO01. The sequence continues at coordinate 1,533 of JAUXFX010000092.1, forward strand.
CAAAAGTCATATCAGGCATGTGGTCTCCGTCAACATCGGCATAAATATTATCAGAAGCACAATAATTGTTGTATATCGGGGCCATAATATTATTATCCATGTTTGAACCGAAATCTCCCAATAACAAAACTGCAACAGGCCGGATATCCCAATTATTATAAGCGTTGTTAAAATAATTTTCTAAAATGGAAGCGGTATTTCCACCGATATCGGTCAATGTAACAACATCAGTAATTATACCTTGTTTTAACCTGAATGATTTTATTGAGTCAGCCCATTGTTGGTATACTGCTCCGTCAGGAGATACAATAAGATATTCACAACCGACATCCCTTGAGCTATTGTAGTTTAATGTCCGTTTGTCGTAATCAATTTCAGGAAGTGAAGCATTATTTAAAATTGCATCATTTAAAATCGGATCAAACCATCTGCTTCTTAAAATGTCTTCTCCAAAATGACCGTTTCCGCCTTCAAATACAATTTCTATTTCCAAATCTCTATAAATTACTAATTCTTTCGTAACCGGATTATATTGAAAAGGAGTAATCCCAAGCATCACAACATCAACACCCCTGATTTTTGAAGGAGCAGAAATTATAACCGGTTTTTCCGGATAAAATGCATTCGTAGAGTAAATTTTATCATTTTTGTTGTAAACCAATGGTCCTGTTTCTGTATCCAGAGGAATGCGTGGTGCCGGTGAGATATTTATATTTGATAATGTCTCAACACGTGATGCACTAATAATCAGTTTTGCATTTGCACCTTGTGGAATGGCAATATAACGGCCATTACCGGGCAAATCCGGTGCACCTTCATTATTTGGAAGAAAATGACCCGGAAGCATAAGCTTTTTCATGGCTTCGCCTTTAATTTCAATATCTCCTAAAGTGAACTCATTGATTGAGTAATTTATTTTTACCCCTGTTGAGTTTTCTTTAGAAAGATTAAAGCCGGCTTTTGCCCAGCTATCATCATAAGTTGTTTTTTGTGCAATAGTGCCGTTAACAATAAACAACATTGCACCGACAAAAAGAAAAAGCAGTTTGTAATTTTTTGTTTTCATGACTTTTTGTTTTAATTAGTTAGAATTTAGAATATTATATATAAAATTATTTTTAAAAATTTTTGCAAAGATACGTTAAATTTTTCAAAATAAGGACTTTTGTCTAGAAAAAAACTCGTTTTACTTTGAAAGTATCAGTTTTTTAACAATTATACTATTATTGGTTTTAAGAGTACAATAGTAAATCCCATTTTGAAGATTTGATGCATTAAAATTGATTTTGTATGTACCGGCTGGTTTATTTGCCGTTTCATCCAAAATATTTACTTGCTGTCCTATTGAATTATAAACCGACAATTTAACATCGGTAACGGAGTTAATAAAATATTCAATAGTAACATTTTCTTTAAACGGATTCGGATAAATTAACAATTCAATTTTTTTATCATTACTAATATCTTTTACTGAAGTGGTTGGGGAAACCGGCGGGAACACAATATAGTCAATCCATGCACAATCGCTTCCGCCCGTTACAAAAATATCTTTTTCATAAATCCATTTAAAGGTATGAGTGCCTGCATTAACAGGATAATTTACCTCAGCCCAGCTTTCTTCTCCCGACCATTCACCCATCATAGTATTATCAATATAAAACTTCAGATAATCATAATCTGCTTCGGAAGATACTTTCCTGAAAAATGAAATCTCTCCATCGGCAATAACATCAAAAACAATGTACATTACTGATGACGCACTGCTACCAATTACACCCGATTTTGCACAGTATTCACCCTCATATTGTCCGGTGTTACTGATTGTCCAAGGAGAATTTCCTGAAAATTGCCAGTTAAATGCTGAAAAATCACCTGTTTCAAAATCTTCCTTAACAATTCCAACAGATAAATAAAAAGTGTGTTCTGCTAAGTATTCGCATGAGGTTAATTTATAATTAAAATCAATACTGGTTCCAACAGGTGCCGATTCATCAACAGTTACGGTAAAAACTGCATTTACTGTTGAATCCTGGGGTAAATCACCAATATAAAAATTTGTATCGGAAATATTAATATATCCACTGGTTGATGTTAATATTCCTAAAGCGTCAAAGCAGTCGCTGTGTCCGAAATTTGATGATTCAATAATTATATCGGCAGTTTCACCCGGATCTAAAATACTATTTCCATTGCCTCCTGTTTCATCATCTACAATTAAGCTTCCAATTGAAAGCACCGGAGCAAAAACTCTAATGCTAAAATGTGATATCCATGTATCCTGGCCAACAGCTTCAACTTCAAATTCAACATTATGGTTGTCAGGTACATTGTTTGCAACAATAATTTCAAAACCATCCTCTACCGAAACTATAGCACCTGCAGGAATAGTTCCGTAATTTTCAATACTATCAGAAATTGTAATATAAATATCATCTGTATATAAAGTTACATTAACATTTTCAGCATCTTCCATGCCTACATTTTCCATATCAATAGTAAGCAAGATTGTTTCGCCATAATCAGCCAAACCATTATTATTACATAATGAATCATCAATTTCATAATCAGAATAAAGCACATAAGGACCATTATTAGGAATAATTGTTACGGCAAAAGATTCGGGCAGGCAGTTATACCCTGAAACGACAATTTCAGCGGGTCCTAAATTTATTGTTGCCGGATCAAAAACTATAATTGCATCACCATTTTCATCTGTTATACCTACACCATAAATATCAGGACCGTTTAATAAAACACAGCTTAAACCTTCAACAGGTTCTCCGTTACTTGTAACATTTACTGCAGTATAACCCTGACCTATCATAATTGAATTTTGATAAATTACATTAATACTAATTGGTTCATCTGTCCAAACGCTCAAAGCCGGGCCGCCAAGTATATTGATATCATAAAAATTCCAGCGTAAGGCGCCTTCTTCCCATTGTCCCGGAGCTGTAACCCAGGGGGCAGTTTGTATTTTACATTCAACAAATGCAGCGCCTATATGATTCATCTTTTCATTGTAAAGGGCATCTACCATCTCACGGTGGAGGTGTGCTGCAGGACCTTCTGTCTGTCCTTCGTTGAACCAACCGTATCTTGAATTACCAATAACAGCTACTGCAAAGTTTTGAATACTAACCATTTTTTCAAGGATACAGTCGCTATATTCAAATGAACCGCAGATGCAGCCATGTGTCTGAAACAAGGTATAATTATGGTCAATGCCGTTTGCCTGATTAAAGTTGGAGTTTGTAATATCGGAATTGTATAAATGAGCTACATAAGTTGTGTTAGCGTGACCGCAGTGGTGAACAAATTGTTTCCCCTGGTTTATCTTTGCAATCAAATCACTTCCGTTCCACGACTGATGACGCTCATAAAGTGTATCAATATTATGGTCTTCAGGTATGCCTATAGTTGTGTATCCATTGTCATCATGTAAACCTACAAGAAGTTCCAGGTAATCTGCGCCCCATGTTTCCGGACTTGACCATAGATGCTCTCCTGCCATCAACGGATCCCTGAGTTCGCCAAGAACCGGACTATTTTGATATGAATCGGATTTATGTATCATATTGTTCAACTCGGAAATATTACTGAAAGAGAACCGTGCAACAGCAATTTCGGGTAGCAGGTCATCCTCGCCGATTTCACCCCATCTGTTATCGCCATCATCGTTCCATGTTCCATCCAATGCCGAATAATATAAATCGGCAGGAATATTATTATCCTCATATCCTGATCCGGATTGAACATAACAATAAAATCCACGATAAGGAACATGTTCAACATCTCCACCCAGAAGAATATATTCCACATTATGGTTCTGATATTCCTGAATAATATAATTTCTGATCTTTTCCGGCAAATCCTGCCCTGTTATATTCCCGTCAATAAATTCTGTAGTTATTATTTCGGTTTTTATCCCTCTTCTTATGTATAAATCAATCAAATCCTGATAATCATTTTCAAATTGTGCAGGAGTAATTATCATCATCTGGTAATCATCTGTTCTGGAATTTTTAACTTGATAAGAAGAAATTATACCTTTGTTTTGTGCAAACTTATTTATTCTTTTCAGAACAGATTCTAATGATTTAAGGTTTTTTAATGCTTCAACAGCTTCCGGCGCATTCCTGGTTTTTATCCGTATAGTAAGCTTTTTATAATAAAAAACTTCTCCTTTTGCAGGATTATACATTAGGGGTGTAAAAGTTGATATTCCGAAAGAGTAGCCATTCATAAATTCTGTTGATATTTCACCCAATTGAGATTCCGGATAAATTTTATCAGATTTATAAATTTTATTATTTTTAATAAATTCTCCTGATTTCCCATTAGAAAGCGGACGGGATGGTTGCATTGGATAAAGCTGATAGTTTCCCGGAATTATAGTTTCTTCTTCACCGATAAATTCTATTGATTCTGCAATTTGTCCCGGTGGTAATAAAAACGAAACCGAATGATAGGGAAGTGCAGGCTCGCCTGTTTTTCCTGTAATCAAAGTGTTTTGAAATTCAAATAAAAAATATTCGCCTGTTTTAACAATTTTGAAATCTGAAAAATAATATGTTTTTTCAATAGTTTCGGATTTGCCGGCTAAAACAGTTAAAAATAAAATAAATATTACTACTGCTTTTCTCATCTTCTGAAAATTTAATTTTTAAATAATTTTGATTATTGGAGTAAATTTTTTTATCTGTTAAGATATGACAATAATATATAAGAAATGGTTGCTTAATTATAAATTGATAATAAATTGTTACTATTAAACTTTTTGCAAAAGTACAATTTTATTATTATAACTACGGGTAAATAATATTTTGATGTGCTGGGGGAAGCTTTTGGTCGTGCAATGTTCTTTCACGTAATTGCAAGAAGGTGGGTGTATTTTATTGCTAAATTGTTTAAGAATTGAGTAATATATCATTTGCAATATCAAACCACGAAGTGGTTAAAAGTGAATAGCCACAGGTGAAACCTGTGGTTAAAAAGGTGAAACCCATATCAGTAACCCCAACGGGGTTCAATAAATCAAAATAAATACTTCTCATAAAATTCTATCCCATGTTCTTTTAACAAACTGATATATTCATCACGGAAACTTACTTTTTTGTGGTGCTCTTTCTGGTTTTTTACATACTCAATTAAATTATCTTTCGCTGAGATTGCATAAGTAAACCCACCATAACCATCTTGCCAGCCATTGAAATTAGGGAAAATATTCTGAGATTTTATTGAACCCTTTTAGGGTTCTTATTTTATCCTCCATTTTATTACCTACCCTGCACTGCGTACAGGGCTATTCATGTTCAATCCGCTCTGCGGATTGTGTGAACTTCTTTTTATCTTTTTCAATCGAAAGAAAACAAAACTTAAAGAAGATGCTATAAAAGTAATCAAATTATTATACCCCCCAGCACATCAAAATATTATTTAGTTTAGAGTCTGGCTAAATAATATTTTGATGTGCTGGATAAAATAATTACTTTTTTATAGCAAAAACATATCTTTGCAAAAAATTTTATTATGAATTTTATTAAAGAGCTCAGGTGGAGGGGTATGATACATGATATAACACCCGGAACCGAAGAACAAATTGAAAAGGAAATGTCGGTGGCTTATGTTGGTTTTGACCCTTCTTCCGATTCGTTACATATCGGTAATCTTGTTTCAATTATGATGTTGAAACATTTTCAACTGACAGGGAACAAACCAATAGTTTTAATCGGAGGTGCAACCGGCATGATAGGTGACCCTTCAGGGAAGTCGGAAGAAAGAAACCTGTTGGATGAAAAAGTTTTGCGTCACAATCAGGAATGTCAAAAAAAACAACTTTTAAAATTTCTTGATTTTGATTGCGGTGCGAACTCAGCCGAACTTGTAAATAATTACGACTGGATGAAAGAATTTAGCTTTCTCGGCTTTTTACGCGATGTTGGCAAACACCTCACTGTAAACTATATGATGGCAAAAGACTCAGTAAAAAGCCGGTTGGAAACAGGAATTTCATTCACGGAATTTTCATACCAATTGGTTCAGGGATATGATTTTTTGTTTTTAAACGAAAATTACAATTGCAAGCTCCAAATGGGTGGTTCCGACCAATGGGGAAATATCACAACCGGTACCGAACTCATTAGAAGAAAAACCGGTAAAGAAGTTTATGCTCTGACATGTCCTTTGGTCACTAAAGCCGATGGTGGAAAATTCGGAAAAACAGAAACAGGCAACGTATGGCTTGACCCGAAAAAAACATCGCCTTATAAATTTTATCAGTTCTGGCTAAATTGCTCTGATGAAGATGCTGTAAAATATATCAGACTATTTACCCTGCTTACAAAAAATGAAATTACTGAATTGGAAGAACAACATAACGAAGCTCCTCATTTGCGGGTATTACAAAAAGTATTGGCAAAAGATATTACAATCAGGGTTCATTCCGAAAAAGATTATAACACCTCTCTTGAAGCATCAGCAATTTTATTTGGCAAAGGAACAACAGAAACATTAAAAAATCTTTCTGAAGATATATTGCTTTCGGTTTTTGAGGGTGTTCCTCAATGCGAAGTATCTCTAACCGAAGTTACAGAAGGTATAAATATTGTTGATTTTCTTGCTGATAAAACAAATATCTTTAATTCAAAAGGTGAGGCAAGAAGAATGTTGAAAGATGGTGGTGTTTCAATTAATAAAGAAAAAGTAAAAGACACTTTTATCATCACCGAAAAAGACCTGCTAAATAACAAATATATTCTGGTGCAACGGGGTAAAAAGAATTATTATTTGATTAATGTGGAGTTTAGATAATTGTTACGCCCTTCGACAACGTATAGGGTGATAAGATACTATTAACGTCAATCAAACGTCAAACATCAAACGTCAAACGTCAAACAAATTATATATATTTCTCAATTGTCGTAAATAAAACTTTAGTATCAATTGGTTTTGTGATATAATCATCACATCCGGCGTTAAGGCTCATTTCCCTGTCGCCTTTTAGAGCGTAAGCAGTTTGGGCTATTACCGGCAATTCTTTTCTGAATTGTTTTATCAAGCGTGTAGCTTCCAAACCGTTCAATACAGGCATTTGAATATCCATTAATACCAAACTGATATTTTTGTTTTCCTTGCAAATATCAATCGCTTCCTGACCATCTTTAGCCCAAATTAACCTGACATTTGTTTTTCTTAAAATCGCTTTTAAATATTGATAAATACTTTTTACATCATCAACCACTAAAATTACTTTTCCGCTTAAATTAATACTGGTTTTGGTAATATCTGTTTCTGTGGTTTTTTTGATTGAATCATCTGCAATATTACAAGGTAAAGTAAAATAAAATTCCGAACCTTTGTCTGTTTCTGAACTCAACCAGATTTTTCCTCCTAATATTTCAACCAAATGTTTCACAATTGCCAAGCCTAAACCAGTACCTCCGAATTTTCTTGTAAAAGAGTCATCTACCTGACGGAAACGGTCAAAAATGATTTCCTGTTTGTCTTTCGGAATACCAATACCTGTATCTTTCACAAAGAATAAAATGTTTTTTTCATCTTCAATTTCGTAGCCGTACTCAATATGTCCTTCAAGTGTAAATTTAGTAGCATTCTTCAACAGGTTTATCATTATTTGTTTTAATTTATGTCTGTCAGTATAAACCATAGTATCCTGAACCTTTTTATCAGGACAAAAGTAAATATTTAGACATTCTTTCTTTTCTTTTTTTTGCTCTGCCTTTATTGAGTCACTTATTTCTTTAATTGCCTTTTTAAGAGAAAATTCTTCTTTAATTACTTTCATATCACCTGTTTCAAGTGTTGAAATATCAAAAATATCTTCAATAATATTCAACAAATGAGTACCGCTATCATTGATGGTTTCGGCAAAATCAGTTATAACATCTATTGGTAAAGATTTATCAATTAATTCCGAAAAGCCTATCACCGCATTAAGAGGTGTTCGCAGTTCGTGCGACATAGTTGTTAAAAATACTGATTTTAACCTGTCGGATTCTTTAGCTTTTTCCAAAGCAATTTTCAATTCCTGTTCGTGTTTTTTTCTTTCTGTAATATCTATCAAGGTTCCTTGCATGGCCGGATTTCCCTGATATAAGATATAACCTCCCAGCACTTCAATATCAATTAAACTACCGTCTTTTTTTATTCCTTTAAATTCATATCTTGAAAAATCTTTTTCATCCGGTTTTCTTAACTTTACTTCTGAATACTCAAATTCCCGGCTCGCCGATGTAATCATTTTCCTCATGTCTTTTTCTAACATCTCATCAGCATTATCATATCCAAAGATTTCCACGAGCTGTTGATTGCAAAACTTTAGAATATAATTCTGAGAAATATAATTTCCTACAAGTGAATTATCAACCACCTGCCTGTATTTTTCTTCGCTATCCTGTAATTTTTTTTCCGATTGCTTGCGTTCAATAGAGAGACCGATCTGCCCGGAAATAAATTTTAATAATTCAAGGTCTTTTTTATCAAAATCTTTTTCATTTTCATAACTCTGAACAGCAAGCACGCCTATTACTTCTTCTTTTGATATTAAAGGTACTCCGAGCCAGATTTTACTAATTGTTCCTACAGCCTTAATATCACCTGACCTGATTAATTTATTTATTTCCTTTTCTGTTAAAATAACGGGTTTCTTATTTCTAATAACGTAGTCAGTAAGAGTTTTCCGTGCAGGAAAAGATTTAAAATCATCTTTCTCGTCAATATAATACGGGAGTGAAAGTGTATCGTTTTCTTTATTATATAAGGCAATATAGAAATTTTTAGTTTTTAATACTTTGCCAAGTTCAAGGTGAATAACTTTAAAAAGTTCGTTAAGGTCTTTTGTAGTGTTAACAGCGTTGGAAATCTGATACATCATTTGCCTTATGGTTTCCTGTCGTCTGTTATCTGTAATATCCCTGTTAGTGGCACGCATGCCAAGATAATTTCCATTTTTATCAAACACCGGGCGGCAAACATGCCCTATGTAGCGTATATCACCGTTTCGGGTGAAAATACGAAAATCCATACTACATAATTTTTTACTCTCTGATTCAATATTTTTATGATTGATAACTTTTTCCTTATCATCAGGGTGAATAATTTTTTCCAGCAATTCCGGGGCTTTAAAAAATTCTTCCGGCTTATATCCCGATATACGTTCACACGATGGGGAGATATAAATAAAATTACGATCAGGATCTATCCAATACTCCCAACTATATGTAAAATCAGCAACGGTTTTAAACTTTTCTTCTGATTTTCGTAATGCCAGCTCTTTTTCCACAACATCTTCCATGATACTTATCAATGATTTCCTTGAATCTTCGGACTCCTTATAAAGTGTTTGTAGTTTTTTTTCACCGTTTGAAAGTTGTGCGGTTTTTTTCATCAGTTCATCTTCCGTTTCTTTTCTTCCCTGTATTTCTTTAAGTAGGGCTTGGTAAGCTTTGCATGCTTCAATTGCAACTATTAATTTCGGAGAAAGTCCGGCAAGCATATTAACTAAAGTCTTATCAGCTATTTTTTCATCTGCATAAACCAAATGTATAATAGCAATCTTATTAACAGGAATTATTAATACCGCTTGTTCTTTGCCCGTTATATCAATACAATATTTATTAAAATCCTTTTCGCTCCTGTTTTTAATAACCGGCTTCTTCGCTTCAAATATTTTTTCAAAAACATCAAAATAAAAAGCTTCTCTTTTTGTTATTTCCTGCACGGATAACTTTGAACCTGCTCTTGCTCCAAGTATTATTCTGTTTACTTTTTTGCCATTACAAAGCCAGATACTTCCCCTGTGTGCATTTGTTTTATGCACAATTTTATGAATAACCTCATGAAGCATTTTCTCAAGGCCTAAGCTGTTGCCAATTGCAAGAGCACATTCATAAGAAATGCTAAGGTTTTGAATGAAAGAAATATTTCGTTTTTCCATAAATGCAAAGTTATGAATTTAATGGTTGAATGGTTATATGGTTTTATAATTTTTTATTGATTGTCAATTGATAAACTTTTAATTCTTCTAATTTCATAATATTATATTTTAAAATCACAATTGAATTACCACTGAATTACTATCGAATGACCATCTACCCACTCATCCCAACCAC
>JAUXFX010000200.1 GCA_030622635.1 Bacteroidota bacterium
CAAAATTATGAAATCAAATATATAAACACTAAAGATGCCTGTTTATATGGTCTCGAAATTGAATTTCGTAAAAAACTTGATTTTATTAATGTATTGAAAAATTTTACATTTGGAGGTAACTTTACTGCCATAAAATCAGTTGTTAAGTTAACAGAACAAGAATATAACGATGTACTTTCAGGCGACTCAACAAGATCGAATAAAAGGCCAATGTTTGGTCAGTCACCATATATTATTAATGCATTCCTGAATTATACAAACAAAAAAAATGGGTTTGAATCAAATATTGGGTTTAATATAAATGGTGAAAAATTACTGATTATAACCAAAGGAGCAACTCCTTATGTTTTCGAACGACCATTTCCCTCGCTAAATTTTAATATCTCAAAAGGATTTGGCTCAAACCGAAATTTTATTGTGGAAATAGGAGTAAATAACATATTAGATGCAGAATATAAAGCAGTTCACCATTTTAAAAAGCCGGTGAAAGAAGATAAAACTTATCTTAGCTACAGTTATGGCAGAACTTTCAAACTTAGACTAAAATACAAGTTTTAATATTTTGCTAATTTCTAAAAATGCAATCAACTACAAAAATGATACTATTACAAATTTAGTGGAACATTGACAAATGCGAAAATGATTGAATGCTAAAATGCTAAAATAAAAATAATTTGCAAAATGAAAAAAACGTTCCATATCATTACAGGATTAATATTATTTGTTCTTTTATTTTACAATACTGGATGCCAGAGAAGATTAGAATATGATAGTTTTGATTCAACAAAATTATTTACTTTAAGTGAACTTTACGAAATTAAAACCTTTCGTTCTTTAGAAAAAGCATTAAAACAGCCGGACTCAGTATATAAACTTATAATCTTTGGAAAAGAGCTGAATAGAGTTCCTTATGAAGTTTATAGTTTTAAATACCTGAATACACTGGAATTATCAAAAAATAACCTAAAGACCTTACCGGAATATATTGGCGACATGATTTATTTACAAGGTCTTTATCTCGCAGAAAATAAATTTTCGGATATTCCGGAGCAAGTTTACCGCTTACATAATCTTAAGCGTTTAAGAATGGGAGAAAACAAATTTAATTTCATTCCCGAAAAGCTGCTTAAGATGAAAAGCATAGAGGAAATATATTTCGGGCGAAACCAGATATGGGAAATGCCTGATATATTATTTGATATGTTACAACTCAGGGTTTTAAAATTGGATAATAATAACATAAGCAACTTAAAAACAAACATATCAAAATTAAAAAATCTGGAAGTTTTAAATCTGAAAAACAATAAAATTGAAAACATTCCCTTTGAAGAATTACTTTCTTTAGAAAAACTCAGAACATTAAACTTAAAGGGAAATAAAATTCCTTTTCAGGTTTTGGATAGTTTAAGAAAAGCAATGCCGGATACTAAAATTGACTATTAATTTAACAATCTTGTAACAATCCTGTAATATGAATGTAACGGACACATTATATTTTTGAACAAAAATTAAAATTTAAAAAAATGAAAAAATTAATCTTAAGTATTTTTGTTTTATTTTTTGCATTTCAAGTATCTTATGCAAACAATGAAGGTAATCCTATGGAAATAAATAATAATACCGTTGCAATAAATGGTAAAATTATTGATAAAGAAACCGGTGAAACTCTAACTGGAGTATTAGTTGAAATAGAAGGAACCGATGAAAAAGTTTATTCAGATTTTGATGGAAAATTTGAATTTAAAAATATTATGCCGGGTACTTATGATATTTCGATATCATATATTTCTTATCAAAAAAATGTATTAAAAGTGGTAAAAGCAGAGAGTTCGGTTAATACATTAAAAGTTGAACTGAAAAAATATTAATTAGAGTTGGTTTATGGGCAGACACTTAATATATTTACTTATCTCCATATATTCAAATATGTTTTCATGCAAAAATATTATCTAACACTCATCTATATATTTTTAGTTCAATTATCCTTTTCACAAATTATCATTGATAGAGATGGTTTATATTACGACGAAGATAATGAGTTGTTTACAGGAAGCTATGTTGAATTTTATGATAATGGAAACAAAAAAATTGAATTGGATTTAAAGGATGGAAAAAAGGATGGAAAGGTATTTTTGTATTTTGAAAACTCTGAAATTAATGAGATACGCTCATATAAGGAAGGATTAAAACACGGACTTTGGGAAACCTGGAACAAAAATAAGATAAAAACTGCCGAAGCAAATTTCAACAATAATCTTAAACATGGAAAATGGATTATTTGGGATAATAACGGAGTTAAAAGATGCGAAATGTATTATGTTAAAGGTGAAAAATCAGGCAGTTGGTATATGTGGGATGAAAATGGTAAATTAATAAACAAAAAAGAATATTGATTCATTTTATAAAAATCAAATTATAAATTACGTGGAAAAGAGAAAGATTGCAATTATTGCACATGATGGAAAAAAGGCTGAAATGGTTGCTTTTTTAAATCAAAACAAAATCTTTCTCCAACATTTCAAACTCATAGCAACCGGTACAACAGGCAATCATGTAGAGGAATCCGGATTTTTAGTTAAAAAATATAAAAGCGGTCCACTTGGCGGTGATGCACAGATAGGCAGTTTGGTATCAGAAGGAAAAGTAGCTATGGTTTTTTTCTTTAGAGATCCCTTAGGTAAACATCCCCACGAACCTGATGTACAAATGCTGATGCGTTTATGTGATGTGCATAATATACCTTTGGCAACAAACCCTGCAACAGCCAATCATTTGATAAAAGGCCTTGCTCTTACTAACAAAAGAGAGACTAAACAGGCAGGTTCTACTTTTTTAACAAAATTAGAAAAAAGGGTTTTAATAGGTGAATTATAGTTAATTTTTTGTAACCATTCACATTTAAATAAAATTTAGATTTTAGAATTTGGATTTTAGAATTTAGATTTTAGATTAAAATGGACAAAAACGAATTAATTAGAAGAACCCGACAGTTTGCAGTCAGAGTTTTTAAGATATTAGAAAAAAAAACACTCAATAAGCAACACACAATAAACAAGTAAAAATTTATAAAAGTATTGAAACTGCGAAGTCAAATATTGTAGAAACAATGAAAATCCATCCATCCATACGGATTCACTTCGTTTCATTAGTACGTATGTATCCGTATGGATGAACATTCCAATATTTCATAAAAAATTAATAAATACCTGTCCACCAAAACAAGAATATTGTAACATTTTTGTAATATTTCTGAAACATTAATGAAACAACTGTAATTCATTTTTGCAAACTGAAATATATTTTTAACAAAATTGTAACAAAAATGAAAAAACTACAATTTAATTTTTTACTGCTAATAATTTTAAACAGCAGTATTTTCAGCCAAAATGGAGACATAAGTGACAGCTTCAAGCCCTCGGGAAAACCTTTCGCTAAAATATACACTAATTTTCACAGCAATTTTTCTGAGGATGGCAATACATCGGCTTTTGAAATTACACGAGCTTATTTTGGTTATAAATATAATCTAAGCAAAAATTTCTCAGCAAAAATTAATTTTGATGTAGGTAATCCAAAAACCGGTAACTTAGAACAGATAGCATATCTTAAAAATGCAATGGTAAGTTATAAAACTGATAAATTTCTAATTGATTTCGGGTTAATTGGTTTATATCAATTCAAACTTCAGGAAAAATTCTGGGGACACCGGTACATATTGAAATCCTTTCAGGACGAATATAATTTCGGTTCAAGCGCCGATTTGGGTGTTAGCATTACTTACAAACCTCATAAAATTATTAGTCTTGATGTTACTGTTATTAATGGTGAAGGGTATAAAAAAATCCAGGCAAACGAAACTTATAAAGCATGTTTCGGATTGACCTTAAAACCCGTAAAAGGTTTAATAGTACGTGGTTATTACGATTTAATGAAAGATAGTGTAGCCCAGTCAACAATTTCTGTTTTCATTGGTTATTCAACCAAAAAGCTTTCTGTTGGAGCTGAATATAATTTGCAGGAAAATCACAATATGGTTAAAGACCGGAACTATTCAGGTGTTTCAGTGTATTCATCTTATCAAATTAATAATAAGTTTGAGGTATTCGGCAGATACGATAATCTTTCTTCTGTTAAAATAGAAGGTGCAGATGAAGACTGGAATATTGCCAAAGACGGTCAGATTATTATAGCAGGTATTGAATATTCACCAATAAAATATCTTAAAATTACTCCGAACTTCCAGGGCTGGCAACCTGCTGAAAGTGGTAAATCGTTTGTATATGGTGCATATCTGAACTTAGAAATCAAATTTTAAATCGTAACAAAATTGTAATAATTCTGTAACAAATATTTAATGTATTGATTATAATATTGAAGTAAAAATTAATAGTAAAATAAAACAAAATTATCATGAAAAAATTAGTTGTATTATTTTTTGCAATGGCTGTATTAACAGCATGCAATAATTCAAATCAAAGCGGTGAAGGTGCTGAAAAAAAAGTAACAATAACTGCCGCAGGAGCAACATTCCCTATGCCTTTTTATAATATGGTATTTAAAAATTATACCAAGTCAACAGGAATTTTATTAACATACGGTGGCATAGGTTCAGGTGGCGGAATAAGAAGCCTGAAAGATAAGATAGTAGATTTTGGAGCTACCGACGCTTTTTTGTCGGATGAAAAAATTAAAAGTATGCCGGCAGAAATTATTCATATCCCTACTTGTCTTGGTGCTGTTGTTATTGCTTACAATCTTCCGGATGTAAAAGGAATTAAGCTGACAAATGATTTATTGGAAGGAATTTTTATGGGTAAAATCACAAAATGGAATGATGAAAAAATTAAGGTAAACAACCCTGACATAAATCTCCCTGACAAAAATATCACAGTAGTACACAGGTCTGACGGAAGCGGAACAACTTATATCTTTAGCGATTTTATGAGTAAGGTCAGCGATGTTTGGAAAACAGAAGTCGGTAAAGGTAAATCGTTGAAATGGCCTTGCGGAATAGGAGCAAAAGGGAATCCCGGAGTTGCAGGTACAATAAAACAAACTCCTGGTACAATAGGATACATTGGTTCGGAATATGCATTTGCACAAAAAATACCGGTGGCATTATTGCAAAACAGAGCAGGTAATTATATTAAACCAAGTGTTGAGTCAATTAGTGCAGCGGCAAAAACTGATATCCCTGATGATACAAGAGTGATGCTAACCAACTCTGCTGATCCTGAAGCATATCCCATAAGTGGTTTTACATGGATAATCCTTTATAAAGATCAGGATTATGATGGTCGTTCTAAAATTCGGGCTCTTGAAACAGTAAGATTTTTAGATTGGCTGATAAGTAAAGATGCTCAGGATGTTACTAAAAAAGTTCATTATTCGCCTTTACCTGAAAAAACTGTGGAAAAAGCAAAGCAGATTTTAAGAACGGTTAATTATGGTGGGGAAGGCCTATTATAAAAAATGAACGGGGAAAAAATAACAAAAGTTGTTTTATTTATTACATCTTTAGTAATATTATTCTTAGCGGCCGGTATGGTTTACTCACTTATTAACGGAGCTTTGCCGGCTTTTAATGA
>JAUXFX010000130.1 GCA_030622635.1 Bacteroidota bacterium
GATTCCTGTTAAGGCAAACATTGTGGATATTGGTTGTGGATACGGGTTTTTGCCATATATGTTGAATTTGGTTTCAGATCAAAGAAAAATAACCGGTATTGATTATGATAATTACAAAATTGATGTTGCAGGAAAAATTTCACAGGATATCCAAAATCTTAATTTTATTCATACCGATATTAATAACTATAAATTACCTTATAGCGATGTATTTATCTTAAACGACGTATTGCATTATATGCCTGAAGAAAACCAACTTGAAAGTATTCGTAAATGTATTGCTAAGTTAAATGATAATGGAAAAATAATAATCAGAGATGCGGATGCTAATATTAAAAAAGGAACTTTTGTTACAAAACTCACCGAATTATTTTCAACACGTTCGGGATTTAATAAAATGGGTTATAAAAAGCTTTTCTTTGTCGAAGGAAATAAAATTACGGATTTTGTTTCGAAATATAATATGGATGTACAAGTTATTGATAATACTAAGTTTACTTCGAACCTGATTTATATTATCACAACACACCTTAAATAATAAAACACAAAACTATGAGTAACGAATTAGATAAAAAGTCGCAAACCATATTTGAGCAAATCAAAAGAATAGATGAAAACGGAAATGAATACTGGACTGCCCGTGAATTTTCAAAAGTATTGGAATATACAGATTATCGAAATTTCAAATTTGTTGTAAACAAAGCGATTGAAGCCTGTAAGAATAGTGGTCATCAACCCGATAATCATATCGTTGAGTTCAACGATATGATAGAAGTAGGAAAAGGTGCTAAAAGACCTGCTAAAAATTTAAAACTGGAACGCAAAGTAAAACCCAGCGACAAAAACATAAGCAAGAACCACAATAAACTAAGCGAATAGATGCCAAAATATGACATTGTAATAATAGGAAGCGGACTTGGAGGATTGCTTTGCGGAAACATCTTAAGCAAAGAAGGCTATAATGTTTGTATTATTGAAAAAAACAGGCAAATCGGGGGATGTCTTCAAACCTTTAAACGCGACAATGTAATATTTAATACAGGGTTGAATTATACCGAGGGATTAGAAGAAGGACAAATCCTTTATCGCTATTTTAAGTATTTCGGTATTTTGGATAAGCTGAAGCTCAAAAGATTGGATATTAACGGATTTGATATTGTTACCTTTGAAAGCAAGGAATATAAACACGCACAGGGACACGAAAATTTTAAAAATACCCTGCTGCAAAATTTTCCAAATGAAAAAGATGCATTAAATAAATATATTGATAAATTAAATACTATTAGCAATTATTTCCCATTATTTAATCTTAGTAAAGAACAACCAAATATTATTGACAGTAAAATATTTAATGAAAGCGCTTATGGGTTTATCAATTCAATTACATCAGATAAAAAACTGCAAAATGTTTTAGCAGGGACAAATTCTTTATATGCCGGAGTTATCGAAAAAACACCTTTGTATATTCATGCTCTTATAAATTACTCCTTTATAAACAGTGCATGGCGACTTATTGACGGCAGCTTTCAGCTTGCTGAATTATTAGCTGACTCTATTACTGAAAATGGAGGAGTTGTTCTTAAAAAACATGAAGCAAATAAATTTATTATTGAGAATAACGAAATTAAATGTATTGAATTATCAAATTCAGAACGCGTTGAAGCAAAGTATTTTATTTCCAATGTTCATCCTGCTAAGACATTGCAAATGATTGATGAACATCAAATTAAAAAGGCATACAGAAAGCGTATAGCCGGTCTTGAAAATACGATAGGAATGTTTACTTTGTATGTTGTATTTAAAAAGGATAGTTTTAAATATATGAATTTTAATCATTATTATTACAAAGGTGATACTGTCTGGACGACTGATTATTCAGAAAAAAACTGGCCTGAGTATTTCATGTTCTACACACCTGCAACATCAAAATCGGATATATACGCTGACGGAGCTATTGTTATAACTTATATGAAATTTGATGAATTGAAGAAATGGGAAAATACAACTGTTGAAAAGCGAGGAAACGATTATCTTGATTTTAAAAAAAGAAAGGCAGAGAAATTATTGAATTTAGTTGAACAAAAGTTCCCGTGTATCAGAAATAAAATTAAATCATATTATACTTCAACACCATTAACTTACCGTGATTATACCGGAACAGTCGCTGGCTCATCTTATGGTATTTTAAAGGACTATAATGATCCTTTTAAATCAATAATATTACCAAAGACAAAAATACCAAACCTGTTTTTTACGGGTCAAAATTTAAACCTTCACGGTATTCTTGGCGTAACAATAGGTTCGGTTATGACTTGTAGTGAATTGGTAGGATTGGAATATTTAATAAATAAAATTCAATAATCTCTGCGTCTCTGCCTGCCCCGTAAGGAAGAATGACTGTATCGGGGTGCCTCTGCGTTTAATAAAATAATTACATTGAACGCAGAGTTGCAAAGGTGCAGAGGAGTAATTAAAGAAACAATATGACAAAATACGATGTTGTAATAATCGGAAGCGGATTAGGTGGTTTGCTTTGCGGATATTTTCTGAGCAAGGAGGGTTATAATGTTTGTATCCTTGAAAAAAACCGTCAAATAGGTGGATGTCTCCAGACCTTCGTCCGTAATGATTGTATTTTTGACACAGGCATGCATTATGTCGGCAGCCTGGAAAAAGGACAAATCCTTTATCGTTTTTTTAAATATTTTGATTTAATCAATAAAATAAAAATAAAAAAACTCAATGAGGATGCTTTTGACATTATAAGCATTGCAGGAACAGAATATAAATTTGCACAGGGATATGATAATTATGTAAATACATTGTTACATAATTTTCCTGATGAAAAAAAAGCTCTGATTAAATATACAGATAAGCTGAAAGAAATTAGCAATTCATTGAATTTATATAATCTTAGAGAAATTAAAACTCATAATATAATTGAGAATGAATACATAACAGTTGGTGCTTTTGATTATATCAAATCAATTACACGGAACGAGAGACTACAAAATGTACTCTCAGGATTAAATTCATTATATGCCGGTGAAAAAGATAAGACCCCGTTATATTGTCATGCAATCATTAATAATTCTCTTATTGAAAGTGCATGGAGACTCGTTGATGGAGGGGCTCAAATTGCTGAATTCCTTTCTGATTCCATAATTGCTAATGGTGGTACTATTTTAAAAAAATGTGAAGTAAAAAAACTTATTCCTGATGCTAATAATAAAAATATAAGCTTTGCTGAGTTATCCGGTTCCGAACTTATTGAAGCTAAATATTTTATTTCGGATATTCATCCGGTTAAAACCCTTGAAATGCTTGATACCGGCTTAATCAGAAAAAGTTATAGAAATCGTATAAATAGTCTTGAAAATACTATAGGAATGTTTACTTTGTATATTGTATTTAAAGAAAATACATTTGAATATTTGAATTATAATATTTATCATTACAATGATAAAAATGTTTGGGGAACAGCTACTTATATGGATACAGACACTTACTTAAAAAATAAATGGCCTGACGGTTATATGTGTTATACACCTGCAAATTCAAAATCGGATGTGTATGCTGATTGTTTGATTGCAATGACCTATATGAAGTATGATGAACTGAAAAAATGGGAAAATACCACAGTTGAAAAGCGAGGAGATGATTATCGGGAATTTAAGGAGTATAAGGCACAAAGATTTATAAATGAACTTGAAAAACGGTTTCCCGGATTAAGAGGAAAAATTAAAGCATATTATACTTCAACACCTTTGACATACAGAGATTACACAGGAACTGTCAATGGTTCGCCTTATGGAATATTAAAAGATTATACTAAGCCATTGGCAACATTTATTTCCCAAAGAACAAGAATTCCAAATTTTTTCTTAACCGGTCAAAATATTGGTTCGCACGGAATTCTCGGCGTAACCATAGGTTCACTGCTAACTTGTTCCGAATTTTTAGGATTGAATTATTTAATTAGAAAAGTAAATGAAGCGTCATAGAAAAAACAGGCGGCTAAAAAAGTTTTTATTAGGGTTTGCTGTTGCAATTGCTGCTTTTATTATTGCTTTTTTAATTTATTTCAAAATAGTAGTTACAATTACCCCGCCCGAACCGGATAATTTAAGTGTGTTGGATTTGGAAAGAATTAAAATTGACAAAAATTTTTATGTTTGCGGAAATAGTTGGTTGAAAAAAAGCAATACGGGTTTATGGGAATTATATATTGAGGGTGATGCTTTTGAGCGGGGAGTTATCAACGGAAAGCTGACAAAAGAATTGATTGAGATACAGGAAGAGGCATTTGTTGAGCAAATTAATAAAATGGTTCCTTCTAAATTTTATTTGAATTTCCTGAAATATTTTGTTGCATGGTTCAACAGGAATATTGATAATTATATTACCGACGAATATTTGCTTGAGATATACGGAGTATCATTATCGGCTTCAGATGAATTTTTATATATAGCCCCAAATTATCACCGGATTTTAGATTACCATGCGGCTCATGATATCGGTCATGCTTTACAGGATATGAATATGGCAGGATGTACTTCTTTCTCTGCATGGGCTAACAAAACTCAAGACAGTTCATTGATTATAGGAAGAAATTTTGATTTTTATGTTGGTGATGAGTTTGCAAAAAACAAAATAGTAATGTTTGTAAATCCAGATAATGGATATAAGTTTATGATGGTAACATGGGCAGGAATGATCGGGGCGGTTTCGGGCATGAACGAAAAAGGACTTACAGTTACTATAAATGCCGCAAAATCGGAAATGCCTTCGGAAGCAAAAACTCCGATTTCGATCCTTGCAAGGGAAATATTACAGTATGCATCCGATATTGATGAGGCATTTTCTATTGCAGAAAAACGTGAAATCTTTGTTTCGGAATCATTAATGATTGGCTCGGCAGAAGATAACAAAACCGCAATTATTGAAAAAACACCTGAAAAATTGGGATTGTTTGAAACAGATGAAAATTATATTATTTGTTCAAACCATTTTCAGAGTGAGACATTCGCTAATGATTTACTTAATTTGAAAAATATTAAGGAAAGCTCATCAATGTACAGATATAAAAGAGTTGATGAGTTAATTGCAAAATTTCCCAAAATATCAGTAAATAATACAGCAGAAATATTAAGAGACCAAAAGGGATTAGGAGATACAAATATCGGTATGGGCAACGAAAAGGCAATTAATCAACTTATTGCTCATCATTCTGTAATTTTTGAGCCTGCAAAAAAGTTGGCGTGGATTTCTGTCAGACCATTCCAAATAGGCGAGTATGTTTGTTATAATATGGATAAAATTTTCAAAAATTTCGTAGCTTTAAGAAAAAATATAGAGATATATGAAACCACATTGACCATCCCTGCTGACTCGTTCTTATATTCCAAAGATTATCAAAATTTTATTAAATTTAAAGAGATAAGTAAGCTTATTCAAAGTTCAATAGAAAATAATGAAAAAATTGTATTCCCTGACAAAAATTATATTTCAACAAACCCTGAATTTTTCATGACATACTCGCTGTTAGGCGACTATTATAAAAATTTAAAACAATATGATAAAGCAATAGAATATTATAATATTGCCTTAAAAAAGGAAATTAGCTCTTTTCGGGAATTAAAAGACATTAAAGAAAGAATAAAAATTTGTAATGAATCAAAAAACAAGCAGTAATATTTTAGAATAAAACCATTAAATGCAAATTTTCAGGAAATACAAAATTCCATTAATAACGTTATTAATCTTTACATTAATTGGACTAATTCTATGGTTTTTTCGTGATATTAAGTATTTTATACTATTTATCAGCATAGGTTTATTAGATAGTTCCACAAGAATAATTATTGAAAAATATCCAAAATTACGTCAGATATCAAGACGACTTCTACAATTATTTCTTGCAGGGTTACTTTTTGGCTGGTTAGGTTTGTATATTGGAGTTAATTTTCAATTTCCTGAAATCTTTTTTGATTTTTCTGCCGGCATTATTACGGGCGCACTTATTCAGTTATTAGTATCAAGAATTGTGTTGCCATTTTTTTTGGGTAATGCATTTTGCTCCCGTGCATGTTGGAACGGAGCTTTTTTCGAATTAATAAACAGCAAAACATCATGTAAAAAAAAACCAAAAAAACGTTCAAATTTTATTGCCTGGGGATATTTAATATTTCTAATTATATTTTCATTTTCTGTAGCGTTCTTTTGGAATCCTGCCGGGAATTTAGAATTAAGACGTTATTGGATTATTGGAGAGAATTTATTTATTATTTCGTGTGGATTAATACTAACATCAATTTGGGGAAGCAGAGCTTATTGCAGAATGTTATGCCCGTTTCTTACTATCTCAAGTATAATAGCACCTTATTCAATTTTTAAAATTACTCCTGTAAAAGCTGATGATTGTATTAGTTGTAATTTGTGTAATTTAGCTTGTCCTATGTTAATTGATGTTATGACGTATGTCCATAATAAAGAAAGAGTTAATAACCGAACTTGTATTTTATGTGAACGTTGTGTGAGTGCTTGTCCGGAAAATGTATTGAGAATTGCAGATAAAATACCTAACCTGAATAATTCACGGGTTATTATTAAACGCTGACAGGTTCTGCGAACGCTGTCAGGTTTCAGAAACCTGTCAGCGTCTTAAGAAACCTGACAGCGTTGGTAATTTTGTGTAAAGATTTTATGGATTAAATACTAAATAATGCCTCTAAGAAAACTTAGAATTTTTAATATGGCTTTTAAGAAGGCGTCAAGAACGAGGCTTGCGAAGTTTTTAAAATCAGGAGTTTACTTTTGTAAATGACTGGTTTTAAATACGAGCGTAACGAAGTTATTGACGTTTTCTTAAAGCCACTAAATAGAAAATTAAAAAAAAACGATAATAATTAAAACACAAATATTTATGTTAATCCCAAAAATAGAAACCAAATCTTATAAAGAAATAAAGAAATACCAGGAACACAGTTTGCAAGATATTCTTGCTTATCTTGAAAACAATTCCGGATTTTATTCTGAGCTTTTCAAAAAAAATAATATTAATATTCAAAAAATCAGGACATTAGAAGTCCTTAGATTAATACCGGTAACTACAAAAGATGACCTGCAAGCAAGGAATCAGGATTTTATTTGTGTGAGTAAAGCTAAAATCATTGATTATATTACAACTTCCGGCACACTCGGCGACCCTGTAACCTTTGTTATGACTGAAAAAGATTTGAAGCGTTTGGCATACAACGAATGTATTTCCTTCGCTTGTGCCGATGGTTCAAAAAATGATATTTATCAGTTAATGACAACTATAGACCGTCGTTTTATGGCCGGCCTGGCTTATTTTTTAGGAGCAAGAAAATTAGGTGCAGGAATTGTGCGTGTCGGAAATGGAATGCCCGAACTACAATGGGATACAATAAACAGGATTTTCCCTACTGCATTTATTACAGTTCCTTCTTTTCTTCTAAAATTAATTGAATGGGCTGATAACAATGGAATTGACTATCAGTCAACAAGTGTAAAAAAAGCGATTTGTATTGGCGAACCTCTGCGAAATGCTGATTTTACTTTAACAACATTAGGGAAAAAGATTAAGGATAAATGGGATATTCATCTTTATTCTACTTACGCCTCAACTGAAATGGGAACTGCTTTTACAGAATGTAGCGAAGGAAAAGGTGGTCATCATCATCCTGAGTTGATAATTGTTGAATTTTTGGATGACAGCAATAATCCTGTTCCTGAAGGAGAAGCAGGTGAAGTTACAATTACCACTCTCGGAGTTGAAGGTATGCCGCTATTGCGATTTAAAACAGGCGATATTTGCTATCACTATAATGAACCGTGTAAGTGCGGCAGAAATACCATGCGTTTAGGACCGGTTATAGGAAGGAAAAAACAAATGATAAAATATAAGGGAACAACTATTTATCCGTCTGCTTTATACGATATACTTGATAATATTGATGAAGTTGAAAATTATATTGTAGAAGTTTATACCAATCAAATTGGAACAGACGAAATACTTATCAGAATTGGCTGTAAAGATATTCCGGAAGGTTTTGAAAAGAAAATCAAAGACCGTTTCAGAGCTAAATTAAGAGTAGCACCTCAGATAAAATTTGAATCTGTTAATAACATCAATAAAATAAAGTTTTCAGAAGAAAACAGAAAGTCTGTAAATTTTATTGATAAGAGAAATATTTGATTTGTTTTTATATATTTGTTGCATAAGAATAATAAAAACTCTTATATATAGATTTAAAATATAAACAATAGAAGGTGTATATATCTACAGAATACTGTTGGATGTGTACGGAAAATGTGAACACGTAAGAAGTTATGGGAAAGGCGAAGAAAGGAAATAGAACAATGAAAGAAATTTTGTTAGCAAATAGAAAACTGAAAGGAAATGCCACCGCACAAATGGCACATTTGGTTTTTGCCGACACACAGGCAAACCCTGAAAAAACCAAAAGAGCTATTTTTTAGCCAACGCTCGGGCAGAAACGACAGAAGAAAAAGTATCTTTGAAAACGAATAAAGGAAACTAAAATATATGGCAAAAAAGAATAATAACGGAACAGACGAACCATTGGAAAAACAACTTTGGAAATCGGCTGACAAATTGAGGAAAAATATTGATGCAGCGGAATACAAACACGTTGTACTCGGATTGATTTTCCTAAAATACATCTCTGACGCTTTTGAAGAACTTTTTGAAAAACTAAAAGAAGGAGAAGGAGAATACGCAGGAGCAGACCCCGAAGACAAAGACGAATACAAAGCTGAAAATGTATTTTTTGTTCCAACCGATGCTCGTTGGAGTTTTCTTTTATCAAACGCCAAACAACCAACTATTGGAAAAACGATTGATGAAGCAATGGATGCCATAGAAAAGGAAAACCCATCGTTAAAAGGCGTTTTGCCAAAAGTTTATGCAAGACAAAATCTTGACCCGACAAGTTTGGGTGAGCTTATTGATATGATTGGAAATATTGCTTTGGGTGATGCAAAATCAAGAAGTGCTGATATTCTCGGAC
>JAUXFX010000190.1 GCA_030622635.1 Bacteroidota bacterium
CCTTATATTTTTCCCAGATAAAGGGCTGCATGTCAATAAAATCTTTTTGAAATGCAATGGATAATATTTGATATGGTAATTTGCTTATAAAGTCAGCTATCAGGTTGATAATTGATTTTTCATAAGAATGTAATTTTACTTTATTCTGTGCTTTATTTTCAAAAAAAAGGCCAATGAATGGAGTAAAGGGAGGATTTCTATAATATTTCATTCCGGCTTTTGAATCAACATAAAGGTAAAATCCGCCTGTCATTATGTTATTATTATCAAATATTCCAAATATCTTTAATTTTTCTCCAAAAATTTTCAACCATTCCAAACAATTAAAAATTGTTCCGTTTTTAACTGCGAGTTCCTGATATTTTAATATGTCTTTATCTTCAATTTGATGTATTTTCATTATTTAAGGTTTAAGTTTTGGTTTCTTTTCCGTTTGCTTTTTCTTGTTACTGATCACAAACTACCAATTAAACGCAGAGACACAGAGTCGCAGAGATAGTTTTTTAAGTTGTCATTCAAAATTCATTTTATTGTTATTCAATCATTTAAGCATTTAAGCATTCAAGCATTTAAGCATTCAAGCATTCAAGCATTCAATATATCCAAAAGACCTACGAGGTTTATTTTAGTAAATTCTATAAAAACCAACAAACAGATAATCTGCCAATTAACAAAACCTCGTAGGTCTTCCTTTTAAAAATTTATTAGTTTTTAGACTGGACTCAACTTTGAACCTTGATTGTTTTTACGTTTAAATTTCCATAGTATTTAATATTGAGCCATAAAACTCAAATAATTTTATTTCCTCTTTTTCCCACGAATATTTATTTCTAATAAGCTCTTTACCGTTTCCACCAAGCTTCTCCCGGATTGCTTTATTTTCAATGAGATAATTTATTTTTTCTGAAATCTGCTTTGGATTATACGGATCAACAAATAAAGCACATTCGCTAAAAATTTCTTTCCAGTATTTAAAGTCAGACATAATTATAGGTTTGCCAAATGCCATATATTCAAAAGCTTTAACAGGCAGGCTTGTCAGATAATTTTTTAAAGGATATAAAATTGCTAAACCTATATCAGCCAATTTGATGTATCCATATACCTCATCCAACTTCTTAAAACCCAAATATTTCACTCTTTTCCATGAAGGCAAGTTTTTGCATTCTTCATAATATACTTCATTTTCAAATTTTCCAATCAACCACAATTCACAATTTATATTGACATGTTCCATTGCCTGAATAATTTCCTTAATTCCCCTGATTTTTGACAAGCCCCCGACATATATTATAATATTTTTTTCTTTTTTTATTGATGGAGAATGTGTTTTTTCAATCATACTTTTAACCGGAAAATTTTTCAAAATAATAGTTTTTCTTTTACTGAACTTTTTTGCAATATCTTCAGTTGCAGCAACTATTCCATCATAAAACAAACAACAAAATTGTTCAAAAACATTTATTATAGCTGACAGAGTTTTACGAACGAATTTATATTTTATCCAATCTTTATATAAAACCTGTTTTGGCAGGTCTTCATGAACATCGTAAATAACTTTTTTACCGGCAAGTTTAAGCAAAACTCCTGTAAACATTAGTTCCGGATCGTGAAAATGATACAAATCGGATTTCGTTTTCAAAGCTTTACGGAAAGCTTCGATTGAGCCGAAAATTACTCTTTGTAATCTTGAATTATAATTTTTTAAACCAATAATATTTATTCCTTCAATCGTCTTATTGTTCGGATTTTCTACAATAAAAAAAACATCATAACCTTCTTTTTTTAAGAATTTACATTCCTTATAAAAAATCCGGTCATCAATAACATTGTGTACTGTAGATATGTGGCAAATTTTCATCAGATATTTCCTAACACCCTATTATACAAATCAATAAACTTTTTCCTGTTTACTTCTTTTGTTGCCTTTTTTTCAATGATGTATGAATTTATATCCTTAACTTTATTATAATCTAATTCTAATGCCCGTTCTATAAAGTTATTATTTAAATTATCAACTATCACACCATTTAATCCGTCAATCACCCATTCTAAATTTGCCGGCAAATTGGATAAAACAGGGATACAACCGGCAGCCATAGCTTCCAGCAAACTTATTGAGGTAGCATCAGATGTTGGTATTGATATAAATATTTTTGAACGAAAATAATATTCATTATTAGATGCTTTATCCAACCAACCGACAAATTCAACTTTATCATCAATTTCAAGTTCTGTGGATAATTGCTTAAGCTTACTTGTTTCGTCTCCCTCTCCTGCGATAACCAATTTCCAGTTTTCTTGTTTTCTGTCTGTTATAAATCTTTTAAAAGATTCAATAATTTTATCTATCCTGTACATCTTCTTATGCAAGCGGTTTGAAAATATTATATTTTCTTTTGGCAAATCTTTTTTTTCAATGTTTATACCAAAATTTGCAATTGTAATATCAAGTATATCAGGAAAAGCCAAATGTTGCATTTTTGAAGCCATAAAAAGAGAATCGGAAGTAAAATAACCGGCATTTTTTAATACGTACTTTGTTAGTTTCTTATATAAAAAATTATAATCCGGAACATCTAATATATCACCACCCCAGGCAGTAACAATTGTTGGAATTTTAAAATTTTTAGAAGCTTTAAGAGCTAAATATGCATTAGTTCCGGCCTGGTGAATATGAATAATATCAGGTTTGTAATTCTGAATAATTTGCTTGATTTTATTAATGGATTTCTTTATTTGAAAAGGATTCTTAATTGAGAAAGGAACCAGTTTTATTTTATCATAAGCAAATTTTTCATTTATCCGGTCAGTAATAAATAAAATATCACTAACATCCTCCCTTATAAGGTTATGGTAATTTTTTAGATGAATAACATTTGAACCGACAGTTAATAATTTCATTGGGATAATTCTTTATATTTTATTTATGGCTTCTTTGCCCATTCATAATAAAATTCTTTAAGTTCGGGATTTTCCGTCAGATATTTTGAATCCATATGACGGGTATCCCCAACAACTTTTGCAGGATTTCCTTTGATAATAGAGAATTCCGGAAAATCACCCTGAACATAACTGTATGCTCCCACTATTGAGCCTTTACCGATATAAGTGTTTGGCATTATTATGGAGTGAGGTCCGATAAAAGAATATTTTCCAATAAAAACAGAACCTTTTTCATATCCTTTATGATTTTGAAAATCACCATACCGCTTACCATATAATCTGATTGAAATATGACTTGAATGCGACGTGATGGAAATAAAGTTAGTTATCTGACATCCTTCTTTTATTGTAATTCCATTACTTGCTTCAATATAATTATAATGTCCGACAAACACGTTATCTTCAATTTCAAAATTTTCAGGATTATCAATAAAGGTGGTATTACTGATCCTTGTATTTTTTAAGTAAATTCCGTCATATCTTTTATAACCCCCAATCATTCTGGGTTTTGTAATGTAAACAAGTTTTTGTCTGATCCAAGATTTTAAGTTCATGTTTTATTTAAAATAAAATTTGTTAATATGCGTCAGAGGTTTTTAATTTAGCAATTCGATAGTACCAAATTAATGCAAAAATCAATAACATACTGCAAGTAATACTCATTAAAATAAAAGACAATTTATAATCATTATAATACCCACCGATTAATAATGCTCCTATTCTGAGTGATATATCTGCAAAGGTAATAAACATAGCTTCTTTTTGTTTGTTCATTATAATTGCTATGCTTGAAACCGGCGAAACAATAAAATTCAAAAAAATCCAGGGAACAATAATTTGTGCTATTTCCCCTGCAACTCTCCATTTCTCACTAAATACAAACGAGAAAATATCCGGTGTAAACAAAAATAGTATTAAAAACAACGGAAACCCAATTAAAAAAAGGTTTTTATACATTTTCAAAATCAATGGTTGTATGTTTTCTCTATCATGATATGCTTTAGAAGCTTTCTGATAGAATACCTGGCTCATTGCTCCTCCTATCAATCCAACAGGCGCCTTAAGTATTCTGAATGCAAAAGAATATGAACCGAGTATTACTTTTGAAAAGAAATATATGATAATATAAACAATACCATTATCTTGCAATGAATCGATAAAAGCATGCGGGGTATTAATTTTCAGGAAGTTACTGTATTTTTTAGCATTTGTCTTAATTAACTTGACAGATAATTGTTTTCTGAATTTATTGAAATTAATAAGTGTTTTCCATGAAAGAACCAAAGCTCCGATAATTTGACCTAAAATTGCTCCTGAAATTAATCCTACAGGGCCGGCTTTAACAAAACCTACTGAAAGATTCGTAGCTACTATTGTTGAGGATTGTGCTACCCTGCTTATTGCATTCTTGGTAAAGGTTTTATTCCTGGTTGACCAATAATTGAATGCCTGATAAACACCGATAAAAAATATTGTAACCGGAGCAAAATACAACCATATTCTCAGTTCCTCAGAACCTAAAAGCGAAATAATTTGATCTTTGAAAATCAAAATAACTATCAACGAAAGTAATGATATTATGGTGTTGATTATCAATGATAGGGCTAATATATTTACCGCATCTTTTTTATTTTTCGGAAGCATAATGGCTAATTCGTATCGTGCAGTAGAAATAGTACCGATTATTACTACAACAGACATAAATAATGCTAAAACAGCAAAATCTTCAGGAGTGTATAATCTGGTTAAAATCGGGGATATTAAAACCGGTATTGCCTGGGCAATAGCAGTACCTGTCATCAAGGTAAGGACGTTTTTTACAAACTCAGATTTCAATATCTTTGAAAACATTAATTCTTAATTATTCTTTTTCAAAATAAATAATAGGTCTTAAAATTTTTTCAAATACATAATATTGAATTAATACAATATCCTTTTTTTCATTAACCAAAGCATATAACCTGTCTAAATCAAAGGGTTCAAGCGATGCACCATCATCAGTAAACAAATCCAAAAATCCCTTTTTATGAAAGGTTTGAACAATGATAGTATCTCCCGATTTATCAACCATGGTTATGATATGAGCAGGTGTGGATGAAGTAACCGAATCAATATAAGATTTTTCAAGTGTATTCGACAACAAAGCTTCAAATTTAATGTTATCAAAAGAAGCAAGAAAATTCAATAATTTTAAAGTATCATAATCTTCAATAATTTTATTATCCTGTAAACTTGTTAATATAAAATTGTCATTACCAATATTTGTGATATTATACGACCAGCCAGGGTCATCAATAAACTCAAGAGTTACCGATTTAATATCAGAAATATTTTGGTCAAAAACAGTATGGTCTCTCCAGTTATCTTCAATTGGTGAATAACGCGGTGATACATAGCCACGAAATCGCGGAATATGAATAACATAAGGCTCTGTTGAATTTTCCATCAACATAAAAGTACCGAGATTATCTGGTGTGGCATCGCCAACATAATAAGTTTTGGTTAATTTTTCATGAGGGAACAATTTAATTGTACCAAAAAGATTCACGCTGTAAACCATTTGATAAATCTCAACTTTTACTGCAATTGCAGCCATTCTTGAAATTACACTATTAAAAGCTGTTTTGGAAACAGGAGACCTGACCTCAATATCCTGCATTGTTTTTAACAGCGATTCCACAATTTTTTTATTGGCTTTATATGTGTTGTTCAATTTCCATGACCCATCTTCTGTTTTTTCAAGAGTAACCTGATTATTATTTTTATCTGCCATGAATATTTTTGTAACTATTGATGTATCCTGTAATGTAAAATCACTAATGTCTTTTCTTAATGTAGATTTTGAATTTGTTATTATAAGAATAGCAGCAACAATTATCAGAATAATTGTTATTATTATTGTAA
>JAUXFX010000055.1 GCA_030622635.1 Bacteroidota bacterium
GTAGAGGGGTTTTTTCCCGTATAAAAGCAGTTTACAACCCGTAGGGCTGTCATCCTGCACGCGACATGGCTGGGTCAGACTTGCGTCCATTGCCCAATATTCCTTACTGCTGCCTCCCGTAGGAGTCTGGTCCGTGTCTCAGTACCAGTGTGGGGGAAAATCCTCTCAGAACCCCTAGACATCGTTGCCTTGGTGAGCCGTTACCTCACCAACTAGCTAATGTCACGCATGCCCATCTTTAACCGCCGGAACTTTAAATAAAAAATGATGTCATATTTTATTATTATGGGGTATTAATCCCGATTTCTCGGGGCTATTCCCCAGTTAAAGGTAGGTTGCATACGCGTTACGCACCCGTGCGCCACTCGTGTTCCCTGCAAGCAGGGACTTACCGTTCGACTTGCATGTATTAGGCCTGCCGCTAGCGTTCATCCTGAGCCAGGATCAAACTCTTCATTGTAAAAAAAAATTTAATATCTCAAGATTTACTATTCTTCCCAAATCCCATTTGTTTCAATAATTATCGAAATCGTAATCGGAATGGGAGGATATTTGCTACTTCTAGGCTTTACTTCAATATTTTCAAAGAACTTATTTTTTAAATTTTAACCCTTAATTTTTTAAGGAAAAAAAAGGGACTGCAAAATTAATACCATTATTTTTAAAATGCAAACTTTTTAACAAGTTTTATTAATTATTTATTTAATTATTCAAGTTAAAAAAGATGTTAGTAAATATAGTGGAATTGTCAGTAATTTCAAGTGTTTTAATGATATTTAAAAGAACATTTTGCAAAATCGAGTGCAAAGATACATATTAATATTTTAACTAAACAAACTTTTTTTATTATTTTTTAAATAAAATACATTTTATTATATAATTAACTGAATGTGTATATGATAGCACTGAATAAATATTAAAAATCACAAATGACAAGCACCAAATTTCAAACGACCAAAGGAAGTCCGTATGGATAAATTCCAATATTCAAAAATTCAATGATCGAAATAGTTTCAAGCTGTTTTATTATTTGATAATTGATTTTTGGAATTTATCCATCCATACGGACCCATGCGGGCTAACTTCGTGTCGCTTGCTTTGCTTCGTACGGACAAGTTTTGTGATTTGTTTTTTGTTATCCATACGGACAAGTTTTGGTGCTTTATTTCAAAATTTGTTTGACTTTATAGACAGGACTAATTAGACTGCCAATTTTGCAGTTTATTAAGTTGAGGTTAGTTTACTTTTTCTCTTCTTTTTGAATGAAGTGTTTAAATATTGGCAATGTTGAGTAATAAAGTAGAAAAGCGAAAGGGATTGATATAATTAGCCATGCAAATATGCCAAGAAGATTTTGAAACCATATATTTTGAATAGCAAAAATCCAATCGTTTTTGAACATAATAATTATTTCATTAAATGAAAATGGTATAAATGAATAATTAAAAATTAATTCTCCTAATTTAATAAATGGTATGTAAAGAATAATCTGCAACGGATAAACTATAAGATTTATCAATAGAATAGCAGGTTTGTTTAATCTAAAAATAAATGCGGAAAGTAAACAGAATATTGTAGTAGCGGCAAATATCGGAATGGTTCCAAGAGTAAAACCAAATGCAACAGTTAATGACAATTTTTCAGGTGTTATGCCTTGTTTTAAAAATGGCAGTAATGGCAGTAAAAAGTAATGTTTAAAAAATCGGGATATTTTATTTTTTTTCAAAATATTTTGAATGATGTAATATAAAACAATAGAATTTTGCAGCCCTTGACTACGTAAGGTCATAGTCCTCTGATAATTTATAATATATTTGTTTTTCAGTGAAAATAATTTCTATTATTTTTATAACGAGAAAGTTCACTAAAATATTTTGGGCTTTAAATCTTGAGATTTTTGCAAGTTGGTAGAACTTTGACAGTGTAATTTGCTTGTTTTTAAATAGTTTAAAATCAAGTTGCTGATGTTCGCCTTGTTTAATTAGATTTTTTATATAAGTATTCAAAGTGAATGATTTACCAGCATAGCCATTACATCTAACTTGTGATGATGATAATGTAATAGCTAAATAAATACAATATTATCCTTAGCAGTATATTTATCGCAGTATTTACACCATAATTTTATATCACCGTTGTCTTCAATTGAAACATCAAATTTTGTCGTTATGTTTTCGTAATTTGTAATACAATTTGGATTTACACATTTTACGAATTTAAATATTTGTTTAGGTATTTCAACTGATTTCTTCAGTCTTACCTGATAATCTTTAATTTCAATAAGTGTTGCAGAAGGTGCTACTAAAGCAATTTTATTAACTTCTTCGGGTTTAAAATATTTGTCACTGACTTTAATAAGACCTTTTTTTCCATATTTTTTACTATCGAGGTTAGTGCTGAACAGAACCTGATTTTCAATATTATCAAGATTTAAAATCCTAATTACCTGAAAAACACTTTTTGTTGGAATATGATCAATTACAGTTCCATTTTCAATTGCTGAAACTTTTAATTCTTTTCTGATTTTATTCATCCTTTTATTTTTTTGATTTAAATAAATTTAATAATTACGGATGCCTTGTCCATACGGATGGATGTTTCATTTAACACCGAGTATTGAAGCTAATAATGCTTGTCTGACATATACACCATTAAGTGCCTGCTGAAAATAATATGCTTTTGGATTAGCATCAACATCAATAGTTATTTCATTTACACGTGGTAAAGGGTGTAAGATTTTTAGATTATCTTTTGCTTTTTCAAGCATGCTGTTTTTAAGTACATAAGCATTTTTCACTTTTTCATATTCAATCGGGTCTAAAAATCTTTCTTTTTGGATACGGGTCATGTATAAAATGTCTGCTTTAGGGATAACTTCATTTAATTCCGTATATTGATAATATTTAAGATTATTATTTTTAATATGTTGTTTTACATAGCTTGGTAATTTTAATTCAACAGGCGAGACAAGATGAAATGTAGTATTAAATTCGCACAAAGCAATGACTAATGAGTGGACGGTTCTGCCGTATTTCAGGTCACCGATAAAAGCTATGTTAAGATTATCCAAAGTGCCTTGGGTTTTTCTTATGGAATATAAGTCAAGAAGAGTTTGTGTAGGATGTTGATTGGCACCATCGCCGGCATTAATTATTGGTATTGGTGAAACTTCACTTGCATATCTGGCACTGCCGTCACGTGGATGTCGCATAACAATAATATCAGAGTAATTACTTACAGTTAATATTGTATCGTTAAGCGACTCACCTTTTTTTACACTTGATGAAGAAGAATCGGTAAAACCGACTATTTTTGCTCCGAGTCTTGTTGCTGCACTTTCAAAGCTAAGTCTTGTTCTTGTTGATGGTTCAAAAAACAGTGTGGCAACAACATAATTTTCAAGGATCTTTTGTCTGGGGTTTTTTTCAAATTTTTCAGCCAGATCAAGAAGAATTATCCATTCTTTCTTAGTGTAATCATTGATTGAAACTAAGCTTCTGTTTTTCATATATGTTTTTGATTAATTTTTAACTATAACAACATTTGCATTTTTCTTTTTTAATAATACCGTGCTTTACAATAAAGTCACAAAGAACGTCTTCAAGTCCGGGGTAACCAATTTCCTGCAGGTCGTAATAAACTCTTGTGTATGGTTTATTTATCTTAATGATCCTGCTTAGGTCAATTGGAGTGCCGATTAATACCGAGTCGCAATCAGTGTTGTTAATAGTGGTTTCAAGGTCTTTTAATTGTTCTTCTCCGTATCCCATTGCCGGTAATAAAGTTCCGATATTAGGATAGATTTCAAAAGTTTCCGAAAGTTTTCCAACAATGAAAGGTCTCGGGTCTATTAACTCGGCTGCACCGAATTTTTGGGCTGCAACTATTCCGGCTCCCAATTTCATTCCGCCATGTGTTAAGGTTGGTCCGTCTTCAACTACCAATACTCTTTTACCTCTAATAATATCAGGGTTGTCAACTCTTATTGGAGATGCAGCATCAATAACAATTGCATTTGGATTAACTTTTGCAATATTTTCTCTTACTTTTAAAATATCAACGGCATTGGCAGTGTCGATTTTATTAATTATAGCCACATCAGCTAATCTTAGAGTTACTTCACCCGGATAATATGTTAATTCGTGGCCCGGGCGATGAGGGTCAACTATTGTTATATTAAGGTCGGGAACATAAAACGGAAAATCGTTATTACCACCGTCCCATAAAATTATATCACAACCATCGGGATCATTTTCGGCAGCTCTTAAAATAGCTTCATAATCAACTCCGGCATAAATTACATTACCACGAACAATATGCGGTTCGTATTCTTCCATTTCCTCAATAGTGCAATGATGTCTTTCGAGGTCTTCCAATGTGGCAAAACGCTGAACTTTTTGTTCTGCTAAATTTCCATAAGGCATTGGATGACGAATAGCAACAACTTTTAAACCTTCCATCATTAATATCTCAATAATTCTTCTTGAAGTCTGGCTTTTGCCGCAACCGGTTCTTACTGCTCCAACTGCAATCAAAGGTTTTGTGCTTTTTATCATTGTGTCTTTAGGACCTAATAAAATAAAATTAGCACCCGCAGTATTTACGATTGCACTAATACTCATAACTTTATTGTATGGAACATCGCTATATGAAAAAATACAATCATCAACTTTCAAATCTTTAATTAAATTTACAAGGTCTTCTTCTGCATAAATCGGGATGCCGTCGGGGTATAAATCACCTGCTAATTCAGCCGGGTATTCCCTTCCATAAATATCAGGAATTTGAGCAGCTGTAAATGCTACTACATTATAATCTTTATTTCCTCTGAAGTAAGTGTTAAAATTATGGAAATCTCTTCCTGCAGCTCCAATTAAAATTACATTCTTTTTCATTCTGAAATATTTATATTATTAATTTATTTAACTGATAAATGACTTAAAATACTTTTTATATTATTTTTGCAAATGTATAATTTATAGTTTTAAAATTAGTATATAGTTTAAATTTTTTTAATTGTGTTAATAAAAAATTAAATGATAGAAAAAATTATTATTAAAAATATTGTCACGGCAATACATATATTATATAGACAACAAATTAATGAAAATCTCTTTCAGGTTCAAAAAACAAAAAAAGAATTTAAAGGTGATCTTACTCTAATTGTTTTTCCGTTACTTAGATTTTCTAAAAAGTCACCGGAACAAACAGCCGAAGAAATTGGTGATTATCTCCAATCAAATCTTATAGAGATTGATAATTTCAATGTTATTAAAGGTTTTTTGAATCTTAATATTTCTGAAAATTATTGGCTTGATTTTTTCAATAATAATTATAAAAACGTAAAATATGGATTTTCAGAAACTACTGAGACACATCCTGTTGTAGTTGAATTTTCTTCACCTAACACTAACAAACCTTTACATTTGGGGCATATCAGAAATAATCTTATCGGAAATTCGGTTGCAGAAATATTAAAAGCAAGCGGAAAAAAAGTAGTTAAAGTAAATTTGGTTAACGACCGTGGGATACATATTTCCAAATCAATGCTGGCATGGGAAAAGTGGGGCAGGGGTGATACACCCGAATCTTCTGGGAAAAAAGGAGATAAACTTGTTGGAGATTATTATGTGAAGTTTGAACAGGAAAATCAAAAAGAAATTAGCAGGTTGATGAATAAAGGTTATTCAGAGGAAGAGGCTGCAAAAAAATCACCGCTTATTATTGAAGCACAAGATTTGTTAAAAAGATGGGAAGCTCAGCAGGATGATGTTCGCAATTTATGGCAATTAATGAATAACTGGGTTTATGAGGGTTTTGATAAGACATACAAAAGCTTGGGTATTGATTTTGACAAGATATATTATGAATCGGAAACATATTTATTAGGAAAAGTTTTGGTTGAACAAGGTTTGCAGAAAGGAATATTATTCAGGAAAGATGATGGCTCTGTTTGGGCGGATTTAACTAAAGAAGGATTAGATGAAAAATTGTTGATTAGGTCAGACGGAACTTCGGTTTATATAACTCAGGACATTGGAACGGCAAAATTAAGATATGATGAATACCACCCTGAAAAGCTGATATATGTTGTTGGTAATGAACAAAATTATCATTTTATTGTTTTAAAGCTTATTCTGAAAAAATTGGGAAATAACTGGGCTGATGATATTATTCATCTTTCTTATGGCATGGTTGAATTGCCACACGGCAAAATGAAATCACGTGAAGGAACAATTGTTGATGCTGACGAACTTATGGTTGAAATGTTTGATACTGCAAAAAAAACAACTGAAGACCTTGGGAAAATTGAAGGTTTTACAAAAGAAGAAGCAAATAAATTGTTTGAAACCATTGGAATGGGTGCATTAAAATATTTTATTCTGAAGGTTGATCCGAGAAAGAATATGTTGTTCGATCCTGTGGAATCTATTGATTTTGCAGGTAAAACAGGTCCGTTCATTCAATATACTTATGCGAGAATTCAATCATTGTTGAGAAAAGCTGAAAATAGTAGCTATAAATCTTTTCATACAGGACAGATAAGGAATGTGAAAATTCTTAAAAAGGAAAAGGACATCCTGAAACTGCTTCATGATTTTCCTGGAATTATAAAACAGGCAGCCGATAATTTAAGCCCTGCTTTAATTGCTAATTATATTTATGAACTCGTTAAGGAATACAATCAGTTTTACCAGGAAATTCCAATATTGAAAGAAGAAAATAAAGATATTGTAATATTCAGATTAGTCTTGTCTGAATTTACAGGAAGGGTAATAAAAACCTCAATGGAACTTCTTGGAATAGATGTGCCGGACAGGATGTGAAAAGTAATTAGTCTGTCCATAAAGTCAAACAATTTTTGAATTAATCCCGAAAGCTTTCGGGACCAAATAACAAATTTCAAATAACAAAACTTGTCCGTATGGATAATTTCCAAATTTCAATGATCAAATTTTCTAAACAGCTTTGAATATTGATATTTCGGTCATTGAGATTTATCCATACGGACAAGTTTTGTATTTTGGTGCTTGTCATCCATACGGACAAGTTTTGTGATTTTTAATATTTGTTTAAACTTTCGGACTTTATAGACAGGGACTAAATAATAAATTTGTAATTTTGCACCCAAAAATTAATTTAAGCAAGATATGTTCGAAAGTTTAAGTGAAAAATTAGAGAAATCGTTTAAGATACTAAAAGGGCAGGGGCACATTACTGAAATAAATGTAGCCGAAACTTTAAAAGAAGTTAGAAAAGCGTTATTGGATGCTGACGTTAGTTATAAAATTGCCAAACAATTTACAGAGCAGGTTAAACAACAAGCACTTGGGCAAAATGTTTTAACTGCCGTTTCTCCAGGGCAGTTAATGGTTAAAATAATTCGTGATGACCTTGCTGAATTGATGGGTGGTGAAAAAACCGATTTAAACGACAAAGGAAAACCAGCCATAATTTTAATTGCAGGTTTGCAAGGTTCGGGTAAAACAACTTTTGCAGCTAAGCTTGCAAATTATCTTAAAACTAAACGTGGTAAGAATCCTTTGTTGGTTGCGGGTGACGTTTATCGTCCTGCTGCTATCAAGCAATTACAGGTTCTGGGTGAGCAGATAAATGTTGAAGTTTATACTGAAGAAGATAATAAACAACCTGTTAAAATTGCCAAAAGGTCAATTAATTATGCAAAGGATAACGGCTATAATGTTGTAATTGTTGATACTGCCGGTAGGTTGGCTATTGATGATGAAATGATGGATGAGATATCATCAATCAAAAAAACAATTAATCCTCAGGAAACATTATTTGTTGTTGATTCCATGACAGGTCAGGATGCTGTTAATACTGCAAAAGCATTCAACGACCGCCTTGACTATGAAGGTGTAATTCTGACAAAATTAGATGGTGATACCCGCGGTGGTGCTGCTTTAACAATACGTTCTGTGGTTAACAAACCGA
This sequence comes from Bacteroidota bacterium, assembly GCA_030622635.1. Classification (GTDB taxonomy): domain Bacteria; phylum Bacteroidota; class Bacteroidia; order Bacteroidales; family JADFUO01; genus JADFUO01. The sequence goes on from JAUXFX010000055.1 coordinate 7,957, forward strand.
TAAAATTTGTTGGTATTGGCGAAAAAATAGAAGCAATTGATGTTTTCCACCCCGACCGTATGGCTGACAGAATACTTGGTATGGGTGATGTTGTTTCACTTGTTGAAAAAGCCCAGGAACAGTATGATGAAGAAGAAGCCAGAAAATTACAGAAAAAAATTGCTAAAAACCAATTTGATTTTAATGATTTCCTTTCGCAGATAAAACAAATCAAAAAAATGGGCAATGTTAAAGACCTTGCAGGAATGATTCCCGGTATGGGTAAAGCAATTAAAGATACTGAAATTGATGATGATGCCTTTAGGGGTATTGAAGCAATAATTTCGTCAATGACCTCCGAAGAACGCGAATATCCGAAAATACTTAATGGTAGCCGCCGTAAAAGAATTGCAAGAGGAAGCGGAACTGATATTCAGGAAGTGAATCGCTTGATAAAGCAATTTAATGATACAAGTAAAATGATGAAAATGATGACCGGCGGCGGAATGAAAAAAGCAATGGGCATGATGAAAAATATGAAGAATAAGCAGGGAATGATGCATAGATAAATGAAGTTTGACGTTTGATGTTTGAAGTTTGACGTTCTGAAAAATAGAAAATCTTTGATTTTCGTTATTTTTCGGTATTTGAAGTTAATTTTTAGGTTGATAAAAAAATTTTTTAAGATGAAAAAAATCAGCTTTTTCATTATTATATTGTTATTAATCTTGTGCAATTCATTATTTGCCCAGAACTTTTCAATTGGTATTAAAGATGGAATAAACTGGTCAACAATTAATGGTAATACTGAAAATTTAGAGATCAGTAAATTACAGGGGGGAAATTTCGGTTTGATTTTAAATTATAAAATAACCAGTTATTTTTCTTTACAAACAGAAATAAATATTGAGGATAAGGGGGTTAAATTTAATAGTGTTTTATGCGGTGGCGGATATTATGGTAAATATGAATTAAAATATTTTACTATACCTCTGTTGGCTAATTTTGAATTTGGTAAATCCGTAAAATATTATGGATATTTGGGATTTTATTTAAGTCTCTTAGCTTCAGCAGATAACCAAACGATTGTAACATCTACAGCATCTCCTGAATTTAAAAGGTATGATTATAGCCATGATGCAAAGGATGAATTTAAGAAAAATGAAATGGGAGCGATTGTGGGAGTTGGAATAAAAATCCCTCTATGTGATCGCGTGAAATTTTTTATTGAAACAAGATACAATATAGGTTTATGCAATTCTGCCGATATTACTGAATATAACGGTGGTTCTTATGAAAGATCAATATTCACACCTGACAATTTTCAGAATGTTTATAACCGTTCTATATCAATTAATTTAGGAATAATTTACAATTTTAAAAAACGTCAAACGTCAAACATCAAACGCCAAACTAACATAAATACACAAACACTTTAACATATTTTTATGAAAATAATTGACGGAAAAGCAACTGCTGCTGAAATAAAATCGGAAATAGCCAAAGAAGTTGCAGAAATGATTGATATAGGAAAGGATGTCCCTCATCTGACGGCTATTCTGATTGGCGATGACCCTGCAAGTCAAACTTATGTTTCCGGTAAGGAAAAGTCTTGTAAAGAAGTTGGGTTTATTTCTTCTTTATATAAATTTCCTGCTGATATCAGTGAAAAAGAATTAATAAAAGTAGTTGATTTTATTAATAAAGATGATGAAATAAACGGTTTGATAGTTCAGCTTCCTTTACCTGAACATATCAACGTTAATAAAATTATTGAAAGTATTGATCCTTCAAAAGATGTAGATGGTTTCCATCCGCTTAATGTTGGAAAAATGGTGTTAAACCTGCCTACGTATTTACCGGCTACACCTTATGGTATTATTCAGCTTTTTGAACGGTATAACATAGAAACAGCAGGGAAAAATTGTGTGGTTTTGGGCAGAAGCAATATTGTTGGAACGCCGATAAGTATTTTAATGTCGCGTAAAGCTTATCCGGGAAATTGTACAGTTACGGTTTGCCACAGCAAAACTAAAAATCTTGAAAAAATATGCAGTAGTGCTGATATTTTAATTGCAGCAATCGGTAGTCCCGGATTTGTTACTGCTGATATGGTTAAAAAAGATGCAGTAGTGATTGATGTTGGAATCCACAGAGTAAAATCTACCGAAACCAAATCGGGATTTAAATTAGTAGGAGATGTTAAATTTGATGAGGTTTCAAAAAAATGCAGTTATATCACTCCTGTTCCCGGCGGGGTTGGACCAATGACAATTGTTTCACTTCTGAGAAATACTTTAAAAGCAGCTAAGAAGGAAGTTTATTACTAAAGCCTGTCTGTAAACTAAACATTTTGAACTTTTTAAAAAATAACAAATGACAAGCACCAAATTTCAAACGACCAAAGGAAGTCCGTATGGATAAATTACAATGTTCAAAAACTCAATGACCAAAACAATTTCAAAGCTGTTTTGAACTTTTGGTCATTGATGTTTGAAATTTATTTGTTATAAGTTATTGGTTATATGTTTCGGGATTAGACTCTTAAAAAGACAAACTAACCAAAATGTTGTTTAAATGGAATGTTGTTTATGCAGCCATTAGGATATTGTTTCGGGTTACGAGTTACGGGATGCACGTAACCCGCAACTCGCAACAAAAATCGCTACTTGATTGCCCGATTGTAATCGGTTAATTTTTTACTCATGTTTAAAATAGTTAGTTTTTTTTAATTTTTTTCAATCATAAAAAATCTGCGAGAATCAGCGTCAAAATAAATAAAACAGTTAAAGTGACGCAGATTAACGCAGATGAACGCTGATAAAAATACTACGAATACTAATTATAATTATATATAGAATTCAAAAAAAATGACCATAAGATTATTTTTCTTTAGCCTGATTTTCTTTTTTACATTTTCTGAGCTTTATGCACAGACATACGGCTGCACTGATCCTAATGCAAATAATTTCAATCCCGGAGCAACACAGAATAATGGTTCATGCACTTATGACCCTACTTTTTATAATCCGGTGGTTTTTTTAAATCTTCCCTCACAACTTGATGAAACATCAGGATTAATATTATATTCAGGTGGTTGGTGGTCGCATAATGATAGTGGCGGTGAACCGGAAATATATAAAATTGATACTGTATCAGGACAAATAGTTCAGACAATTTCAGTTAATAATGCTGCAAATATTGACTGGGAAGATTTATCGCAGGACGAAAGTTATATTTATATCGGAGACTTTGGAAATAATTCCGGTAACAGACAAGATTTGAAGATATACAGAATTAATAAAGAAGATATTCCATTATCAGGAAATGCAAATATTAATTCTGAATTAATTGAATTTGAATACAGCGATCAGCATGATTTTACACCTGCTTACCAAAATAATAATTTTGATTGTGAGGCAATAATTTGTACTGCTGACAGTATTTATCTGTTTTCAAAAAATTGGGCGAACAGCAAAACAAAATTATATGCCTTGCCAAAAATTCCGGGAAATTTTATTGCTGAATTACGCGATTCTCTTAATGTGGAGGGTTTGATTACAGGTGCTGATATAAATTTAATAAAAAATGAAATAACACTTTCCGGATATAAAAATCAGGTTTGGATTCCTTTTATTTGGTTATTATTTGATTACAATGATATTAATTTTTTCTCAGGTAATAAAAGAAGAATAGATTTTCCGTATATTATTAGCTCTCAAACCGAAGGTATAGCTTATGCTAATAATAAAGATGTTTTTATCTCTGCAGAAAAAACACAAACTTTCAATCAGCGTGTATATAAGCTTAACACAGGCATCTGGACAAACCTGCCTCATATAGGAATTGAACCCGTATTAGCTGAAACTATTGATTTTGAAATTATCCCAAATCCTGTAAAAAGGAAGAGATTTAAAATTGAAATTACTAACCTTCCGGCTGATGAGTATTCAATTGAAATTTATGACAGCATCGGACATAATTTATTTATTAAAGATTACACTTTTAAATCTAAAAAAGGCAAAACATTTATAAAAATAAGTACACGGAAGTTTAAGCCGGGTATGCATTTTGTAAAATTATATTCAGGAAAGTTTTATTCAGTAAAGAAAATAATTGTTAATTAATGCGGAAAAATATTAACACCGAACTTAAAAACGGAAAACTATTGCCTTTGATGGAAGAATTTTATACCATTCAGGGTGAGGGTTTTCATACTGGAAAACCTGCTTATTTTATCAGGATTGGGGGTTGTGATGTGGGATGCAACTGGTGTGATGTTAAATTGTCGTGGAATGCAAAAGATTTTCCACCTGTGCCGGCTGATGAAATAATTGAAAGAGCAGCAAGCTATCCTGCTAAAGCAGTTGTTGTTACAGGTGGTGAACCTTCTTTATATAATCTTGATTATTTTACAAAAGAACTGAAAAAAAAAGGTATTAAAACTTTTGTTGAAACTTCCGGCTCACATAAATTGACAGGGATATGGGACTGGATCTGCCTTTCGCCCAAACAACAATTCCCACCATTAAAAGAAATTTATTCAAAAGCAAATGAGTTGAAGGTTATTATCCAGGATAAAAATGATTTTGAATGGGCTGAAAATAATGCAGAAATGATAAATAAAAATTGTTACCTTTTATTGCAACCCGAATGGAGTGCAAGACAGAAGATTTTACCCGAAATAATTGATTATGTGAAGGACAATCCGAAATGGAGAATTTCTTTGCAAAGTCATAAATATATGGGAATTCCTTAGGCACTTAAGGAAAAAATATAACTAACATACTAGCAATTTTAAAAATTATGTTTTTGTTTCAGGTTTCAAGTTTCCCATACGGGCTAACTTCGTGTCGCAGGTTTCAGGTTTCCGGGCTAACTTCGTGTCGTAAGTTTTAAGTTTTTAAACCAAAACAAATGAAAATATTTCTTATAATATTTTTTTTAACAATATTTCAATGTAATGTTTTTGCACAACAAACCGGCATAGAAAAGCCTATAATTTCGGCAAAAGCAACAAAATTCTATAAAAAAGCAAAATCGTTTTATATTTCACACGATTATTCAAATGCTGAAAAATTTCTTAATAAAGCAATAAAAAACGATACGAATTTTGTAGAAGCATGGCTTTTGCTTGGTGATATTTATTATGATACGAAAAGAACGGAACAAGCAATTTTGTCTTACGAAAAAGCCATCCGGATTGATCCTGATTTTTTCCCTGATATCCTTTACATTGCAGGTAAATTAGAATTATCAACAGGCAAATATTCAATGGCGCTGAAAAACTTTAAAAAATATTTGAGTTATGAAAATCTAAAGAATCAGCAAAAGCAAAATGCTACGGATATGCTTGTTAGAGCAGAATTTGCAGTGAATGCAGTTGAAAATCCTGTTCCTTTTAATCCCGTTAATCTTGGTGATAGTATTAATACTGCTGATGATGAATATATTAATGCAATCACTTCTGATGAACAACAACTGATTTTTACAAAAAAACAATTACAATTTGATGAAGGGACTGAATCGCAGAAAAAATATTCGGAAAGATTTTTTGTTTCTGACAAAATTAATGATGTATGGAATAAAAACAACGAGCTGATCAGTTCAGCAAATATTAAAGGAAATATTGGTGCCTTATGTATATCACCTGATAGTAAATATTTGTTTTTTACTTCATGTTATCGTCCTGATGGTTTTGGGAGTTGCGATTTGTATTATTCAAAAAAAACAGCTAATAATTGGAGTAAACCTAAAAATTTGGGACCTGTTGTAAATTCAGATAAATGGGAATCTCAGCCATCATTTTCATCAGATGGAAAAACGCTTTATTTTGCAAGCAAACGAGACGGAGGAAAGGGTAGTTCCGATATTTGGAAAACTATTTTATTGTCTGACGGAACATGGAGCCGACCCAAAAATCTTGGCATTCCGGTAAATACTGCCAAAGCAGAAATGTCTCCGTTCATTCACCCTGATGATCAAACTCTGTATTTTTCTTCAGAAGGGCATATAGGTATGGGAGGTGCTGATTTGTTTTATTCAAAAAAAGAAAAAAATGGAAACTGGTCAAAGCCAATCAATCTTGGGTATCCAATAAACACATTAGCTGATGAAATAATTATTATTGTAAATGCAAACGGTGACAAAGCATATATTTCATCGGATAAATTCGGAGGCAAGGGGAAATTTGACATTTATAGTTTTGATTTATATGAAGAAGCACGCCCGCAGCCGGTAACTTATATGAAGGGAAATGTTTTTGATAACGAAAATAAAAGTAAATTAAAAGCTAAGTTTGAATTAATTGATCTTAAAACAGGAATTGTTAACGTTAAGTCATATTCCGATTCATTGACAGGTGAATTTTTAGTTGTTTTACCTGTAAATAGAGACTATGCTCTGAATGTATCAAAAGATGGATATTTATTTTATTCTGAAAATTTCGTATTGACCGGTGAGTATTCTGATATACATCCATATTTAAAAGATATTGCTTTAAAGCCCGTCAGAGTTGGAGAAAATGTAATTCTAAGAAATATCTTTTTTGAAACTGATAAATATGATTTGAAAAAAGAATCTGAAATTGAATTAGAAAAACTGATTGGTTTTTTGAATAATAATCCTGATATACAAATTGAGATAAGCGGACATACCGACAATATTGGCGGAGAAGAATACAACCTTGAGCTTTCGCAAAACCGGGCAAAAGCAGTTTATGATTATTTAATAATAAATGGCATTAAAAAAAATAGCTTGACTTATAAAGGTTATGGCTTTTTGCTTCCAAACGATACAAACGAAACCGAAGAAGGCAGAGCTAACAATCGCAGGACAGAGTTTAAAGTGATTGATTTATAAGGTTGCTAACCTTTTTTTAGGTTAGTAACCTTTGTTTGTTTGATTGAAAGTATGAATCAGGGTTACCAACCTGAAAAAAAAAGCTTGGCAACCCTTGTTTTTATTTTCACCTTTTATTATCAATTATTCAAAAAAAAATATTCCGTTTTAATCTTGATATTAGATGAAATATTTTGTATTTTTGATAAATTTCAAAATTGACAAGTTCCAAAGTTTATATGAATATGAAATCAGAATACTTTATAATTTTTATCTTTTGCCTTTTATCTTTTGTCTTTACTCATGCTCAAAACAACATGCAAATCATGTGGCAGGGGTGTTTCGGGGGTAGCGAAAATGATGACGCAAGTAGTATAGTCCAAACAGACAATGGATACTTTGTTTTAGGCACTACTGATTCAAATGACGGGAATATCACCAATAATCATGGCAGTAGCGATATCTGGCTTGTTAGTATTGATAGCCTTGGCAATTTTTTATGGGAAAGAGCTTATGGAGGATCAGAAACGGAATATGCTTCGAATATAATAAAAGATAGTTCCGGGTACTATTATTTCGGGGGATGGGTTTCCTCAAATGATGGGGATGTACAGTCAGGCACCCATGGAGGTTATGACCGTTGGATTGTAAAAATTGATGGCCAAGGAAATATTATTTGGGAACGATGTTACGGCGGAAGTATGACTGATTATGGAGGTATGTTAAAATTACTTAGTAATGGTAATATTTTAACTTACGGAGCAACTTTTTCGGATGATGGCGATGTTCCAATTAATTATGGCTATTTAGATGATTGGCTTATGATAATTAATACTGATGGCGATATCATTGAAAGCAGGGTTTATGGTAATATGAACCAAAACAATATTTTCGATATTATTGAAACAAGTAACGGCGGTTTCTTTTTTGCAAGTAAAGCTAAAGTTGCCGAGGGAATGGTACAAGGCGAACCACACGGTATGACAGATGTATGGGTTGTAAAACTGGATTCAGCAATGGATATTGAGTGGCAAAA
>JAUXFX010000069.1 GCA_030622635.1 Bacteroidota bacterium
GCATTGACCATTTTCTTTCAGTCATTAGTAACGATTCTTAATTCCATCTTACATTTCCCCTGCCCTGTCAAAATCGGAAACAAAGTTTTTGTTTTACCATCAGATGCAGTTGTCGAGTAATCCTCGACAACTTATTCTTCATTTGGTAAAGATTTTCTTCCATCACCCGAAAGGTAGTTTTCTTTGGAAGTTATACTTCTTCCAAGCTCTTTTTCTGTATTCTTTCTTGCATTACCTGCGACTTTTCCACCTCTCCGGGCAACTTTTTTATTTTCACCCATTCCTTAATGTTTTTCTCTTTTTTCCTGTGTCAGTAAGCATTCCTACCTGGGGACAATTTGTCCCTATGTAGTATTTAAGTTCATCGTCTCTCTTTCTGATTTTTTTTAAGTAATCTGTGGGATTTAAAGAATCAGTCAATGCTTCTACAATATCAACAACAGAAAAATACCATTCGTTTTTGTACCAGGCTTTACGAATCATTTTGCTTTCAAAAACAGCTATTTTATTATCATTTGGTTCATTCATATTTCAGACTTAATTTCTTCCATTAATTTTAAAATCTTCTTTTCTTTTTCAATAATTGAGTTCACCAATTCTTTTGGGTTTCTTTCTTTTTGCTTGTCTGCCAAGAACAATAATTTTTCCATCGGTGAAAGTTCGTTGTTCTAACAGTTGGTCATCAGTCCAACCGGCTTTATATAGCTTAGGTGTAACTTCCTTTCTACAAGTATCTGCTTCGCTATCTCTATTTATTATTATTGTTTTTGACTTATTTTTCATTTTACAAAAATACCGTTATTATTGCGAGTTGGGAAAAAACAAATGATACCGATTTATCGGGTTCTTTTGTTTTATGGGTTGACTTTCCCAGTGTTCCACAAGCTGGCGGACAAAGGTGGGTCTGTAAAAAACTAAATTTTCGATTCTCTTTTGTATTTAATCTATTTCCCCAATGCTAAACGGGAGTCTGCGTCTTAAACTCCAAATTTTACGCTAAAATAGCAAATATTTCTATGTTAGGTTTCATATAATGCTATAAAAAAATCGGGCAAAATAATATTTAACCATAATTTAAAATAAAATGACTAATTTTACTTTTTGATATAAAAATACTAACAGGTATTGTAAGGAAAATTCATGAATTTTCCAGGTTAAAACAATGGGATATTAAAAACAATAAACTCACAATTATTTTGAAATAATGAAACCATCTCTCTATTCGGAAAAGCTTACCGAAAACAAGGTTCAATGCAAATTATGCCCTCATAATTGTAAAATAAATGACGGGAAAACAGGAATTTGTTTGGTAAGAAAAAATATTAACGGGGAATTGTTCTCCGAAAATTACGGTAAAGTATGTTCAATAGCTTTTGATCCTATTGAGAAAAAACCTCTTTATCATTTTTACCCGGGAAGCATTATCTTGTCAGTCGGAAGTGTTGGTTGTAATTTAAAATGCAAGTTCTGTCAGAACTGGGAAATTTCACAGACTTCTGTTAGTGATTATCCATATTTAAAAGATTACTCTACAACGGAAATTTTAAACATTGCATTGGAGAATAAGCAAAATACAGGCATTGCTTACACTTACAACGAGCCAACCGTATGGTACGAGTTTATGCTGGATATTGCAAAGCAGGCAGAAAAAAACAAGCTGAAAAATGTAATTGTTACCAATGGTTTTATCAATAAAGAACCCTTAAAAGAGATTATAAATTACATGGATGCTTTTAGTGTTGACCTGAAAGCATTTACAGAAGAATTTTATCAAAAATATACTTCCTCAAAACTTGAACCTGTTAAAGAAACCATAAAATTCATTAAGGAATCCGGCAAACATCTTGAACTTACAAATCTGGTAATTACCGATTTGAATGATGATGAACAGACTTTCAGTAAAATGGTTGACTGGATAGCCGGCGAAATAGGCAGAAACACTGTATTCCACATCTCAAGATATTATCCGACGTACAAGATGAATAATCCTGCTACTTCAAAATCAACGCTTTTAAAACTTTATGAAATAGCTAAAAAGAAATTAAACTATGTTTACTTAGGAAATATCCGCACAGGCGAAGGTCAAAACACTTTTTGTGAAAACTGCGGGAATTTACTTGTAACACGGGAAGGATATTTCACCGATAGTAAAGGTTTGGATAATGAAGGTTGTTGTATTTATTGCAAACAAAAGATAATGTAATAACTTAATGTTTTTTTATTTATACGTTATACAGCATTATCAAATTTGGAGTAATAAATAAATTACATTCTAAATATCAGGAATGAGCGGGTTATTTAGAATGAATATAAACTACAATAATTGTTCACTTTTATGTGAACAATTATTGTATATTTGCATTAAATATTATGAGAATAGATTTTACAAAAACATATTTATCTGATTTATATGAGTGTAAGGTCAGGAAATACAAGGAGTATAAATCTAATCCTCAGCTTGTTAAGCAATACATTAAGACTATTAACAAGTTAAAAGGTATAACAAAAATTGAACAGTTATATCAAATTAAAAGCCTCAATTATGAGAAGAAGGAAGGTGATCTTGAAGAAATAAGTGCTGTATGGGTAAATAAGCAATATCGAATTCTATTTCGAGAGATTGCTACTGATCCGGAAAACCTAGTCATTGACTTATTAGAAATTGAGGAATTCAGTAAACATTATGAAAAATAGAGAAAAATGAAAACTACAGAAAACACTATTCCATTTTTGGCCACACATCCAGGGGAAGTACTTTTGGATGAAATAGAAGCTAATGATTTTTCGCAAAGTGATTTCGCAAAAAAAATAGGTTTAAAAAAAAGTCAGTTAAATGAAATTATAAAGGGGAAACGAAATATTAATGCTGAATTAGCTATTTTATTTGAAAAGACATTGGATATTGATGCGGAATATTGGTTAGAGATTCAAAAGAATTATGACTTAGATAAAGCTCGAATCAATACTAAGCATCAAGAAAGATTGGAAGCAATCGAGCAATGGAAATTTATAGAAAATAAGATTGCCACTTCCTTTTTAAAGAAAGAAAAGGTAATAAGCGGAGATCCTATTGAAGATATAATTGCAGTTAAGAAAGTATATAACGTGCAAAATTTTGATGAATTAGCTAAATTAAATGCAGAACCAGCTTATGCTAGGTTTAGGAAATCAACAAAATTAAAGGTTGATCCAATTAATATTATTGGGTGGGTGAAATTACTTCAATTTAATGCAAATCAGATATTTGTTGAGAAATTTGATTATGATAAAAAGGATGAATTAGTGGGGAAACTTAAACAAATTTTAAGAATAAATAACAACACGCTAAGCAATGTAAAACAAACACTAGCGGATTATGGAATTAAATTAATTTATCAAAGAAAAGGAGATAAAACACCTGTTGATGGGATTTCATTTTGGAGTAATGGAAATCCTGCAATTGGAATGTCTTTAAGACATAATAGATTAGATAATTTTGCATTTACTCTTTTTCATGAATTAGGTCATGTATTTGAACATCTTCTAAATAACAATAAAGCCGAATTTATTGATTTAATTTCTTCCAAAGAACAAAAAGATTACAAGAATTCAAAAGAAGAGAAAGAAGCTGATTTATTTGCTCTGAATCATTTGATTGAACCTAACAATTGGAAAGCCTTCTTTGAAGCGCATAGTTTTAACGATACAAATATTACAGAATTTGCAAAAGAAAATGGAATTCATCCTAGTATAGTAAGAGGCAGAATATGCTTTACTCTAAGTTTTTATAGGGCAAAAACATCAATTGATTATTCAATTTTCTAATAAAAATCACTCTCCCTACCTCACCAACACCACTGTTCCGTTTTTGATTCTGGTTTGTGATGGTTGGTTGCCGAACTCCTCGTAAATAACGCGGTAAACATAAACGCCTGACGGGCAAGCTTTGCCCTTGTATATGCCGTCCCATCCATGGTTGATGTCGGTGGTTTCAAACAGCATTTCGCCCCACCGGTTGTAAATACTCAGGTGGTATTGCTTTACATAATCATATCTGGGGATAGCGCCAAAAACATCGTTTAAGCCATCACCATTGGGGGTAAAGGCATTGGGGAGGTAAAAGGAAGGGTCACTGCCCCAAAGTATCTGTACCGAGTCCATTGACTTGCACCCTTTGACAGACCATACTTCCACGAGGTATTGACCTTCTGTTTCAATATTTATTGATTCGGTAGTATCGCCGGTATTCCATAACCATGCCGCTGCCCCGCTACCGGCTTCAAGTATAAAACCCGGTTCCACAAACAAGGTGTCGTATGCTTCAAAAGCAATTGTTGGACCCGTGTTTACGATAATGTTAATGCTTTTACTTTCTACACAATCAATAGTATCGGTTACGGTTATAGTATAATTACCTGCCTGTTCGGTGTTTATATTATTGATCCAGAGGAGGTCGCTGTTATTGGTATAATTATCAGGGCCTGTCCATTCATAAGTCAGGCCCCCGCTGCCACCGGTTATAAAAGGGGAAATCATCACGGTTTCGCCTTCGCAAACTTCTTTTGTTGCCCCCATTATAATGTTAGGGCGGGTATATACCCTGATGGTCCCCAGTTGGTAATCCACGCTGATCTCATCCCCGTACTCATTAAAAAACCGGCTTTCGCCCTGTTCAGTCACCCAGTCTATATTTGAAAAGCCCTCTTCTTCGGCACTGAATACCAGCTCTACCATCCGTGAATTATTTGGTAAACTGAGCGGGTTTTGCCCCTGCCAGCTTATGAGCACTTCACCCAGGGCGGGAACAACACTTGCCTGAAAACCATCTTCAAGTTCGGGGTGGATGTTGATATAGCCATCGCATTCAAGGATGTCTTTATTGTAGGTTAGCTTTACATGATAGCTAAGTACATCGTTAAAGTTATTTAACTGCAAAGGGCTTACGGCTGCATTGCCAATGCAGGTGTTGCCATTGCCGGCAATGGCTTCTATGATATTTGAAATTATCCTTTCCAGTTCTATGGTAAAGGTAGTGTCGCAGCCAAATTCATCTTTTACCACACAGTTATATGTCCCTGCACTTAAGCCGGTGAACAGTCCGTTATCGGTTTGAAAGTTTGTGCCTCCATCAATGGAATAGAAAATGCTGCCTTGTGGTACGGTTCCATAGATGTCTATCTGTCCGTCAGCCTGATAATCTGTTTCCGGGACCATGCTTATGGTGTTCACTTGCGGGCCTGCTATGTTTTGAATAATAACAGGGTTGTTTTCATACACGCTTTCGCAACCGTTAAGGTCTTTTACCCTGATAAAATATTCTCCCGGTATAAGCCCTTCAAAAGTGTTGTTATCTTCCTGCCAGTTGTTGCCGTTGTCAACGGAGTAAAAAAAGTAATCAGTAGCCCCTGATTCGGCTGTTATTTCTATTGTACCGTTGTTTTGATTGCAATGGGAATTTGAAAAACCTACAGCGGTAATTTCAATGTCCCCGGCATCGGTGATGTTGTAGGATTGTGATATGGTGGTACAGCCGTTTCCATCGTGCACATGAAGATAATAATTGCCCACGGGCAGGTTAGTAAGTTCAAGCTCCGTGCCAAGCAGGTTGCCGTTGCCATCATACCATTCAAAGCTTAGTGGGTCAGTGCCTTCCACCTGCAAACCGGTGATGGAGCCACTGCTGCCACCGCAGGATGTGGGTGTTATGATAAGGTTATCTTCGTTGAAAATCGCTTTTTCAAACCAGCCCACATGAATGCTGTCGGTGGTTGAGCAGCCCTCGCTGTTGATAACTATTACCCAGTATATTCCCGTGTCGGACACGGTTATGGTATTCATGTTTTGCCCGAAAGCGCCCGTGCTCCAGGCATACATACCTTCTTCATTGCCCGCATTAAGAGTAACTTGTGTGCCTTCGCAGGTTAAGGTGTCGGGTCCGAGGTTGGGATGGGGCGATTCAATGACTTCAATTATCCGTGAGGTTTTTTCCACGCGGCCGCTGGGGTAGGTTACATGGACGAATACTTCGTATTCGCCGCCTTGTTCGTAAATATGCTCAGGCCATAGCTCTGTTGAGAAAGCAAAATCACCGAAGCTCCATAATATCTCAGCTGGCTCGGGGATAAAGTTGGGCTGAAAGGCAATAGCATTATCGGGACCGGAGCAATTTCCTTCCCATTCGAAACGGAAAAGATGGTCTGTAAGTATATTAGGAAGAAATGGACGAACCATATCTTCACCAATATAAATAGCATCGGCTTCAAAATTGCAATCCAATCCCCTTTTCCATGGTTCGTGGATAATGCTTACATGATCATAACCACCGTAATCATCCCCGGTGCAATAAATCTTTCCGTCTCTGGCTAACTGCAAACCGTTGAGCGGTCCGGTGGCTATTTTTATTTCTGATTGTATAAATTGAAGGGAGTCTTCAATGTACTGCATGTCGTATTGAAAAAGTTCATATGTATCACTTATATCCTCATCATTAAAAAACGATAAATATAATAGCTTTGAATCAGGCGAAAATTCAACGGCCCATGGTTCAAATCCTTTATGTCCAAAAACATCATTTTTAGATATTGTGAAAAGTAATTCAATTTCGCCTGTTAAGGCATTAAAATTGCATACCTCAAACGCCTGGTCCATATAATAAACTGCATCTTCTTCCTGATATGCTACTACAAGGTGTTTTTTGTCATGTGAAACTTTCATGCTGCCAATCATAGTCATAAACTGCCTGTCTATTGTCGGGCTTAATACAGGTTGAGCAACTACCCCCGAAGATGTTAATAAAAATGAGGCAAAGGCATCTTCAGTAAATTTTCGGGTAATTACCCAAATATCATTGACGTTAGCATGCCGCACCGATGTTAATTTTTCCACTGCATCCCATGCAGCGTATAATGGAATATTTTTCTCAGATGTAACAGCGCCCAATCCACCATCAAGGGTCATATCCACCACCGAATAATACATGCCTATTGGATGACGATAGTAAGCAACAGTAAACACATAATACAAATGCCCTGAGCCGGGTTTTTGTAATATTAATGCCCCTTGTGAAGCACTAGCGTGCCCGATAAGTCCATCCCCGTTCTGCATCACCTGTCCGTTACGGTTCCATATTAATTGCCCATTACAGCTAAACAATAAATTACCTGCTGAATCACTTATACTTGCACATGCGTTTAAAGACCAGAAAGAAACATTAGACATTACCACCGGTTCACCTGTATTGAAATCAAGCCCCGCATGTCCGCCAAAGTGCCAGATGTTGGCCTGGTTTTGGGCTGTAGCAGAGAGAATTGAAAATAAAAACAAGAAAAGTGTGTATATTTTGAGTTTCATAGCGGAGGTAAAGTTAAGAAAAAATACTTTATCAAAGATATAAAAAAAAATGAATATTCCATTTAGCCCAAATTCATTTTCTATTTAAAAACTTTCTGTAAATTTGCAAGCATTATGATAATTATCGGAATTACAGGAACGCTCGGAGCAGGCAAAGGAACTATAGTTGATTACCTTGTCAGTAAAAAAGGGTTTGTACATTATTCGGTACGGGCATATCTGATAAAGGAAATTAAAAAAAGAAATCTTCCGGTCAACAGAGACAGCATGACTATGGTTGCAAATGAACTCAGGGCAAAAAATTCTCCGTCGTTTGTAACTGACCGGCTTTATTTACTGGCGAAAAAATCAGGTAAAAACTGTGTGATTGAAAGCATCCGTACTCCGGGAGAAATTGAGTCGCTTAGAAAAGAAGGTAATTTTTATCTTTTTGCTGTTGATGCAGACCCTAAAATCAGGTATGAAAGAATAAAACTCAGAAACTCCGAAACCGACAGGATTTCATTTAACACTTTCTTAAGTAACGAAAAAAGAGAATTTACTTCAGATGATCCCAACAAACAAAATCTCTTAAAATGCCGCGAAATGGCTGATTACGTTTTATTAAATAATGGGAATATTGGGGATTTATTTTTACAGGTGGAAAAAATATTAAATAAAATCAATGAATAATAAAAAGAATAAAAAACACACTCGCCCATCTTGGGATGAATACTTTATGGAGCTTGCCAATGCTGTTGCAAAACGGGCAACCTGCGACAGAGGCAGGAGCGGGTGCGTAATTGTAAGAGACAGGCAAATTTTAGTTACCGGTTATGTTGGTTCTCCCTGCGGATTACCGCACTGCGACGATGTAGGACATTTGATGAAAAAAGTTATTCACGAAGACGGTTCGATAAGCCAGCATTGCGTGAGGACCGTTCATGCCGAGCAAAATGCTATTTGTCAGGCAGCACGATTGGGAATTGCTTTGGATGGCTCAACAATTTATTGCCGTATGACTCCCTGTCGCACTTGTGCCATGCTTATCATCAATTGTGGAATTAAAAGAGTTGTTTGCGAAAAAAAATACCATGAAGCCTCTGAGTCGGAAGAAATGTTTAAAGTAGTTGGAATAAAGCTGGAATACTTTAATAATGATATTCAGAAGTATGAGAATCAATGATATTCGATTAATATGTAGGCGCTTCTCCCCAAAAATTAAAATATTCATCAGCATCCTCTCCGAATGGTTCCATATCTTCACCCAAAACCTTATATGTGCATTTTTGTCCTACAATTAAAGAAAATACAATTTCATATTCTTTGTCTTCATCGTTTATCATTAAAACTTTTGCGAGGTCTTTGTGTTCATGTTGATCTCCAAGGTTCTCATGGCATATTGGGCAATAAACTTCAAGATGTTCTCCATCATTAAGTTTAAATGATTTGTGTTTAACTACCGAATATTCACCTAAATGTGGACTTAATAATATCAGTCCTACTCTTCCATCTTTTGTTTTTACAGAAAAAATAATTTTGTTATTAGGTTTTAACTGACCTCTGCATTGTGGGCATAAGAAATCGTTTTCTTTCATGGATTAAATTGTTAAGGTTGATTTTGCAATGATACTAAATATTTTGTAACTATTCAGGTATAAAAAATTATTATCAATTAAATTCCAAAACACAAGCACCAAATAACAAAACTTGTCCGTATGGATAAATCTCAATTATTAAAATTCCAATGATCAAAACAATTATTTTGACTTTTCTATGATAGATGAAAATATTTTTATACTGAAACGCATAAACTTTGCGATAAATGAAAACATTAATGGAGTTGGTAAATGTTTTAGCCTGCATTATTCATAAAATCTCACGCAATCCCGAAAACTTTCGGGAGGTAAGCCGCGAAGAATAAGTAAATTAGCAATAAGTGTTTAAAATATTCAATTTCATTATATAAAAAGTGTTGCAGGTGTTAAATTGTTTAAATTCAAATCTTTGCGCCTCTGCGTCTTTGCGTGATGAATTATTCAAGTTAGATATATCGTGTTCATTTTGCATTTTCGTTCAGTGTCAGTTTATTTAAAGCTTCTTGAAAAAACGAATCTAAAATTTTATCATTGCATTATTACATTACTCCAATATTCCATTACTCCATTAAAGTGTTGTCATTGTCATGTTTCCATTTTATTGTACTAATTGGTTACAAACTGCTAAAAATATTTTTAATGTCAAATATTCCAAATAAGTGTGCTGAAGTAAGCAGAATAACAATTACAATTACCCATCTAACGAAATTTACACCTTTGCTCACAGCTAATCTTGACGCAACAAAGGCACCGATAAAAGTTCCGATAGTAAGAACCAGACCATATTTCCAGTTTATCTGATCATCTAAAATAAATATTATTAGTGTAAAAGGTGTATAAAGCAAAACTATTAAAACTTTTATCGCAGTTGCTTTAACAAGGTCATAACCTGCTCCGATAACAATTCCCGCAAGCAAAAAATATCCGACACCAATATGAATAAATCCACCGTAAACTCCTATTAAAAAGAATATTAAAATTTGATAAAAACCGGTTTTTTTTTCTATCAATTCCTTCCGTCCATAAAGCAATTTATCGGGTTTGTATAAAATGAAAAGCAGCATAAAAATCATAATAACTGCAACAGCTATTTCAAATACTTTCTCATTAATATCAACAGCGATCCATGCACCAACCAATGAGCCGATAATTGCCGGAATAGCCAGAATAATTCCTTTTCGGAAGTCCAGAACTTTTTGTTGTTTGAAACTTGCCACTCCTGTTAGTGTTTGACCTAATATTGCGATACGATTTGTGCCGTTTGCAATATTTGCCGGCAGTCCCAAAAACATTAAAATTGATAGTGAAACAATTGAACCGCCACCAGCCAAAGTATTGATAAATCCTACTAAAACCCCAGAGACGATCAATGCTGTAATTTCTATCCAGCTCATAAGAAATTTTTTAATGCTTCAAATATATTAAATTTAATTTAATTAATGTCAGTCCATAAAGTCAAACAATTTTTGAATAATTATTTAAACTATCGGACTTTATAGACCGACATTAATAAATCTTCCTGCCAAAAACAGAAACAATCATATATAAAATTATTAATCCTGCAGGGAATAATATCCATGAAGAAACACCATAGGCAGACAGAACAGAGCCGATAACAACAGACACACAACCAACTGTTAATGCATAAGGCAATTGTGTACGAACATGCTCAATATGATTACATGAACTTGCCAATGAGCTAAGAATGGTAGTATCGGAAATTGGTGAACAATGGTCGCCAAACACAGAACCTGCTAATATTGACGATACTATATTATAAAAAATAGCAATAGAACCATCATAATCTAATCCGGAATCCTGTGATATTAACCATCCTGCAGGCAGGATCATTGGATATAAAATTGCCATAGTTCCCCAGGAAGAACCTGTTGAAAATGCAATAAAAGCCGAAAAAACAAAAGTTAAGGCAGGAAGTAAGTAAGGAGAAATTTCTATATATGACAGGCTGTAAGCAATAAATTCGGATGTATGCAATTTATTTGTTATTAAGGCAAGCGACCATGCTAAAATAAGAATAAGTATAGCCGGGAGCATGGTCCGGAAACCACTGACAAGACTGTCGACAGTTGCTCTTAGATTAAGTAATCGCTGGCATACAGTCATTATAATTGCAATCAAAGTTCCAAGCAGGGATGCCCATAATAATGATTTAAAAGAGTCGGCAGCAGCAATTATTTCCATTAAGTCTGCATTAGGACCTGCAGCTTTTCTTCCTGTTACAATCAGACTGATGATTGTACCAATAATTATAACCAGCACAGGAATCACAGCATTATACCAGCGTGCTTTAATATTTTCATAAACTTTCAGTTCGTCTGTTTTGTTTGATAATTTATTTGAACTATATGAATTATCTGCCAAAGCCAATTTTCTTGCTTTGCGCTCGGCTTTGAGCATCGGTCCGAAATCACGTTTTTTAAAAATGATTATCAGTATAAAAGCTAAAGTAAAAATCAGGTAAAAACGGGTATCAAGAGAATTGATAAATACACTGTACGCACTTTCGGGAATACCAATGGCATTAATACCTTCCTGAATATAGCTCAATTCAACACCTATCCATGTTGTAATTAAAGCGAGTGAAGCAACCGGAGCTGCTGTGGAGTCAACAATATAAGCCAACTTCTCGCGGGAAATCCTCAAACGGTCGGTTACCGGACGCATGGTATTTCCTACAACAAGAGTGTTTGCATAATCATCAAAAAAAATAAGAATTCCAAGAAGCCAGGTAATAAACTGTCCGGAGACCGGAGTATTTGCATATTTTGATAAAATCTTCACCACACCTCTCATACCGCCGTTTTTCGTTATCAGGCTGACCATTGCTCCTATCAGCATTGAAAATATTATGATAGCAAGATGGTCCTTATCACTCATTGACGTAATTATATAAGTATCGACAATGGCAAGCAATCCATGAAATATTGCAATAAAAAAAGCACTTCCCTGATAATAGAATATTATTGTAGTTCCCACTAATAACCCTATGAATAATGCACTGTAAACCTCCCTGAAAACCAAAGCCATCAATATAGCAATCAAAGGCGGTAAAATTGACATCCATAATGGTATTGGTGTTACATCCTTTGACCAGGAAAATTCATCAATTTTGATGGAAAGAGTTTCCTTTTCCGAAAATTTATAATCAAATTCTGCTACACCATTTAAAACAGCTAACTCAATTATTGAGTCATTAATTAAAACATTAATATTTTTATTCTGATATATTTTTGTTTGGTCAGGATTTTTCAGGACAATTTTAATTCCGGCAGTAACATTCTGAACGATAATTGACTGGAGCTCAATTTTTATATCATTCTGCGAAAAGGTGCTGTCATTAATTGATTGTGCATTAAGGTTTAATGCAGGTAAACAAACAATTAATATTAAGTAACGGATATACTTCCTTAACACAATTATTGATTTAAGTTTTTGGTAAAAATAAGGAAGTTTATTGAAATGCCAAGAATGGTGTAAAATATTGAAATTTATCAAATTATTCCTTTAACCGCTCTTACAATCCCATCCGTATCATAACCACATTCCTTATGTAATTCTGCTTGTGTTCCATGTTCAACAAAATGGTCGGGGATGCCAAGGCGTTTTATTTTTGCATTGTAATTATTATCAGCCATAAATTCAATTACTGCACTGCCAAGACCTCCAATTATTGTTCCATCTTCAATTGTAATTATTTTTTTGAACTTACTGAATACTTCATGCAATAATTCTTCATCAAGAGGTTTCAGGAATCGCATATCATAATGAGCGATATTGATTTTATCTTTTTCCAGTTTTTTACAGGCATCAACAGCATAATTACCAACATGTCCGATGGTTATCAGGGCAATATCTTTTCCGTCTTTAATTTTTCTACCTTTCCCGATTTCCAGTTTTTTGAAAGGTTTTTTCCAGTCAGTCATTACCCCGCGACCTTTCGGGTACCTGATTGAAAATGTTCCCATTCCTTCCAGTTGGGCAGTGTACATCAGGCTACGGAGTTCTTCTTCATTCATCGGGGCAGACACAATAATATTAGGAACTGTCCTTAAATAAGCAAGGTCAAAAGCACCGTGATGTGTTGCACCATCTTCACCAACCAACCCACTTCTGTCAAGGCAAAAAACCACGTGAAGATTTTGAAGTGCAGCATCATGGATTACCTGATCATAGGCACGTTGCATAAATGTAGAGTAAATATTGCAAAACGGTATCAATCCATGAACTGCCAAACCTGCTGAAAAAGTAACTGCATGTTGTTCGGCAATGCCAACATCAAATACCCTTTTGGGCATTTTTTTCATCATTAAATTCAAAGAACAACCTGTTTGCATGGCAGGAGTAATTGCTACAATTTTATCATTTTTTTCAGCCAGTTCAATAATTGTTTCTCCAAAAACGGTTTGGTATTTCGGCGGAACTTTATCAGAAGAGAATTTTTCAATTATTTTCCCTGTTTTTTTGTCAAAAGTTCCGGGAGCATGAAATCTGATCTGGTCATTTTCAGCCTGTTTAAAACCTTTTCCTTTTACAGTAATAATATGCAACAATTTAGGACCTGGTATCCTTTTCATATCTTTCAGCAATTTTGCCAGTCTTATAACATCATTTCCGTCAATAGGACCAAAATACCTGAAATTAAATGATTCAAAAAGATTACTTTTTCTTAAGATAGAACCTTTAATAGCACTTTCTATCTGCTGAACAATCTTTTGCGAATTAGGCCCGTATTTACTTGCCTTACCTAATATTTTCCAAACTATATTTTTTATTCTGTTATATGTTTTTGAAATGGCAATATCAGTTAAATATTCTTTGATTGCTCCAACAGTTTTATCAATTGCAATACCGTTATCATTTAAAATTATAAGGAGGTTTGCTTTAGAGACTCCGGCATTGTTCATGGCTTCAAGTGCCATACCGCCTGACATAGCACCGTCACCGATTACGGCAATATGCTGTCGTCCGTTTTTATTTTTCATTTTAGAAGCAATCGCCATACCCAAAGCAGCAGAAATTGAAGTAGAGGAATGCCCTACACCAAAAGCATCGTATTCGCTTTCACTCA
>JAUXFX010000183.1 GCA_030622635.1 Bacteroidota bacterium
GTCTAGTAAACAGGTTTTACGGTTTATACAGAATGGATGGTTCTGCATGAAACGGGTGGTTTGTACGGGGTAGGATGATTTGTGCGGTAGGATTGCAGAGACGCATGGCCGTGCGTCTCAACGTGCTAATTTAGGAACAAAGGGGTGAAACTTTACATTTTAATTTGCATAAGAACTTCAAATATAATATTTTTGAAAAACAGAATTTTTTATGAATTGTATATATAGATTATAAAGATAATTTATTATGGAAGATTTTAAACATTTAAAAAGTATTTTAATTGCAATATTAATCGGCATCTGGTTTTTAGTTTTTCAAAATGCAGGAATTATACCTCAGGTATTGCCAACAAAAATTACTTCGGATACTGCAATTTTAGTTAGAGGAAGTGTTGATATTGAAAGCATTGTATATATTAAAGGCAAGGTAGATGCAAACATTGAAAGCATTAATGGATATGCAAAATTCTATAAAGATCCGAGAACCGGTCAGTATTATGTGTTGCCTGTAACCGACCCGTATGAATAAATAATTTAGTATGATTTTAAATACTGTTGACTGGATAATCGTTATAGGTTTTTTTGTTTTTTCTGTTGCTATTGGTGTTTATGCATCCAAAACAGCAGGTAAAAGTTATACTGAATTTTTTCTTTCAGGCAGGAACATGCCTTGGTGGCTGCTTGGAATTTCAATGGTAGCTACCACCTTTTCATGCGACACTCCAAATTTGGTAACTGATATTGTGAGGCAAAACGGAGTTGCCGGTAACTGGGCATGGTGGGCATTTTTATTAACAGGTATGCTAACCGTATTTATTTATGCAAAATTATGGCGTCGCTCCAAAGTACTTACCGACCTTGAGTTTTATGAAATTCGCTACAGCGGAAAAATGGCAGCTTTTTTAAGAGGATTCAGGGCAATATATCTCGGTGTGTTTTTTAATATAATTGTAATGGCGTCGGTATCTCTCGCTTTAATTAAAATCGGTGCTGTGATGTTAGACTGGTCTGCTGTAAAAACACTTATTGTTGCTATGAGCATTACAGTTATTTACAGCACACTCGGAGGATTGCGCGGAATTTTAATGACTGATTTTTTTCAGTTTATTATATCAATGATTGGAGCACTTGGAGCAGCAATAATTTTAGTTAATATGCCTGAAATTGGCAGTTTGAATGAATTGATCTCAAACGAAAACGTTATACCAAAATTAAATCTCTTACCTGATTTTTCAAATACTGATGCTTTGATAACCTTGTTAATACTACCGTTGGCAGTTCAGTGGTGGAGTGTTTGGTATCCGGGTGCAGAACCCGGAGGAGGCGGATATATTGCCCAGCGGATGTTATCGGCAAAATCTGAAAAAGGTGCTGTTAAAGCAACAATGTTATTTAATGTCGCACATTATGCTTTACGTCCGTGGCCATGGATTATCGTTGCTCTGGCTTCTTTAATAATATTTCCTGACCTGGCATCTTTAAGAGCAGCTTTCCCAGAAGCCGACCCTGAAATAGTAAAAAATGACTTTGCCTATCCGGCAATGCTTAGCTTTCTTCCAAAGGGCTTTCTGGGTTTAGTGGTTGCATCATTGATTGCAGCATTTATGTCAACAATTTCCACACAGTTAAACTGGGGTTCTTCTTATGTTGTTAATGATTTTTATAAAAGATTTTTAAACCCGCATGCAAGCGAAAAAAAACTTGTGCTGGTAGGACGTTTCTCAACTGTTATATTAATGATGATTACTGTAATTATTGCACTTTTATTAAGCAATGCCTTGCAGGCGTTTAATATTTTGCTTCAGATAGGTGCTGGCACCGGACTGATATTTATTTTGAGATGGTTTTGGTGGAGAATAAATGCTTTCAGTGAAATTACAGCAATGATAGTTTCGTTTATTATTGCTCTGTATTTCCAGATTGTCCATCCGTATACAGGTTTACCCGAAGTCAGCACTGCAATCCAGCTTGTTATTGGTGTGGGCATTACAACTGCTGCCTGGATTTTGGTTACATTTTTAACAAAACCTGCTGATAAAAAAACTTTAAGAAAATTTTACCGTTTGGTTCATCCCGGTGGTCCCGGCTGGAAAAAGGTTATTAAAGATGCTGAAAAAGATAAGGACCCGATTGATGACAAAGATGATAAACCATGGGATGTGCCAAATGGAATTTTATGTATGGTTTTAGGGTGTTTTGCAATATACAGCGCCCTGTTTGCAACGGGCAACTGGATATATGGTAAATATATTTATGCAGGTCTTCTTACTTTAATTGTTTTTATATCAGGATTTTTACTTTTAAAAATATCAGGAAAATTGAAGATAAATTAATTATTTTTTTATTTTCGATTTTAGTGTATTTTTGGGTAGAAAATTAAAAATATGAAACATGAAACATTAGAAATAATTATAAACTTAATATAGTCTTATGAACCCAACATTATTAATTTTAGCAGCCGGAATCGGCAGCCGTTACGGCGGTGTAAAACAAATGGACAAGATTGGTCCTTCAGGTGAAAGTATTATTGATTACTCCATTTATGATGCTATAAGAGCAGGGTTTGGAAAGGTAGTATTTGTGATAAACAAAAAAATTGAAAAGGATTTTAAGGAAATTTTTAACCGGAAATTAAAAAGCAAAATCGAAACGGATTATGTTTTGCAGGAAATAAGCAATGTTCCCGAAGGCATTAAATATTCTTCAAAAAGAATCAAGCCATGGGGCACAGCCCATGCCGTTCTGGTTGCAAAAGATAAAATTCATGAACCTTTTGTTGTTGTTAATGCTGATGATTTTTATGGTGCAGGTTCTTATAAGTTAGTAAAAGAATTTTTTGAGGATATTGACCCTGAAATGCCTCAATATTGTCTGGCAGGATATAAACTTTCCAGCACCTTGTCGGAATTTGGCTCGGTTTCACGAGGGATTTGTTCTGTTGATATTGAAGATTTTTTAAGTGCTGTTGTTGAACGAACCGACATTCAAAAATTAAATAATTGTATCGGCTATGAAGATAGTAACGGTAACTGGGATATTTTACCGGATGACACACCGGTATCAATGAACATCTGGGGTTTTACTCCCAGTATCTTCAAATTCCTTGAATTTTATTTTAAAGATTTTATTAGTAAGAACGCTGCTAACCCTAAAGCAGAATTTTTTATTCCTGCTGTCATCAACGACCTGATAAAAACTTCAAAAGCAACTGTAAGAATGCTTAGGAGCAATGACCAATGGTTTGGGGTAACTTATAAAGAGGATAAGCCCAAAACCATTGAAAAAATCAGTAAATTAGTTGAGCAAGGAGATTACCCAGAAGATTTATGGACTTGAACCTTCACAGGGCTTAAGAATATTTTGATGTACTGAACATAAATATTTGCAAAATATTCGTGCATCCATACGGACAAGTTTCGCGGCAAATAAAATAGTTATTAACAAGTGGTATCCTTAAATCCCGAACTATCAATTAGAATTGAACAGCCCTGATAAATCGTTAATCCTTGTTCTTAAATCAAATAAAATTCTTTAACTTTACAGCATTGGCTCTATACAACATACAATTTAATTTTTTCATAATATAATTAATAACAATAAATAATACAAATACAAATGCAGAAAATATTAATTGTAGTTATTATAATTGTAGTAACCATTGGCACAATATCAGGTGCTGTTTTCTTAAAACATAAACAGAGTAAAAAAAGACCAATTATGCAAAGCAAAGAAAATATCTTTACAACAACTGTTAAAAATCCATGCATCACTGTTGTTTACGACAATAATCCATATAAGGAAGGATTAAAAACTGCATGGGGTTTCTCTTGTCTTATAAGGGGAACTGAAAAAACTATCCTTTTTGATACAGGTGGAGACGATTCAATATTGTTGGCAAACATGCAAGAGTTAAGTATTAATCCTGAAGAAATAGATTTGATTGTGCTTTCTCATATCCACGGAGATCATGTTGGAGGATTGAACATGCTTCTTAAAAAGAATTCTAAAGTTATTGTTTATCTGCCTGAATCATTCCCTGAAAGTTTTAAAAATGATATAATGGAAAATGGTGTCAAGGTAGTTGCGGCTCGGGAGCCATTAAAGATTTGTGAAGGGATTTATTCCACAGGTGAACTGGGATTATGGATAAAAGAACAATCTTTGATTATTCAGACAGAAAAAGGATTAGTTGTAATAACCGGATGTGTACATCCCGGTATTGTAAAAATTGTGAATAAGGCAAAATATTTGGTTCAGAATGATGTGCTTTTAGTAATAGGTGGTTTTCATTTAGCCGGTGAAAGCAAAAGAGAAATTGAAAAAATTGTTTCCGGTTTCATAAGATTAGGAGTGAGCTATGTTGGCCCTTGTCACTGTTCAGGAGATAATGCAAGACAATTGTTTAAAAAGGAATATGGTGAGAATTTTATAAATGTTGGTGTGGGAAGAGAAATAACTATGGATGATTTAATAAAATGAACAATGGCGTATTTATAAATATTTTTTTAATGCTTATATAAGTTTTTAAAAAATTTATCATTAAAATTAATAAGATATAATTTTTTTACTGCTCTTGTCAGGGCGGTATAGAGCCACCTTAAAAATTCATGATTTATCATTTGGTCTGTAATATATCCCTGGTCAATAAAAACGGCATCCCACTGCCCACCCTGAGTTTTATGACATGTTAGTGCATAAGAAAATTTTACCTGCAAGGCATTGTAATAAGGATTGTTAATTACTTTTTCAACTCTACTTCTTTTTCTTGGTATATCTTCATAATCTTTAATTATCTCATCAAAAAGTTTTTTACTGTCATTTATTGGTAATGAAGGGGTTTCAGCCATAATAGTATTGAGCAGAATTTTAACGTCAATCTCTTTTTCATCGGGATAATCAATAAGTCTTATGCTTACATCGGCAAAACGAAAACCGTAAATATCTTCAATTTTTCTTATCCTCAGTAATTCAATAATATCTCCGTTTGCAATAAACCCTGCTTTTGAATCGGAAGGAAGCCAGAAATAATTGTTTCTGACAACCATCATATAATCACCTGCCGCTATCTCATCTTCACGAAAAAGAATTCGATTCCTGATTTCACGATTGAAAATATTTGCCCTTTTATTCGACCTTGTTACAACAATAGTATTTTCACTGCCGTATTTTGAGTAAGTATCGTTTAGTAAGTCTTCAAGTTCAGTGCCAGTGATTTTTTCAATATCATCGTATGATTTTAAGAAGAAAAAAGGAAATTCATATTTTTTGTTATTTATTTTATGCCTGATGTTTGTTGCATTGGCAAGAATACCCGATTTTAAAGATTGCCGCATCACTTCTTTTAATTCATAAGAAAAAATGGAGATATCATAAGAATTCTGCAGGAAATTTTTATCAAGTGCAGGACTGATACTTAAGCCAACCGGTGGCAATTGGGCTGAATCGCCAATAAATATCAACCTGCAATCTTCACCATCATAAACATATTTAATTAAGTCGTCGAGTAAACTTTTTTGTGCAAACAAACTAATATCAGTAACTTTTGAGTTGTCGGGTATCATTGAAGCTTCATCAACAATAAACAGAGTATTTTTATAATGGTTTTGTTTAAGTGTTAAAGCGATTCTCCCATCTTTAGTTGTTCTGGGAAAATAAATATTTTTATGGATAGTAAATGCTTTCTTGCCGGAATATGCTGAAAGCACTTTGGCAGCTCTACCTGTGGGGGCAAGTAAAACCGATTTCTTATTTATAGCAGGCAGTATCTTCACCAGCGAACTGACGATCGTGGTTTTTCCTGTCCCTGCATAACCTCTTAATAGAAAAAGGGAGTTTTTATCACCGTTTATTAAAAAGTCGGCTAATTTGTTAATCAATGTTTTCTGACCCGAAGTAGTTTTGTATGGGAATTGTTTTAATATCAGCGATTTTATTGTGTCAATGTTCATTGGGTGATAAAAAATTTTATTCCCTACCGGGTACCCGGGATTGTGGATGTTTTTAAAATTTATTGTTTATTATACAGTCATTCAATGGTTATTCAATAGTCATTAGATAGTCATTAGTTGTAATTAATTGCTTTGAAGTTTGATGTTTGAAGTTTGACGTTGAATTTTATAAACTTTGTAACTTCAAACATTTAACATCAAA
>JAUXFX010000246.1 GCA_030622635.1 Bacteroidota bacterium
AATGAAAATGATTAGGCATTACAATCCATTCGTCTAAAACAATACGTTTATGATAGGTTGGTATTTCTGTAAAAAAATCAGATACAATTTTTCCGGCATCGGATAATATCATTTTACGGTTTTCAATCCTGCCTAATATGTTTTTTTTATCCTGAACACATACCGTAATAAAATACGACCCCGGCGCAGAATAATCCCAAAACTGCCACCTGTTTGATTCTATGCGGTATTTGTTTTTGTATAGGGACATTTAATCTGAAATATTCGGAATTAAGACACAAGTAAACAACCAATATCTATTTTACTAAACTACTCCTTTTCAAAAATACAATTTTTCTTTGTTTTCGTTCCAAATAGTACGTATTTGTTTCTGTTCAAATAGTTTATTTCTCATCAGGGCTTTTTCTGATAAATAATAAAAATGAATTAAAAAAAGCATAAAAAACCACACCTGCCTGAGTTTCAAACATTGATTCTACTAACAAATTCAAAGAGAAAATTATAAGAAAAAATAAATAAATAAACTGCTTGTTCTTAATAGCATAAGCAAAGGGTAAGATTAACGTTAATAAAAGTATTAAAAATCCAAACAAACCAAGAGAGATAAAAGTCTGCAAGTACTGATTATGAGCATTAAATTCCAGCTCTTCAGCAAAAGTAATTTCATTTTCCTTGTATTTCTCAAGTAAATTGTCTTTAACATCACCTGTTCCAACACCGAATAAAAAATTATTCCGAATAATCTCAAGAGAATTCTCCCAAATCAATAATCTATCGGCAGTTCCCTCACTTGTGCCGGATTCAATCTGATGTCTGTTTTCAACAACTTCCTGTGCTATGATTATTCTATTTAATGATTTTGGGAACAATTTAAAAGCTCCTGTAAATAAAACACAAACCATCAAAAAAATCAGTGCTCCCTGATAGTACCTCTTTTCAAAAATAATCAAATAACTTACTGTGAGTAAAAATATAATGATAAGAGTAAGCATTCCTGCTTTAGAACTTAATAGTATAATGAAAATGATAAAATAAATTATTAATAAGCTTAATGCACCAATTTTCCATTTGTTTAAATTATGTTTCCAGTTTGTAAACAAAAAATAAATTATCAGAGCAATTGCAAAATTCAGATACATTGCAAAATAGCCCGAATGATGAAATATTGAAAGATTCATATAATAAAAATTGTCAACAGAATTTGTTTGGATAAAATTATAAACAGCATTTCCAAAACATACTAAAGTTCCGATAAAACATCCTGCAACAAAAACTGCAAAAACATATACAATTCTTCTTGGTGTGAAAATTGATTGATCAATAGTTGAGAATACCAAAGGAAACAATAAAAGCGTAAGTTTTACTTCCAAATCAAATAAAGCATAATTAATATTTGATGAATAAAACATACCGATTAAATAAAAAATATACAATACCGAAAATGAAAGAATCCATAAGCGATTGCGGTCATTAACAAGTCTTTTAAACTTATTGATAAAATCAAACTCAATAACCCAGTTAAGAACTATTAAACCGGCCAAATAGGGTATAAACTTTTTATATAAAGGAATAAAAAGAACCAGTAATAAAACCAGGTAAAAATATGTATAACTAAAAATTACTTTTTTCTTTATCATATTAGTGATCATATAGATAAATCTATTGGTTAGCCTGCTTTTAGCAGGCTTTATTAAAAATATTTAATCATCAATAATTCCATTCATTATATTCTTCAGATAATTTTTTAAAGCCCTCTGAAAGCGGGCTAAAGATTAAGATAATTTTTATTTAAACCACCATACTAAAGCATGGTGCTATTCTGATTAATTACCAAGACTTTCTTTATAAAAATTCTATGTTTTTTCTCAGCATCAAGCAGTTATTGGCGTTTTCTTGCAAACATAATAAATTTGTAAAAATCATCAATAATAACATCCCTGTTAAAATTTTTACTCACGTATTGCCGCCCGTTTTCTCCTAATTCATCAATTAAATTTCTTGAATTATATAGAGTAAGAATTTTCTCATACAGATCATTTTCATCTTCAGGGATAAATGCCAAACCACATTTACCTTCATCAATCAGTAATTCTTTTGCCTCACCTTCAATACCAAGTAATATGGGTTTTTTCATAGATAAATTTTCAAATATTTTTGAAGGTATAGCACCTTTAAAAAGTTCTAAACGCTTTAAAGGAATTATGGCTGCATCAATTCCTTTAATAATGTATGGCAAATCAGATTTTGGAACCGGGTCATAAAAATACACATTTTTAAGACTATGTTCAGTTTTAATTTTAATTAATTTTTCCTTTTCCGGTCCATTGCCATAAAAAACAAATTTAATATTCTCTTTATCTTTTAAACGAAAAGCGGCTTTTAAAATTACTTCCAATCCTTGAGCATAGCCTAAAATACCGGCATATAAAAAAATCAGGTCATTGTTTTTAAAAGCATTTTTTTTACGCCAGTTATCTTTAATTTTATCAGGACAATAAAAATCAGGGTCAACACCATTTTTTAGCCAGAATATTTTTTTATCAGGGAATCTTTCCGAAATATTATTGACAATACCCTGTGTTTGACAGGTAATTAATTCAGAATGTTTATAAGTGAATTCTTCTAATCTTGTTGATAGTTTCAGGAAGAATTTATTTTTAACCAAACCTAATTTTTCAGCACTCTCGGGCCAAAGGTCTGATACATTAAATATTAGTTTCGATTTTTTCAATCTTTTTAATATGTATGCTGTAATACCCAAAAACAAAGGTGGGGATTCACATAAAATGAAGTCAAATTTTCGCAACTTAAACCAACCGGTAAATAACGAAGAAAATACAAATGAGAAATAATTCATTAATCTGAAGAATATGGATTTGTTTTTTTTAACAAATATCCATGAACGATGAATTTTTAAACCATCAATTTCCTCATAATAATACCATTTTCTTTTATAGCCATCATAAATTTCCATTTGTGGATAATTAGGCATTGCAGTAAGTATAGTTATATCAACACCCTTTTTCTTAAGTCTTACAGCAAGTTCATACAGGCGGTTCTGCGGAGCACCAACTTCAGGAGGGAAATATTGTGTAAGAATAAGGAGTTTCATATTATTTTCTTAATTCTTCAATAGCTGTTCTGTAATTAATAAACTGAAAATTATTTTGTTTAAGCCAATTAACTAACCAACAATACCAATCCATCCATGTTTTAAAACTACTGTTAAAATACCGGTCGTGAAATAAAATTGTCAGGTATTCTAATTTTTTCTTCTCAGCAAGTTCAATTCTTTTTAATGTGCTTTCTTTTGCCTGAGATAAATTTTTACTTTGCCATTTTTTCCCTGCCTCTATTTCAAAGCCGTCCATGATATTTAACGGGAATTCCCATAAATTGCCGGTCTTGTATGGAGAGCCCATCGAATAAATACTTGAATCAAAAATATAATTAGCTTTTGAAAGAAGTTCAAAAGTATTTGTATCCATTCTCAGATAATGCATTCTGATACCGAATTTATCCAATCCTGATATTTCCCTGAAAGTTTTGTATTCCATGTCAATATCTGCTTGGTTTTGAAAAGCAATTCCATGAACACCGCAATCAAAACCTTTTTCAAGAATTTTTTTAATCCATTTTTCCGAGAGTTTTAAACTGTAATTTAATCC
>JAUXFX010000222.1 GCA_030622635.1 Bacteroidota bacterium
TGAATGATTGAATGAGAAAATGACCTTTAATCAAAGGCAGGAAATTTGGTTTTATCCGCCGAAATTCCGTAAATACGGGATGGAGGCGGTTCTTTGACAAAGTATAATGAATGTAGAATTGAGATTTGAGATTTGAGATTTGAGAATTGAGAATTTAGAATGACAAGAAACATAGCAGCAGTTGCAAGGGCAGTCAGAAAACTTCGTCTACGCTCAGTTTGACTTTATCCTGTTTAATAAATTATGAGTCATGGTGAGCGAAGACGAACCAGAGGCAAAGTGGCGTACGGGTGGATGGATAAATTTCAATATTCAAATTCCAAACAAAACAAAAAAATCTGCGAAGAACTTATTTGGCCTTTTAAACTGATATTGGCCGGAAATGTAAACAGATAAAGAAATAAACAACACTAAATCATTCAGTTAGTTTATTCAGAAATAGTAAAGTTTACGATGTGAAGCAAGTCCGTATGGATGCGTTTTAGTAGAATATTTTTGTAGAAAATTTTCAGCAGCCTTGAATTTTTGTTACTTTTTTTCAAGAAAAAAGTAAAATAAAAAAATTACTCAAAACCATAATCGCCAGACATACAACCCAATGCACTATAGTTGTCATTAGTAGCGAAGACGAGAGGCGTAATTCGTAAATCTAAATTCGTAAATCTAAATTCTTAAATCTAAAATCTAAAATCTTAATTCGTAATCCATAATGCCTATAATTTAACAATAAAAATATAACTTTACACACTTTTTTCTTAAACCAATTCAATATGTTCAACGAAAAGGACCTTAAACAAATCCAATCTAAAGGAATTGACCTGCAAACAATTGATTTTCAAATCGAAAATTTTAAACAGGGTTTCCCTTATATTAACCTAATTGCTCCTGCGACAAGGCAAAATGGTATAATGTTTTTTAATAAAAAAGAAACAAAAGAACTTTCTGATTTCTATACGGAAAATGCCAAAAACAAAAATATTTTGAAATTTGTACCTGCTTCAGGTGCTGCCAGCCGTATGTTTAAGCATCTGTTTGAATTCAGGGATAATTACAAAGGTACTGATGAAGACTATAAAAATTTTCTTAAAGACAAAAGTTTCAATTCTGTTTACAATTTCTTTGATAAAATAAAAAACTTTGCCTTTTATGATGATCTAAAAGCCGTTATGCTCAAACACGGACTTAATATCGAACAATGTATTAAAAGCAAAGATTTTGTAACTGTAATTGATTTTTTACTTTCGGAAAAAGGATTGAATTATGCAAAACTTCCGAAAGGCTTACTGAAATTTCATAATTATCCTGATGGCTCACGTATGTCGGTTGAAGAGCATTTGGTTGAAGGAGCTGTTTATTGTAAAGATAAGAATAATAATGTTGCCATTCATTTTACGGTTTCGCCTGAACATAAAGAAGAATTTATTGAGGAAGTTAACAGGGTAAAAGGGAAATATGAAAAATATTTCAATGTAAAATTTAATATTGATTTTTCAATACAAAAATCTTCAACCGATACTATTGCCGTTGATATGGATAATAAACCTTTCAGGGAACAAGGCGAAAGTTTATTATTCCGTCCGGGCGGGCATGGTGCATTGATTGAAAACCTGAATGACCTTAAAGGAGAAATAATTTTTGTTAAAAATATTGATAACATTGTACCTGACAAACTACGAGAACCTACATATTTATATAAAAAAGTAATTGCCGGATATTTATTAAAACTCCGGAAAAAGACTTTTGAATACCTTAAAATGCTTGAAAAAGCTAATCTAAACAATAGCCAGCTTGATGAAATTGAAAATTTCGCTGAAAATAAATTAGAAATTAAAATTGGAGATAATTTTAAAAATCTGACAAAATCCAAAAAAACAAAATATTTATTTGATAAGCTTAACCGTCCCATGCGGGTTTGCGGTATGGTAAAAAACGAAGGAGAACCCGGTGGAGGTCCTTTCCGGATAAGGAATTCAAAAGGCGAAAACTCACTACAAATTGTTGAATCTTCACAAATTGATCTAAAAAATCCAAAACAAAATAATATTGTTCAACAATCCACTTATTTCAATCCTGTTGACCTTGTATGCGGCGTCAGAAATTACAAAGGAGAACCTTTTGACCTGAAGAAATATGTTGATACTTCAACAGGTCTTATTTCGGTAAAGTCAAAAAATGGCAAAAACCTTAAAGCACAGGAATTACCCGGTTTATGGAACGGTGCTATGGCTGACTGGATAACGGTTTTTGTTGAAACACCTATCATAACCTTTAATCCGGTAAAAACTGTTAATGACTTGCTCAGGAATCAACACCAGTAGAAATTTCCGAGGTATTGTTTTTATCTACATCAGCTATTCGCATAATTTCAGAAACAGATTGAAAGATTCGGGATTCAGGGTTTCTGATTCAATTATGAGTGCAGAATAAAAATTCAACAGTTTTCCAATTCAGAATACACATATCGAAATAGCGATTGACATCATCATATTTTTTCCATTTATAACATATTAAAAATCATTCCATTACAAATTAATGTTAATTTTTTTACATTTTTTGTTGTATATTTACAATTTTTTATATTATATTTGCATTTTAAAATTATATTTAATATACATGGTTATATGAAATCACGAAAATTATACAACAGAATAACAGTTCTCAGGAAAGAAAGAAATATTTCAAGAAAAGAATTAGCTGAAATAATCGGTGTGAATTTTCAAACTGTCGGGTACTTAGAAAGGGAAGAGTACAATCCGAGCCTTGACCTGGCTTTTAAAATAAGTGAATATTTCGGACTACCTGTTGAGCTTATCTTTTCGACCGAGCCATTAAAACCATTGATTGAAGAAATTATCGAACTTAAAAATAAAATAGGAGGACAATAAGATGAAACAGGTTATGCTAAATTCGCTTAAGTATTCATACAGTGTTTTTACCATTATCGTACTGGTGATTGTATATGGTTTTGCCATTGCGGAACAGGGTCCGGTAGATGTAGTAATTGCGGTATGTTTGCTTTATATTGCACATACACTTCCAGCAGCAATCGTTGGTTGGAAAGAAAAATTTATTCAGGATTCACATTAAGCTTATTTCTCTATCAATTCATAATTTGTATTAAAATATGAATTAAATACTATGCGGAAAGTATTTTCAGGTATTAATGAATCATTTAGAAATTCATAATCAATGCCAGGCAAATAAATAGCATTAAAAATATTTTGTGTATGTTCGGGCTTAGTACCAACCCATATTTTACCATCCCCTTTCTTTTGAAATGTTCCATGGTCGGATTGTATTATAATTACAGGTGGTTCTACTGATTTTTTAAGAATTTCATTAATTGTTTCTTCTACTATTTTTGTAGTAAAAATATATTGATCAAGATAGTACTTTTCTCCATCCCACTTTATACCTATTCGTTTGCCATCTCTATCAAAAACATAAGGATTATGGGGGCATTCAATATGTGCATAAATAAATTTCGGGCTCTGATATTCGGGTATTTTTTTCAGTTTGTTAAAGGTAAAACTTATATAATTTGCATAAATATTATCATATTTTTTATCATCTGCCAAACTCTTCCGGTAATAATCTTTAATAAATTTTCTAAAAACAGTTGTCTTTAGCAATTCATTATTGAAATTACTAAGTTTATAAACAGGTCCTTTATATTTTCCAAATGAAGTTCCAAAGGTAGAATCTGCCTTGGTCATAGGCAAAGATTTTTCTTCGTAATAACGCATCGGGAAATAATAAATAGTATAAGCTTTTGATTTCAAAATATCAACAACCTTGCTGTTTTTTATTAATTTAAAACATTGATTAATTTCATTCGATTTAATTTGCTCCATATTTAATATACATGCCATTCTTAAAGGCGTCCATGGTTTTACGGTATTAATTTTTGATTCGTGAGCGATAAAAAATCCTTTATCTAAAAGAAATTTTTCAAAATCTGAATTATCATAATCAAAAATATCCTTAATAGTTGAAGAACTGGCAAATTCATCTAAAAGAATATAATAAATATCAGGATGTGATTCCTTAATTATACTGTCGTTTGTTATACCGGTTTTTGATTCGTTTATTTTTGTGAGTTGTATTTTTTTCCTGCTTAATTCATACAAAACAATGTTCATAACATTTAAAAACAATAAAATAACAGCTATTATATTTAATATTTTTGTGGCTATTTTAAAGTCCTTTTTTGATCTTTTTATTAATATTATCAGAAATATCCAAATTAAAAAAACAAGAGAAATAAGAAAATAATTGGCAACAGGTAATAGCAAATCCTCTTTACCTTCAAAAAGCTGAATAACACGTCCGTATGAAAAGAAGAAAAATATAAGCACTGTGACAACAATTGCAGATTTTCTTTTATTTTTTAAAATCAGATTAAATATAAACCAAAAAAATATTGAAACTATCAAAGATATGCCGAGAGAGAGAAATGTGGAACTAAAATATACCTCACTGATATTATGACTGTAAAAAAAGATTATTGGATAGACCGCAAATATAAAGGGATGAA
>JAUXFX010000206.1 GCA_030622635.1 Bacteroidota bacterium
TACCGTGTCAGTATCTTCAGCTTTAAAAGTAACTGTATAAGGATATTTTTGAACATGATTACAAACAGTATTCCATGTAAATATTATATCAGCCGTATCAGGTGCAGGATTTTGGTCAGGAGAAATTGATGCCGGACTTTGACTTTGCTCAAAGGGCCCTCCGGATGCAGTGACTTCTACATAATTTCCGTCAGGATCAATAGCCAAAACATCAAATTCCAGTGTGGTTCCGGCTTCAACACAGGTGTCTGAAATACATTCAATAACAGGTGGGTCATTACTACAAGTGACGATTTGTATTTGCATATCACGTGTTACATACCCTATCCTCACTCCGTTTCTCCACTCTTCTATTAAAAAAGCAATATTATACTCACCCTGAATAAGTGGACTATCCCAGATAACATCACCTGTTCGGGAGTTTAAAGTAAAAGAATGTGAAGCAGCAGGAAGTGTATAACCCGGTATCACTAATCCTTCAGCACCGCGGCATTCAACAAGCTTGTATGAGAGACTATCGCCGTCAATATCGTATGCACCGGGATTATGCACAAACACTTTGTTAACACAACCATAATCAATAGGCTGATTTAACAAAACAACAGAACTATTATATCCGAGAAATGGATTTATCACAAGTTCGGTTTCAACATATATCGGGACATTTATCGAATTAGGAATATTTACCACTCCATAATTTCTGTTTGGGTCCTCCATTGAAAGCATATAAGTTCCGGGAGCTGAATATGTGTGAGTGCCTAAATATTCATTATAAACCATATCACCGTTTATGTCTTTTATTATTCTTGGTATTTCTTTAATTGAACCGTCACCACACTTAATTGGCAAATAATCACGTTGATCATTTGCAATATTATCTCTTGTATAAGTAATAATTCTTACTTCATAGGTAAGATTATTCATGTGTTTATAAATAATCTCTGCTGCCCTTTGGTGTGTTGCAAAAGCAAAAGGAATTGTAAAAAATAATATTACTGATAATAATAGTTTTTTCATTCTTTTGAATGTTTCAAAATTTATACCAAAATTACAAAAATTCTTGATTGTTATTACAGATTATTTTAAATAATATTATTTTTTAATTATTTCTATTCTGATTTTACTTAATTTTGTTAATCCTAATCCAGATAAACTGGAAATAACAAGACACTAATATGAATAGATACCAATATTATTTAATTTATTAATTATAAAGAATACATGTACATTCCTGATCCTGAAATAGAAAAAAAAGAAATATTAAAACGATACAGGAATTTGTTAAGAGCTTTACAAGTTCATAAAACCCCTAAAAGCAGGCAATTGATACGCAAAGCATTTAATATGGCTGTTGAAGCTCATAAGGATATGCGCCGGAAAACGGGTGAACCGTATATTTACCATCCTCTTGATGTTGCCCGAATTGCTGCAGGAGAAATCGGATTAGGAATCACCTCCATAATTTGTGCTTTACTTCATGATGTAGTTGAGGATACTGATTATACTTTATCGGATATAAAGAATTCTTTTGGTGAAGAAGTGGCAAAAATTATTGACGGACTTACTAAAATTGATAAAATATCTGATTATTCAACTCCTTCAATGCAAGCTGAGAATTTTAAAAAAATGTTGCAAACAATGTCGGAAGATACACGGGTAATCTTGATAAAATTAGCCGACCGCCTTCACAACATGAGAACATCCGACATTATGCCTAAGGAAAAACAATTGAAAATTGCTTCTGAAACCTTATATTTATTTGCCCCTTTAGCTAACAGACTTGGATTGGATGCCATTAAAAGTGAACTCGAAGACCTTTCATTAAAATATACAGAACCTGATATTTATTCTACAATCTCAAAAAAAATTAAAGAAACTTCAAAACAACGTACAAGGTTTATAAATAAATTTACTTTTCCCCTTAAAAAAGATTTCATTAAACAAGGCATTAAATACCGGATTGAACCACATTATAGCTCAATATATTCTATCTGGGAAAAAATGAAGAAAAAAGAAATTCTTTTTGAAGAAATATTTAACATTTTTGCAGTTAGAATAATTATTGACACACCAATTGAATCTGAAAAAATTGATTGCTGGAAAGTTTATTCAATCATATCCGACCACTATCGCCCTAATCCCAAAAAATTACGTGACTGGATATCCCTTCCTAAAGCCAACGGATATGAAGCTCTTCATACTACAGTTATGAGCCAGACAGGTAAATGGGTTGAAGCACAAATTATGACAACCCGTATGAATGAAATTGCTGAAAGAGGCTATGCAGCCCACTGGAAATTTAAATCATATCAAAACAGGGAAAGTGGCTTGGACGAATGGATGAAAAATATAACAGAACTGCTCAGGAGTGACGAAGAAAATGCTCTTGATTTTCTGAGTGACTTTAAAATGAACTTGTTTTCAGATGAGATTTATATTTTTACTCCCAGAGGTGAATTAAAAAGTTTGCCAAACGGCTCAACAGCACTTGATTTTGCATATAGTATTCATACACAAATTGGTAACAATAGTATAGCTGCAAAAATAAATCATAAATTGGTTCCGCTGCATCATAAATTAAAAAATAGTGATCAGGTTGAAATAATCACATCTAAAACCCAGACACCAAAAGAAAAGTGGTTTAGTTTTGTTATAACCGCACGTGCCAAATCACGGATAAAAGAAGCCATCAAAAAAAATAGAAAAACCTTTAAAAAAGAAGGTGAAAAAAAACTTGAAAAGATTTTTAATCAACTTAATATTGAATTCATAAAACATAATATCAGCAAACTGCAGGAAAATATTAATTTACCAAGTTCAATTGATCTGTTTTATTTTATTGCAAAAGACAATATTGGATACAAAGAAGTAAAAAACAGTTTACAAAACCCTGAATTAAGTAGTTGGTTACAATATATAAAGCTTCCCTTTACAAAACCTAAAATTCAAAAAGCAGAATCATTGTCAGAAACAATATTGGAAAAAATTAAAAACAAACCGAAATCTATACTTTTGGAAGGGAATATTAGCAAATTGGATTATATTATTTCATCTTGTTGTAATCCTATACCCGGGGATGATATTATCGGACTAATATCATTAAATGAACCTATTCGGATTCACAGGACTAACTGCCCGAAGGCAATACAATTTATGTCGCGCTATGCAAACCAAATTATTAAAGCAAAATGGAGGAAAAAAGATAAAATTGCATTTTTAGCCGGAATTAAAATCACAGCAATTGATAGTATTGGCTTTATTAGCACTATAACAAATATTGTTTCATTTCAGTTAAAATTAAATATACGCTCATTACACTTAGAAAGTTCGGAAGGTTATATTGAAGCAACCCTGATGATATACGTCCATGATACAGAAAACCTGAATGAATTAATTAATAAACTTAAAGAAAACAAGCAAATAAAAAAAATTATCCGGTTAAGCCGTGTATCTGAATCACCAATATAATTCCATGTAAATGTATTAAGCCCTTGATTATTAATATACTGAGCTTTTTTTAAAAATATTTATTAATTATTTTTATTTATACCAAATAATAATAAAGAAATTTTCTTTATCTTTATGCTGAAATAATAAATAATCAGAAAACTAATATTTTATCAAGATGAAAAGTGCAAACAATGAAACCATAGATGCTGCTACAAAAATATTTACTGAATATTTAGAAAAAAGAGGTCACAGAAAAACTCCGGAAAGATATACGATTTT
Organism: Bacteroidota bacterium; assembly: GCA_030622635.1. Classification (GTDB taxonomy): domain Bacteria; phylum Bacteroidota; class Bacteroidia; order Bacteroidales; family JADFUO01; genus JADFUO01. The sequence goes on from JAUXFX010000206.1 coordinate 3,730, forward strand.
AAAAGAGATTTATAACACTGACGGGCATTTTGACATTGAAACATTGTATATCACGATGAAAAATAACAAATACAGGGTTAGCAGAGCTACATTATACAACACAATTGAGTTATTGCTTAATTGCAATTTGGTTATCAAACATCAATTTGGTAATAATTGTGCCCAATTTGAACGCTCGTTCAGGTTTAAACAGCACGATCATTTTATTGACATAAGCAATGGAAAGATCATGGAATTTTGCGACCCGAGAATACAGGAAATTCAGGCTTCGGTTGAGAAATTATTTAATGTTGAGATTAGTCATCATTCTTTGACTTTTTACGGAAAACCAAAAGATAACATTGTAAAAAGGAATAATGGAATGATGGAATAATGAAAATGGGTTCGCGAATATATGTTATCAGAGCATGCAATAGATTAATAAATAAAATATTTTAAAAATCAAACAGGATGAAAGTTGATGTTTTATTAGGACTTCAGTGGGGTGATGAAGGCAAAGGGAAAATTGTAGATGTTTTAACACCCGGATATGATATTGTTGCCCGTTTTCAGGGAGGACCCAATGCAGGACATACTATTGAGTTTGATGGTAAAAAGTTTATTTTGCATACTATCCCTTCAGGAATTTTTAATAAAAATACACTAAATATTATCGGGAACGGTGTAATTGTTGACCCTTACATTTTGAGTAAGGAAATCGAAAATTTAAAAGATAGTAATATTGATGTCTTTGCAAATTTGTTGATTTCGAAAAAAACTCATTTGATTGTGCCAACACACAGACTACTTGATGCAACCTATGAAACAGCTAAAGGTAAGTTAAAGATCGGTTCAACCTTAAAAGGAATAGGTCCCGCTTATACCGATAAAATTTCAAGAAACGGAATTCGTGTAGGCGATATAAACAATATAGATTTTATAAATAAATTTAAAAATCTTAAAAAAAAGCATTTCAGGATAATTAATATGCACAAGTTTAATTACAAGGATTATTTAATTGAAGGGTTACCATATGAGGAATATGAAGAAAAATGGCTTCAAGCTCTTGAAATGATTAAACAAATAGAACAAATTGACAGCGAGTATTTTATAAATCAAAGCATTCAAAGCGGTAAAGCAATTTTAGCCGAAGGTGCCCAGGGTACATTGCTTGATATTGATTTTGGCTCTTACCCATTCGTTACTTCCTCTAATACAATTACAGCGGGTGTTTGTTCGGGCCTGGGTATAGCACCTGATAAAATCGGAAAAGTATTTGGCATTTTCAAAGCATATTGTACACGAGTTGGAAGTGGTCCTTTTCCTACAGAATTAAAAAATGATACCGGAGAAATACTTAGGATATCAGGTAATGAATTCGGTTCTACAACCGGACGTCCGAGGCGTTGCGGCTGGTTGGATATTCCTGCTTTAAAATATTCAATAATGCTTAACGGAATTGACAGCCTGATGATGATGAAAGCCGATGTATTAAGTCCGTTTGACGAAATTAAAATCTGTACTAAATATAATTATAAAAACAGGGAAATTGATTATATTCCTTATGATAATTCTTCTGATGACATAACA
>JAUXFX010000250.1 GCA_030622635.1 Bacteroidota bacterium
ATTAATTCCTGTATAGGGGTTTATTTCCATGATTAACCTTGAGAAATATAAATTACTATAAGCATTTTAACTATCATTGATAAACTTGATAATATGAAAAAAATAAAATATGAAAAAAAATAAAATTTTAACATTAGCATTTATATTTTCAGCAATGGCAGTTATCAGCTTTAGCCAGGATTTAGGAAAAGGTGGAATATCTGATGATGTTCTGAAAGAAATAAAAAAATCCGTTGAAAACAATGCAGATACACGTGCATTAATCAATGCAGTAACAAATAATGAAATAAAAAAACTGGCACTAAACAGGGAGAATGCAGGAAAAGTCAATCATTATTTTTCAAATAAAATAAAAACCACCGGTATTACCAATCAAAAATCAACAGGTCGCTGTTGGCTGTTTACAGGATTAAACACTATGCGTCCTGCTATTATTGAAAAATATAATTTACCTGATTTTGATTTCTCACATAATTATTCATTTTTCTGGGACCAGCTTGAAAAATCAAATTTATTCCTTGAGGCAATCATTGCCACAAGCGATAAACCTATGGATGACAGAACTGTTGTCTGGCTGTTCAAGCACCCGATAAATGATGGTGGACAGTGGACAACATTTGCCGATATTGTTGAAAAATACGGTGTTGTCCCTAAATCTGTTATGCCCGAAACCTTTCAAAGCGAAAAAACAAGTATGATGTCGCGACTGATTCGCAGAAAATTAAAAGAAGACGGAATGGAGTTAAGAGAAATGTATCAGAATAAAGCTGAAACAGAATCAATCAAAAAACGAAAAATTGAGATGCTTTCCGAAATTTACAGAATGCTTGTATTAAACCTTAGCGAACCACCAACTGAATTTATCTGGCAATATAAAGATAAGGATGATAAAATCAGCGAGCCGAAAACTTATACACCAAAACAATTTTATGAGGAAACTATTGGTATCAACCTGAAAGATTTTGTTATGTTCATGAATGACCCTTCACGACCTTATAATCAACTTTATGAAATTGAATACGACAGAAGCATGTATGAAGGTTATAACTGGAAATATATCAATCTGCCTATTGAAAAAATCAAGGAATTTGCAAAAGTTTCAATTTTGGATAGTACAGCAATGTACTTTTCATGTGATGTGGGAAAGCAGCTTAATTCTACTTATGGCACTCTTGACATTAATAACTATGATTATGATGATTTGATGGGTGTAAAATTCGGCATGGACAAAAAGCAACGTATTCAAACTTTTGAAAGCAGCTCAACACACGGTATGGCTCTTATCGGATTAAATATTGACGAAAACAAAAAAATTGATAAATGGCTGTTGGAAAACAGTTGGGGAGCCGAAAAATGCAATAAAGGTTTTTTAACGATGACAGATGAATGGTTTGCCGAATATTTGTTCCGGCTTGTGATAAATAAAAAATATATTGATAAAAAAACTTTAAAAATCTTAGAACAAAAAGCAATCAAACTTCCGCCATGGGATCCGATGTTTGCTCCGGAGGAATAATCAAATCATTAAAAATATTTTGAAATGTTTAAATATTTATCTAACTTATTTAAAGAGTGGTTAATTCAACTCGGTTTATCAGAACATACTGCAAAAATATTTGAAGATTATGCAGGTTTAATTATAATAATTTTCTTAAGTTTTATTGTTTATTTTCTCGTAAAGAAAATTCTGATAAAGATAGTTCACGCTTTTGTTAAAAAATCAAAAAACAAATGGGATGATGTTTTGATAAAACGAAAAGTCCTTACCAGGATATCGTATCTTATACCTTTATTAATTATAAACTTTTTTTCACCATACCTGCTTTCCGATTATCCAATTACAATTAATATTTTTCAAAAAACATTACAAATTTTAATGGTGGCGGTTAGTGTTTCTGCAATTAGTTCTTTTTTAAATGCGCTGCATCATATTTATCAGAATTTTGAAATCTCAAAATCAAAACCTATAAAAGGTTATTTACAGGTAGCAAAAATCATTCTTTATACTTTTGCCATAGTATTAGTAATTTCAATACTTCTCGGAGAATCAAGTTTTGGCTGGCTTGCAGGATTTGGTGCATTCTCTGCAATATTAATGCTGGTTTTTAAAGACCCTATTCTGGGATTTGTCGGAGGAATACAGCTAACCTCAAATAACATGGTAAAAATTGGCGATTGGATTGCAATGCACAAATACGGAGCAGACGGAACTGTAATTGATATTTCACTCACAAGTGTAAAAGTTCAAAACTGGGATAAAACAATCACGACCATTCCAACCTATGCTATGGTTACCGATTATTTTCAAAACTGGCGCGGTATGGAAGAATCCGGTGGCAGAAGAATAAAACGTTCAATAAATATTGACATGGAAAGCGTTAAATTCTGCACACCTGAAATGCTTGAACGTTTTAGAAAATTTCAGTTCGTTTCGGATTATATTGATAATAAAAATAAAGAAGTTGAAGAATATAATACTAAATATAATATTGATAATTCGGTTTTGGTTAACGGACGAAGACAAACAAATCTTGGTATATTCAGAGCTTATTTAAAAGCCTATCTTCATCATGATTCAAAAATCAGTGATACAATGACATTTTTGGTCAGGCAGCTACAACCAACTGAGTATGGCATTCCTGTTCAAATTTATGTTTTCAGCAAAATACAGGAATGGGCAAAATATGAAGATATACAATCAGATATTTTTGATCATGTTATATCTGTGGTACCACAATTTGATCTGAGGATATTCCAGAGTCCGACTGGGGCTGATTTTAAGAAACTTTTTTAAAGCGGAAATAATAATTTTCCCACAAAAAACAACTTTGAACCATTTTTAAAATTATCAACTATGAAAAGATTATATTTCAAAGAAACCCAAAAATTCAAACAACTTTGGTTATGGATACTTCTTTCGGCTTTAGCAGGTATTTGGATATGGGGAATTGTGCAACAGATATTTTTGGGCATTCCATTCGGTAATAAACCTGCTTCTGATTTAGGATTGATTTTAATAGGATTGGTAGTTATCTCTCCGTTAATCCTGATTTTTAAACTGACTTTGATCACAGAAGTAAGAAAAGATGCTGTTTATTACAAATTATTCCCTATCCAGTTTAAATTCAAAAAAATTGAACCTGAAGAAATTGAAAAATATTATTCAAGGCAATACAAACCTCTTTCCGAGTATGGTGGATGGGGTATTCGTATTGGCAGAAAAGGAAAAGCATTAAATGTTAGCGGAAATATGGGCATGCAATTTATTTTAAAAAACGGGAAAAAATTTTTGATAGGCACCAAAAAACCTGAAGAATTTCAAAAAGCTATGGATAAGATGATAGGGGAATAACTTCTTCATAATAAGTGAGTCTGTCCATAAACTAAGTATTTAGAATTTTTTAAAAATAACAAATTACAAGCACCAAAATTCAAACGACCAAAGGAAGTCCGTATGG
>JAUXFX010000155.1 GCA_030622635.1 Bacteroidota bacterium
AATGTAAAATGAAGTTTGGTTTTCATAGTATTTTGATTAAAAGGTTAATGTAAACACCGTTTTCTTACACGGTTTTTAATTTCCAAAGTTAATTATTTTGATTTAAAAAATATTTATCTTTGTACAAAATGCAAAGCGAGAAGAATAGATTCTATGGACAACTGGTTTTGTTAAATATGTGACAAATTTTATTTAGGATTATATCGCTTATTAAATTAGTATCACCTTGTTCAACAAGTATTGTAAAAGTATCAAGCTTTGCAAAAAACTTTTGTTCGTGATATGATTCTAAGCGATGTCTTATATTTTGATATTTTGAGAAATCCTGTTGATCTTCCTGTAATTTAAAATATTCATTAAATTCATTATTTAGTATTATCATCGAATCAAGAACATCATTATAATTCTGATTAAATGCAATTGTTGGTAAAAAAACAAATAATATTAAAAAATTTCTCATAATTTTATTCAGTAAAAAAGGAAAAAGATTATAAGTATGCTTGTGAAGTTATAAATTTACTTGCCAGCCCCCCCAGCTATAAATTATACCATTTAAGTCGTCAATTGCATAATAATAAACATATCCATTTTTTTTGTATTCAAATTTTTTAAAATTATCTACTTTGTCATCCCACCATTTTGGAATGCATATTCTATGTGGTTTTTTAAATGATATATCAGTTTCAGACAACAAGCTCTTAAATAATGCAATGTCATTTGGGGGTAAATTAAATCGTAACATGAAAGTGTTTAAGTCAAGATTACTTCTATGATATAGATTAGTTAATGAATTAAAGCAGAGTTCATTTGGTAACCACCCTTTAACTTGGTAATCTTCTTCTTTTAAAGATTCAAAATCATTGTAGAACTTGTTAACAACATCAAGATCACAACCAACAAAGAAGCAAACCATAATAATTAATGATATTTTATAAATAATGTATGTTTTTATATTTTTCATTTTTATGAATTTTTATAAGAAATAAAAGTTTAGAAAGTCCGCTAAAGCGGACTATTAATAATATTGTTTATATCTGATCACCACGCTGAAGCGTGGTGCTATCTTTATTATAAAACTAGCACCATGCTTTATAGGCTGTATGAAAACATAAAATTAGCACCATTCTTTATAATGGTGATTTAAAGCCAGTTACAGGACAACTATCAGTCCGCTTCAGCGGACTTTTAAACGAAAAATTGTATTTTCACACAGTATCTTTAACATGATGATTAACCCCGATACACTAAAGTTACGGGACAGGCGATTGTAGATTTGCGAAGTTAAAATCAATCCTGTTTATTTCAATGAACAAATTTTATTTATCTTCAAAATTAATAAATTTTGGGTCAAGAATGTTTTCTAATTTATCTAAAGAAATATTAAATCCGTTTTATTATTTAAGAATAACTTTCTCAACATGATAAGTTCCCACTCCGAATAACTCAATAATATATATTCCCCTGGGCAAAAAGCTTAAATCAAGCGTATTATTATCTGAAGAAATAGCTTCTTTAAGAATTATCCGACCATAAATATCCGCTACTTTCAAGTAAGTATTTGAATTTGATTTAATACCGGAAATATTTATGATCCCATTAGTTGGATTAGGATATATGCTAATTTTTTTATTACAACGATTTTCGTCCGATATAATAACCGGATCTCCATAAATTTCAATATCGTCGATATACATCATATTTCCATGCCCATTGTATGATTCGAACATAATCAAAACATTCGGACTTCCTGCCCATGAGCTAAGATCAATAGTATGACAGTCATCGCCATAGCCAACACCACACCAGTCACTTGAGTATTGAGGAACAAAATCGGAAGTAGTCGGCAGATGCGTAGCGAAATCATCACCTGCCTCAAATATTCTGTTCCAGATTGCTCCACAATCTGTTGATATATATATTATGATTGAATCTCTTCTTGATGAACTATAAGTAGCATAGGCATGTTTAAATGAAATTTCAACAACAGAGTATCCTGCAAAATTTAAAACAGGACTGATCAGCCTGTCTCTTTGACCTATGGAAGAATATTCATAGAAATTCATCCAGGCGGCTTTCCTGCTTGGAAGATTTCCCGAAAGCTTATAATACCCATCCCATGTTATATCATCATCGGGATTTTCAATTATCCAGTATTTTTTAAACTCTCCTAATTCAAAAGTTTCAGTAAAAGGCAACTGCAAACCTCCTGCTGTTATCAGATTTGATTTTGTTATAGAATTATTTCCATTTGAATTTTCTGCTGTTAATGTTACCGAATATACTTTCGGTTCATCAAATTTCACTTCAGGGTTTTGTGAATTGAAATTTGATCCGTTCATATAAGTTACGGTATTCGGCTCGAACGACCACTGCCAATTGTTAGGAGAGTTAAGTGATTTATCAGTAAAAGTCACTGCTGTTTCTAAGCATATATTTGTAATATCAACTTCAAAATCAGTAACAGGTAAAGCATAATCGGTAACAGTAATAAAACCGGATTTTGTTTCGGTATCGGAACCATTCCAATTTGTTGCTGTCAGTGAAACCGAATAAGTACCAGGTATTTCATAATTAATATTTTCCGGATTTTGTTCATTGGAAGAAGATGGATTTCCACCGTTAAAAGTCCATGACCATGAAGAAGGTGTGTATTCTGACAGGTCGATATAATCTATGCTGCAACCTGTAAGCACAGTAGTTGTATTAGCATCGAAATTGGCAATAGGTTGTTCCGGAGGTTTTAAATTTATCAAAGCTTGCTGCCAATCAGAATAATTGTGAGTACCCGGATGAAGATTTGATACATAGAAATACCCGTTATACAAGCCGCCCCATCCCCAGTTAAAATGGAAATGATTGTCATCCTGGTAACCATCGCAAACAAAAGCATGACCACCGGACCCATAGCCACTATAATACATCGGCCTCAGTTCATCCAGTTCGGATCTAAGTAATTCTTCCCATTCCGAATTAGAATAGTAATCCTTACTTTCAAGAGTAGCCCCTGATGAATATCCAAAATAATTCATTAAAGCAGGTCCTACGTAACTTGAGTAAGCACCGGAACCATTCGGTCCATACATCATTTCTACAGCCACCCCGCAATGATATCCAATTTGGGCAATATCAAAATTATGATCTGTGATATAATCCGGCATAGCATCCCAATCATAAGTTGTTGCGCCAAAATCTACAGATAAGTATCCATAAGTTGAATAATAACCATGTGATCCTGTACCTTGTGTAGGATAGCTATAATATTTCACAATCTGTGCCATTGCTACAGCAACACATCCAACCCTGGCATGCCCACAAGCACCGTTATTATCTACCGGACATTGTTCATTATAATAACAATCCTGATCCCAGGCTGTTTGTATCATAGGTTCAATAAAATCCTTTGTTAATGCTAAATTTTCCGGTCCTGAACTATATTTTTTCCATTCGTTTCGGATTTTTTTTGTGGCTTTCAGATTGTGCTCCCTGACAAAAAGTATCTGATCTTTATAATTATCCAGCCAATTTGATAAGGCAGGCGGCTGATCGTCTCCGGAATAATCATTTTCGAGAGAATATCCAAGTACAGGCGATACATCATCTTCAGCAGCAATAATTACAAATCCTTGTTCATTGGTTAGATTAAAGACATAATAAACAGGAATTTGATTATTTGAAATAGTTATTGCTTTGTTAAAAATTATTTCTTTATAATTAACATTTTTAAACTGACTTGCTCTTTCAAAATACAAATTAACAGCAATTGTTTTTGCTTTATCTCCCGGAATCACTTCAGCAATAAGTAAAGTACTTAATAATAAAACAACTAATGTCGTAAACAAAATTTTCTTAATCATGATATTAAAATTTAATTATTTAAAACTGTAACAAAATTATAAAAATTTGTCATTCAGTGGTCATTCAATGGTCATTCGATTGTATATCTGATGACGCCCGCAGGGCAAATGACAATTAATATTACAAAATCCAATTCTTTATTCTTCCTCTAAAAGTGGAATTTTTGCAATATACTCATTATTCTTAATATAAAACTCCGGTGCTGTTTCTGAAATGTGCTTATACCTTTCGGTTAAATTATTCAATCCGATTTTTGTTGATTCAATAATGTTATCTTTTAACTGAATATTGTTTTTGACAATCAAATAATTATTTTTATCGGTTATACTTATTTTTAAAGGATTTTTATCTGAAATTATATTATGCTTTATTGCGTTCTCAACAAGCATTTGAAGCGATAAAGGCGGAATGTAATTATTTAGGCTATTAAAATGCTGGCGTATATTATTTTCTTGTTGAATTTCATATTAAAAATGTTGCTGGTTACTGGTCACTGGTTTCTGGTTTCGCTTCGCTGTCATTCGATAGTCATTCATTTGTCATTCAATGGTCATTCAGTTGTAATTCAATAGTCATTCATTTGTCATTCAATTGTCATTCAATTGTAATTCAATAGTAATTCATTTGTCATTCAATTGTAATTCAATAGTCATTCTATTGTATTTCCATCAGCCATCTAACCATTTAGCCATTTAACCATTCAACCATTCAACCCTTCCATCACTCCACCATTTATTACCACAAATCTACTAAAAAACTATCCTATACTGTGCAATAGGGAAAATACCCAACTGGTAAATCATTTCCTCCTCACCCGTTGTAGTATTAAACATCATCATATACGGATTTTTATGATTTATAACATTCCGAATATCAATAGCCATTTCCTGCGATACTTTTTTCCCGTCCAACCTGAAGCCTATCCTGATGTCAGCCCTGAAATAAGAATTAAACTGCTCGGAAAACGGTCTTGTTTCATCAAGTTTGGTTTGGTGATTTTTCATTGATTCTTCCACATCAACTGGTGTATATCGCAGTCCGCCGGCATAAGTTATTTTAGCATCAATTGTAATGAATTTTTTATGTTTGGCATTTTGTTTTCGTGAAGATAATTCAATTTCTTTTCCTGCTAAAGCATTAAAAACATAATTTCCGTTAAAAGCCGTATTTCTTAACACTCCATCGCTGCCTCTATATTTTGATTCATATAAAGAACCTGTAAAAAGATAATATAATCCTTTATCAAGAAACCGCTCAAAAGTTAGTTCTAATCCGTAATTATAGCCGGTACCGGTGTTTTGTAATGAATCGGGTGCAAACCGTGTGAAAGAATTGTTGTTTAAGCTTGAATAAGCACTTTCCTTTTGTTCAACTAATGCATGGAATATATCCTGGTAATAAACTTCTGATTTAAATCTTAAATTTTTATTGAAATAAATATCATATCCCAAAACAAAATGATTGCTTTTTGTAAAATCCAGATTTTTATTTGGCAGAAAAAAATTCAAATCCGGCAATTCAACCTGTTTGAAATAAACAGTTAAGTGCTGGGAAATACTATGTAATCCGTAAGCAAATCCAAGCGATTGGGTATTAGACAAATGCCATTTTATTCCAAACCTCGGTTCAAGAGAATTGCTGTTATTCAAAGCTAATTGCTGGTAATGAATGCCAGGATTAAATATCAGGTTATCGGTTAGTTTATATTGCCATTGAATATATGCTTCATACAAATAAGTAAAATCATTATTATCAACCATTGTAACAAATCTGTCTTTGGAAGCATCATACACAGAATCGGTCAAATTCATGCCAATCCTTTTAACATCCACACCTATTCTGAAATTATTCTGTGAATTGATTTTTTTATTGATATAAAAATTACCAAAAACCCTCGAATCAATAAAATTACTATGATAATAAGGACGGGGTATATTTGTTACGGTACTTACCGAGTCAACAACATTTTCGTTAAACATTACGGATGCACCGACAATCAGCTTTGAATAAGTGGTGCTGTTAATTATTAAAGTATGAGAAACACCAATTACACCCATTTTGCTTTTTGACAAAATATCACGATTATCATAAGTATAAAAGTTCTCATCATCTTTGGTAGTATCCCTTTCGCTATATAAAAAATTAATATCGCTAATTCCGCCAAGTCCGAAAATTGATATTTTTCCAATTTTTTCTGTAAGAAAATTAAATTTGAATGTTAAATCCTGATAATTAGGAAGCGCCGTACCTGTTCCAAAATCAATCCCTATTGCCTGCATCACTCCCATTGTAGAATAACGATAGTTGATTAAATATGAAGAATTATTGTTTTTAAAAATCGGACCTTCTGCACCAAGTTCAAAACCATTAAAGCCAACTTGTCCTAAAAATTCATGCTTATCATAATTTCCGTTACGCATTCGCAAGTCAAAAACACCGGATAGAGCATTTCCATATTCCGCAGGGAAGGCGCCTGTCATAAAATCGGAATTTGAAAGAACATTATTATTTAACATACTTACAGGACCGCCTGTAGCTCCCAATTGCCCGAAATGATTGGGATTTGGTATATCAACGCCATCGAGCTGACATAATAATCCTGATGGTGAATTTCCGCGAATAACAATATCGTTCAATGCATCGTTTGAAGTACAAACACCTGCGTAATTTGCAGCCATTCTTGAGACATCGTTCATTGCTCCTGCAAATCGCTGGCTTTCTTCAATAGAAAATGTTCTGGTACTAATGGTTGACATTTTATTCATTGTCTCACCTTTTCGCGTAGCAGTTACTACTATTTCGTCCATTTTCAGAACCTTCTCCTCCATTTCAATATTCACTATCAATTCTTTACCCGACATAAGATTGAGATTATTTATTGTAGCAGTATGATATCCTATATATCTTACTTGTAAACTTACCCGGCCCACAGGAACATTTTCAAGAGTAAAATATCCGTTAATATCAGTAATTGTACCAACTGCAGGGTCGGTTTCCAGCAAAATTACGGTAGCTCCCGGGAGTGGTGCCAGTGTTTGCTTTTCAATTACCTGTCCTTTAATGGTTTGTGTAATATTTTGAGAAAATATCTTATTACAGGATATTATTATTACAACTGAAATAAAAACAAATTTTAATTTATACATAGTTTAAATTTTATAAAATAGTGCCTGTCTTTAAAGTCAAAGATTTACATAAAATGAAGCACCAAATAGCAAATAACAAATCACAAATAAATTCGAAATATCAATGATTAAAACTTGTCCGCCCGTATGGGTGGATGGATGTTCAAAACAGCTTTGAATATTGTTCCGAAAGCTTTCGGAATCGGTCATTGAGATTTATTTGTATTTTGGTGCTTGTAATTTGTTATTTTTAAAAAATTATAAATACTTAGTTTATAGACAGATACTAAATTGACGGTTTAATGCTGTATTTTGTTACTTATTTAAATCCGTAAGTAAAATATTAATTGCCACAGATTCACAGATTTAACCTGAGACATACGATGGCTTATTAAATTTTTAAATCTCGTTTTAATACAACTACAAATAAACAAAATTTTATATATTTGAATAAAATTTATTATGGTGAACGTGGAAAAATTCAGTTGAAAGCGGAATATTTTTTCTTAAAGTTACAATTTTATATTATTTTTGGTGTACAAAATGGTCAACTTATTTCAGGTAAGGACAGATTTTAGATTTTAGATTTCAGATTGTAGATTGCAGAATAATAATAAAACTAATTATTTATAAACAAAATATTAAAAAATGAAAAAACTAACAATTTTACTTACGGCGGTGCTATTTGCTGTAACAAGTGTAATGGCACAGGTAGCCATAAATACCGACGGTACTAATCCCAACGCTTCTGCTATGCTTGATGTAAAAAGCACTGATGCTGGTTTATTACCTCCGCGGATGACTACAGCAGAAAGAGACGCCATAAGCTATCCGGCTGATGGCCTGGTAATCTTTAACACCACTTCGAACTGCTTAGAATTTTATGC
>JAUXFX010000058.1 GCA_030622635.1 Bacteroidota bacterium
AGATATGGATTTTAAAATCTGGAGGATTGTAACATTTGCAATTCATAAATTATGAGTTATACGTACGAATATCCAAGACCTGCTTTAACGGTTGACTGTGTTGTTTTTCTGAAAGACAATACAGATTTGAAAGTATTGTTGATTGAACGAAAATATCCTCCGTTTGAAGGGAAATGGGCATTTCCGGGCGGATTTGTTGACATGGATGAAACACCGGGAAATGCAGCTTCACGAGAATTAAAAGAAGAAACCGGCTTATCTGAAATAAAATTAAAACAACTTCATACATTTGGCGCGGTTGACCGCGACCCAAGAGGAAGAGTTGTTTCGGTAGTTTTTTATGGTTTTACCGATATAAAAAATTCGCAATTGCAAGCCGGTGACGATGCACAAAATGCTCAATGGTTTCCGGTTAATAAAATTCCTCCACTGGCATTTGACCATGAGGAAATTTTTAAAATGGCACTGGGGAAAATATAAGGGTATAGGGAATAATTTTTTTCTTTAGTAATATTTTTCAAATATAAATTTATTGAAATGAATAAAATTTTTGCTCTTGTTGACTGTAATAATTTTTTTGCTTCCTGCGAAAGGGTTTTCAATCCTAAGCTTGAAGGAAAGCCGGTTATTGTTCTTTCCAATAACGATGGTTGTATTATTGCACGTTCAAATGAAGCTAAGACACTGGGACTGAAAATGGGAGCACCTTATTTTGAACATCAGGAAATTATCAAAAAAAATAATATACATGTATTTTCCACAAATTTTACTTTATATGGCGATATTTCCCAAAGAGTGATGATGATACTTAGCAACTTTACTCCTGAATTAGAAATTTACTCTATTGATGAAGCTTTTCTTGACCTTTCGGAAATGCCGGGAATAAATCTTTCTGACTATTCACAAAAAATTAAAAAAACAATCAAACAGTGGACAGGCATGCCGGTTTCAATAGGAGTGGCACCAACAAAAACATTAGCCAAAATTGCAAACCATCTTGCAAAAAAATATCCGGACTATTCAGGGGTTCTTGATTTAATTAATCTTCCTGAAAAAGTTAAAGCTCTTGAAAAAGTTAAAGTCGAAAATATTTGGGGCATTGGCAGGAAACATAGTAAATTTTTAATGAAGAACAATATTAAAACTGCCCTGCAATTAAAAAACACTGACGATCAATGGGTGAAAAAACACATGGGAGTGGTAAGCCAGCGAATCGTTTTGGAATTAAGAGGAGAGGTTTGTTATCCGCTTGATCTAAATCCTGCCGATAAAAAAGAAATATGTACCTCGCGTTCTTACGGTCATCCGCTTGAAAATTACGAAGAAATCGAACAGGCAACAACTACATATATTACAAGAACTGCGGAAAAATTACGGAAACAACATTCTTTTGCACAAACATTAATAGTTTTTTTAATGACCAACAGATTTTCAAAAGACCCTCAGTATGCAAATTATAAAATTATTCAGCTTCCGGTTGCAACTAACGACACAATTGAATTGATTCATTATACTGTAAAAACTTTAAAAAGTATTTTCCGCAAAGGATATAAATATAAAAAATCAGGGGTGATTGTTACTAATCTTATTCCTGATAACCAAAGGCAAATCGTTTTATGGGATGAAAAAGACAGGGAAAAAAGCAAAGAATTAATGAATACGATTGATAAAATAAATAAAAAATTAGGCAGGGATAAAATTGGTTACGCTATTCAGGGAACATTAAGACCCTGGAAAATGCGGCAGGAAAAACTTTCGCCCTGCTACACAACAAAATGGGAGGATATTTTAACTATAAACGTCAAACATCAAACGTCAAACTTTTAAGTAATTTAATTGTTAGTCCCGAGAATCGGGATACTTAAATAGATTCAAAAAATCTAAAAATTTAATACAAGTTATCATGTGCGGACGATTTTCATTTTCACCTTTAACAAGAATTATTGAAGAACGATTTGATGTTGAAGTTGATGAGTCAAATTACAAGCCAAGTTATAATTGTGCACCGTCACAAAATATTGCTGTAATTTCAAATGTTGTACCCGGTAAATTAAGTTTTTTCCGCTGGGGATTAATTCCTTTCTGGGCAAAAGACCCATCAATAGGGAATAAGCTCATAAATGCAAGAGCCGAAACTGTTATTCAAAAACCATCATTTAAAAATTCATTTCAACGAAAATGATGAAAAAAACTGGCTTGAAAATAATGATATAATTGAACTTATCAAATTGCTGAAACCTTATCCTTCGGAAGAGATGGATGCTTACCCTATCTCAAAGTTAGTAAATTCACCTATAAACGATTCACCGGAAATAATAAAACCGGTTAATGCATTGTGATTTACGCCTCTCGTCTTGCCAATGACAACTTTTCGCAAATACTTCATTAATAAGCAATTAAATGAAATCAGCAAAATAAGAATATCATTAAGAATCTAAAAAATTATCATCGAATTACGAAATTGGAAATTTTTTACTAACAATTTAGCCATTTAACCATCTAACCATTCAGGTGTTCATTCCACCATCAAACTACACCCTCTGATATCGCTTGTATCAAACCTGCCTAAAACTTCAAACGAGCCATCTTTAAACAATTTCCCTAAATCCTGAGTGGCTATGAATGAACAGGAATTGTAATTTGCCAGATCAATCACATTTATACCACCTGATTTGTAATTTCCAATTATTGTAAGCGGATCATTAATATCCCTGATTAAAATTTTCATCCACGAAGGAATTTTAAAAATCCCATCCCCTTTTGAATATGCCTGAGACAATAATTCTGTCATCCCGTATTCCGAATGTATTGTTTTTACACCAAAACCACGGCACAATATTTCATGTAATTCCTGCCTGATAATTTCTTTTTTTCTGCCTTTCATGCCGCCGGTTTCAATAACAATCAGGTTGGGAAAATCCAATGAATATTTTTCGGCAATGTCAAGCAGGGCAAAAGTTACTCCAAATAAAATTACTTTTTTACCTGAATTTTTCAATCTGTATAATTTATCAATTAGTTCATCATAATTATTCAAATAAAATCCGCTATCAGGATTACCACTTTTTTTAATCAAATCTTTAATCATATAAACCAAAGACGAATTTTCCCTTTCAAGATAAGAAGGTAAAAGTGCAAGGATACAATAATCACTTATATTTCCGTAAAATATTTCAAAACATCTGCGAAAGCTTTCTTCATAAACTTTTACATCAACAATATAATGTTTGCTTTGAACTGGCCCGGTAATGCCACTGCTTAGAAAAACTAATGAAGGTTTGGCTTTTCCTGTAATAATTTCATGATTTTTAAAAAATTCAATTGGTAAAAACGGGATTTGTAAGTAATGCTTAATTTCGGTAATTTTAACGGCAAGCCGGTCGGTAAATTCCCTGTAAATTGAATTGTTCCGGTACTGATAACGAAATATTTCAAGGGCAGTTTCGTTAAAACTATCAACACTGCTAATGTTGAAAATCTTTTTATTGAAGTTAAAAGAATTCATTAATACAAAGGTAATAATTGTTTTTGAAATTTTATTTTGTAATTTTATACCGATGAAAATAATTCTTAAAACCGGTTTATTAATTTTTTCAGGGATTTTAATAATTTTATCTTCCTGTAGAAAATTTGAAGAATATCCTATTATTCCACATATTGAATTTGTGAGTTTTGTTAAAATTTATAATGATACTTTATATGTATATGACAAAGGTTATTTAACAATTTCATATACTGATGGCGACGGAGATATCGGCTTAAAACAAAGTGATACTATACCTCCTTATGATTATAATTTTTTTATTTCCTATTTTGAAAAGCAGAATGGTGAATTTGTTAAGCTTATTTTAGACCCTCCCTTAAATGCCCGCATTCCAATGCTCACCCCAAGCGGAACAAATAAATCAATAAAAGGTGAAATTGAAGATGAAATTTTTTTAAATTATACATCGCAATATGATACTATTCGCTTAGAAGTTTATATCCTTGACAGAGCTTTACACAAAAGTAATGTTGTTCAAACTCCTGAAATTTATATTAAATGATTTCCCTTTGAATTTTATCATTAATTTTGTATAAATTATTATAATATTTAGAATTCAAAGTCTGATAAAAAAATGAACAAATCATACTCCAACAGGAGATATATCATAATTTCCATATTTATTATTGTTGGAGTAATTTTTCTTGTCCGTTTATTTTTGCTTCAGGTACTTGATAACGAATATAAATTATCGGCTCAAAATAATGTTCTCAGGTATGTAACTCAATATCCTGCAAGGGGTTTAATTTATGACAGAAACGGGGAACTACTCGTTTATAACGAAGCAGCCTATGATCTACTTGTAATTCCTAAACAAATCAAAAATATTGATACTACCGAGTTATGTAAATTACTAAAAATTAATAAAGACCAGTTCATCACCCGGTTAGAAAAAGCACGGAAACATTCTTATTATAAACCATCTGTATTTTTAAAACAAATCTCCAGGGAAGACTATGGTTACCTGCAGGAAAAATTATATAAATATCCCGGATTTTATGTTCAGGCCCGTACGCTCAGAAAATATCCCATTCCTTTTGCTGCACACATTTTAGGCTATGTAGGCGAAGTTGACAAAAAAGATTTGGAAAATGAAAAATACTACAGACAAGGCGATTATATCGGTAAAAGTGGTATAGAAAAATACTATGAAAACAAACTGCGAGGGAAAAAAGGATTAAAAATAAAAATTGTTGATGTATTTAACCGTGAAAAGGGGAGTTTTAAAAACGGAAAATACGATACTACAGCTATTGCAGGTGATAATATATATATATCAATTAATACGGAACTGCAAATATATGGCGAAAAATTAATGCAGAATAAAAAGGGCAGCATAGTTGCTATTGAACCTTCATCCGGCGAAATACTTGCACTTGTTTCAAGTCCGGCTTATGATCCGAATCTTTTAATCGGAAGAGTACGTACTGAAAACTTTAAAAAATTAAGCAGCGATACTTTAGAGCCGCTTTTTAACCGGGCAACTATGGCACAATACCCGCCGGGTTCAGCATTTAAAATTGTAAACGCTTTGATTGGATTGCAGGAAGAGGTATTATTTCCTTATACGAAATATGGGTGTCAGGGTGTGGTTTCTTATCCGATTGTTTGCAGCCATGATCATTATTCACCGCTTGACCTTCTTCATGCAATTGAACAATCGTGTAATCCTTATTTCTGGAAAGTATTCAAATCGATTTTTGAGCAGCCGAAATTCGCCACCATTCAGGAAGAATACAACAACTGGAGAAAATATGTTTCAAGTTTCGGCACAGGTAAAAAATTTGATAATGATCTGATAAACCAGCGTTCCGGCAATCTCCCTCCCGATAGCTATTTTAATAAATATTATGGTAAAAAAGGCTGGAAAGCTATTACTATCCGTTCGCTATCAATCGGTCAAGGCGAAATTGAATATACACCTTTGCAACTTGCCAACCTTACGGCAATTATTGCCAACAAGGGATATTATTTTACACCACATATTATTGAAGCAATTAGAAATATAAAATACGACAATAAAAAATATAAAGAAAAAATATTTACCGATATTGATCCGAAATATTTTGATATAGTGATTGAAGGAATGTATCAGGTTTACGAAGGTGAACATGGAACAGCAAGATGGTATAAAATTAACGATTTACAAATTTGCGGTAAAACCGGTACAGCTGAAAATCCCCACGGGGATAATCATTCGGTGTTTATGGCTTTTGCCCCGAAAGACAACCCGAAAATTGCTGTTGCGGTTGTTGTTGAAAACTGTGGGTTTGGTTCCACATGGGCTGCCCCCATTGCAACCCTGATGATTGAAAAATATTTAAACGGGACTGTAAAACCGAATTGGTTTGAAGAAAAAATGTTAAATACTAATTTATTATCAAAAAATTGAGAGGACAAAAAAACATATTTCATAATATTGACTGGATAACGGTTTTCCTTTATCTTACCTTGGTTTTTTTAGGATGGATAAACATTTATGCTGCCGTTTATGATGAGTCTCATAAAAGTATATTTGACATTTCACAACGTTATGGAAAACAACTGATTTGGATAGCAGCAGCGATTATTTTAGGTCTTATAATTTTAATAATTGATGCAAAATTTTTCTCCACTTTTGCTTACCCGATTTATATAATAAGCATTTTATCATTGCTGGCTGTTCTTTTATTAGGCACAAGGATTGCCGGCTCAAAGTCGTGGTTTCAGATTGGAGGTTTTGGTATTCAGCCTGCTGAGTTTGCAAAATTCGCCACAAATTTAGCTATTGCAAAATATCTTACAACTCTGAATATTGATCTAAAAAAAATAAAAACCATCATTAAATCCCTGTTAATTATTGGAATTCCGGCTATACTTATCCTGTTACAACATGATATGGGTTCAGCTCTCGTTTATTCTGGTTTTATTCTGGTTTTATATCGTGAAGGCTTGTCAGGAAGTATTTTGATTCTTGGTGTGATGATTGTGGTTTTATTTATCCTAACACTTGTTTTAGGCAAATTTATCTTTATCGGGATTCTTGCAGGTATAGCATTTCTTATGTTTTTCTTTATAAAAAGAAACAGAAAAAACATTTATTCTATAATCGGCATACTTGTATTAAGCATTGCTTTTGTTTTTAGTGTTGATTATGGATTTGAAAATGTTTTACAACCACATCAAAAAAAACGTATTGAGGTTTTACTTGGTAAAGAAGCTGATTTAAAAGGCGCCGGTTATAATGTAAATCAATCAAAAATTGCAATCGGTAGTGGAGGTTTCTCAGGTAAGGGATTTTTAAAAGGCACACAAACAAAATATAATTTTGTACCCGAGCAAAGCACAGATTTTATTTTTTGTACTGTTGGTGAAGAATGGGGTTTTGTCGGCAGTTTTGTTGTAATTTTTTTATTTATTGCTTTACTTATACGACTTATAAAACTTGCCGAACGGCAACGCTCGGCTTTTAGCAGGATTTACGGATATGGAGTGGCTTCCATCTTGTTTTTTCATGTTGTTGTAAACATCGGAATGACTATAGGTTTGACACCTGTTATCGGAATACCTCTTCCATTTTTCAGCTATGGTGGTTCTTCTTTATGGGCTTTTACAATTTTACTTTTTATCTTTTTAAAGCAGGATGCCAGTAGGTTGGAAGTGCTTTAGAATAAATATAAGATACTAACTATTTTCAAATGAGTAAAAAATAAACCGATTAAATCGGGAAGACAAAAATAGAGAGTAGTTGGGTTGAAAATCTAAAACCTGTACTGAGTTTGTCGAAGTATCAATATTCAAAATATTTCTGATGCTTACAAAGACAACATCTAATTTGAACAACATGTTGGTTAGTTTGTCTTTTTAAGAGCCTAATAAAACACTACCCTGTTATCTTCGATATCTGCAATTTTTTCAAGTGCCCTGTAAACATAATTATTCTTTACTTTTCTGTCAAAATTGGATTCCATTTGTATTATATTAAACGAATAATCGCTTACTTCGGCAGGTTCAACAAATTCTTCAAGAAAAATAACAAATACACCACCTTTTCCTTGTATAGGTTTTGATAATTCATCTTTATCAAGTGCAAATATTTCTCCAACAACATCGGGTTCACGTCCGATTCCGGGAATATTCGGCGAACCGAAATTAACAGTTTCTACGGTTTTAACTTCTGAATTTAAATTTTTTGATATTTTATCAATATTTTCGGAAGGTTTATCAAATTTTTCATAAATAATTTCAGCTTTCTTATTCCTTATAACAAAACTTTCTATATTTGATTCAATATCATTTAAAGGAACATTTCCCTTTTCATTAACTTTCGTAACAACTGCAACTACATACTTACCGTCCATATCAAAGATAGGAGATACATTTCCTTCTTCTGTATTAACATCAAAAGCCCAACGGATTATACTTCGCGGATAATTAAGTCCGGCAATGACATTTGCCATCTCTCTGACCTTTTGAGCATTTCTTTTATTTAATCCCTGATCAATTACTGATTTCTCAAAAGTTTCTTTAGTTGTATTTTCACCTGCAAACTTACTTGCCTGTACATACACATCCTGAAATGTTTGTCCGCTTGGTTCAATTGCCCTGTCAATTATTGCCACTCTGACTTTTTTAACAGGTTTCCTCTTACCTGTAATCTTAATAATATGAAAACCATAAGGAGTTTCAACTAATTCAACATCACCGATCCTTCCATCTAAAACAGCTTTGTTATAAGGTCCTATCATTGTCTGATCGGCAAACCAGCCCAGATCCCCTGAGTTATTCTTTGCTGAAGGATCATCGGAAATTGTTAATGCAATATCTTCCAACTTATTCGGATTCTTTTTTCCTACATTAAATAAACTGTCGGCTAAGGTTTGAGCTTCTTCTCTTGTTCTGGTAACTTCCTGGTTTGCACCTAAGGCACCTCTGTATGCAATTAAAACATGACTTGATTTCATTGAATCCGGTCTGTATTGTATATCAACAAGCTTTGCCATGTGATAAGCATTATCTTCAATATAAGGAGGTACAAAAGTTCCTATTTTGGAATTAAACATTATTGAATCAATTTGAACCGGTAATTTGGCTTCCATGAAAAATGTGCTGTCGTATCTGTTGTCGGAAGTTGCATTTACAAAATTGTTGATATTATCGGTCAATAGAAATTCATTATATATTTCATCTACTTCTTCACTGATTTTTTTATGATCCTCTGCAGAAGCTTTTACTTCAAAAATCACGTAATCAATATCTCTTGTTGCTTCCTGTTCATATTGATAAATATGGTTTTCATAATATTTTTCAAGGTCATCTTCGGTGAAATTGGCCAGACTGTCAGGAATTTCTGTGTATTTTAATGCAACATATTTGATTTTTGCTTTCCGGTTTTTATCAACAAATTCCTTTTTAGCAAATGCCTGAGGAACATAATATCCTTTTGAAACAAGATTCATATATTTTGTATTCATCCGGTCTTCTTTGATTGCACGTTCAAAATTCAACCATTGCAGAACATCTGCCGTTTTCATCTGGTCAAGTTGTTTAAGAAAATTTAAAACCAGAGCCGGATTGTATTGTCCGGTTTCAGAATCAATAAAATATTGAAGAATATACCTGTGAGGGTTTTTCCCCTGTACCTGTTCAAACAGTTCGTCTGAAGATACTGCTAAACCCAACTCATCATATTCATCCTTCATAATAATATTATAAACCATCTGATTCCATGTTCTTTGACGAATATCGAAATTTTCGTCAGCAGTCAGGTTTTCTTTTCTTTGATTTTGTTTTTCACTCTCAATATTTTCTTCAAACTTCCTGTTAAATTCCTGATATGTAATCTCTTCACCGTTTACTTCACCTACATCAGTTACCGATCTGGGTTTGCCCTTCACAAAATCGCCTAAAACAAAGGCAGCCAATGCAACGCCAATTACAATAACCAATAGTGCTGAATGTTTCCTGATATTTCCAATTAAAGCCATTTTTTATCTTAATTAAAATTAAAAAAAAATTAATATTTTACGTATGCTAAATTTTTTGAGTTTGCAAATGTACAACAGAAAGTTAAAAATTAAAAAAAATATTTACTATTCTTTAATTTTCAGATGTATTTGTTCAATCCGGGTTTGACTTGCCAGAAGGATATTGAATATAAAATGTCTGATAATAATTTGTTCGCCATTTTTTGGAATATTTCCATGATGATGAAGCATTAATCCGGCAAGTGTTTCATAATCATCAGATTCGGGCAAATTCAATTTGTATTTTTCGTTTAAATAATCAATTTCAAGCCTTGCTGAAAAAATATATTCATTATTTTTTTTTTGTTTTTCAATTAATTCTTCAACATCATACTCATCTTCAATTTCTCCAAAAATTTCCTCAATTATATCTTCCATTGTAATCATGCCCGAAGTACCCCCAAACTCATCAACTACAACGGCAATACTTTTATGTTGTTGTATCATCATGGATAAAACTTTATTAGCAAGCATGGTTTCCGGAACAATAATAACTGATTTAAGAATTGATTTTAAACTTGAAGGATTTTTAAACATATCATACGAATGTGTGTACCCGATAATATCATCAACTGATTCTTTATAGATCAGGATTTTTGAGTGACCTGTGTCAATAAAATTTTGTTTTAAAACATCAATTGATTCATTTTCATTAAGGGCAATAATTTCAGTACGTGGTATCATACATTCCCTCAATTTTACATTGCGGAAATCAATAGCATTCTGAAACATTTGTATTTCCTTATTTAATTCGTTTTCATTATCATCGGCAGGGATAAACTCTTTTACGTATTCATTAAGATCTATCGGACTAAAGTTATATTTTTCATAAGCAAATTTTATTCTGAAAAGTTGTTTTAAAACAAATTCGGAAAAACCAATAAAAACATATATTACCGGATAAAAAATCAGGTAAAACAATTTTACAGGTATTGCAAAAAAATTCAGGATTTTATTCGGATATATCCTGAATAATGCTTTCGGTATAAATTCTGCTATAAACAATATTAATAAAGTAGAAATTATTGTTTGAATTATCAGGATAACGAATTCAGTTGATAGGTGAAAAGGTAAAATATTTATAATCACAGGTTCCAGCAACTTTGCCATTGCAATACCATAAATTACAAGTGCAATGTTATTTCCTAATAATAAAGCACCAATAAATTTTGAGGGTGTTTTTGTAAAATCCGATAAAATTCTTGCTGATAACATACCTTTACTTTTATCAACTTCAATTTTAAGTTTATTGGAGCTTATAAAGGCAATTTCCATTCCCGAAAAAAAAGCAGATAAAAGTAATGTGGTAATAATCAGCCAGATATTCATTTATTGTTTTTTAATAGAAATAAAACTCCTTAATATTCTAATTGTCTGTCCATAAAGTCAAACAATTTTTGAATTAATCCCGAAAGCTTTCGGGACCAAATAACAAAAAACAAATAACAAATAAATTCGAAATATCAATGTTCAAAACTTGTCCGTATGGATGTCCAAAACAGCTTTGAATATTGAGATTTTGGTCATTGTAATTTATTTGAAATTTGGTGCTTGTAATTTGTTATTTTTTAAAAAATTATAAATACTTAGTTTATTGACAGACTCTAATTAGGTGTCCGACTATAAAACACATAATATATTTGATATCGTTTTGGTGTAAATTACATCTCCTCATCATCTTCAATTTCAAATATTCCTGTAGTATTTTTTATTTCCCATTTATCAAAAGTTTCATTGGCAACAAGTGTATCACCTTCAATAATTTCATTTTTTGTTGTAATCTTGACGTTTACATAAGAATAAATAATCTTTTTTCGTTGATCCCAAATCAAATGTTCGGTATTTAATTGTTCTTCTTTTTCTTTATTAATGATAACAACATTATTTTTCGCTTCCATTAATTTTTGTTTTTCATAATTAATACCGAAATCAGCTGTAAGGATTGATTTAACATTCATTACTGAGTCGTAGAAAATCACTTCAAAGCCGTCGGGGAATTCCATATAAGGTTCTGCTCCGGTATAATTCACTAATAATGGGCTTGTTAATAATGCCTGCACATTACCCGAGTCACTTCGTATAAACCTGATATTTTTTGCAGTTAGTTCAGGCAGGGTGTCAATTCCGCCAAATGCACCAACTTTTTTCATATCCGATTTACATGCAAAAAGCATCACTATGAAAAAAATCACAACAATGCTTTTAATAAAAAATATATTGTTAACAGAAGTTTTGACGCTTATCAAATTATTTGATCTTTATATTATTTAGCTGCCCTTACTGTTGTTATTTCGTTAATCCAGCACTCAACAGTATAAGATTCACCTTCTTGTAAATCATAAAAGAAAATTGTTTCAAGCGAAGGAAAATGTATTGAGTATGATCTTATTCTACTATTTGCAATTTCTGCAACTGAAGGGTCAACTCTTTTGGCTTTAATATATTTATCAACTGCTGCCCAGTAAGCTACTTTTTTTGTTAAATCATTATCCCCACATTCTTTTCCAGTTGTTCCATATAGGTCTCCAATCAAAATATAAGGATTTCCGTTATCAGGTTTAACCTCCAACGATTTTAATGCATACTTACGAGACAAAGGACAATTTTTAAGATTTTGATAACATATTGCTAAATAGTAATAACTATCAGCAAGATCATCTTCATCTTCAATTTTGCTTGCTTGTTTTAAATAATTTAAAGCATCAGAATAATTTTCTTTTCTCATAAACATTTTACCGATAAGAAACGCTGATGCAGGAGATGGTTCAAGCTCGTACAACTTAATAGAGGCATCAAAAAACAATTGTTCCTCATTACATTTCTTTTTATCAAGAATTTTTGTAATTTTCTTTAAAAGATCGATATCATCAGGATTTTGTTCAAATTTTTTTTTGTAAATAGCTATCAGATCTTTACAGGTTGCATAAGGTTCAAATTCTTTTTCAATATTTCCTTTTACAATTTCCCACTTTGTCAATTTTTTTGCATTGTCTTTATTTGCTTTTATATTGTAATCAATAATTTCACTTATTTGATCATAAGTATCAACAATATCTGATTTATCTAATTTATCGGTTTTTGCCATTTTTATTGTTGTCCTGAAATAATAAACCAATATGGGACCTGTAGATTTATTATCTTCCAACTCAACAGATCTTTTAAAAATATTGTATACTTCTTCATAATCTTTTGTTCTTAACTTTAACAAATCCATACCCTTTCTTCCCAAAATATAACCTTCTTTATTAAAATATTTTATTCGTTGATCATATACCATCATTAAAGTATCAATAAGTTTATCTTTAATGGCTTCATCTTTCTCGTTCTGAATCATATAATCAACAATTTTAACACCATGAACATAAGTGTTTTCAGTACCCTTCGGGCAATTAAAAAACACCCAGCGCCAAGGTGCGATTACATCTTTAATAGCATCATTTGTATATTTACTGCTTTTCCATTGTTTATAAAATTCCAAATACAAAGAAATATTCATAACACAGGCAGCACTGTCTTTTCCGTATTTTCCATCCTGATCATCTCCATTAATTTGAGTTAATTTTATTTCATCTAATTTATCAAGCGATGCTTGTGTGGCAATTGTAATAAAACTCAAAGTAATACTTAAAAAAATAACAGATAAGTAACTTGTTTTCATAGCATATAATTTTTATTGTTTTCAATTATTTATATTTACTTTTAACAAACCATCTTTCATAAATTGAAATTCCGAGAGTAAATTTAATAATATTTTCTTGTAACAATTTATTATCAGTTGTTCCAAATTGTCCAATTTCAAAACCGATGTTTATTGTTGATCTTGACTTTCTTAATGGGAAACCTAATCCAAAACTTATGCCAAAACCATTTATTTTTTTGTTATGTAGTTCTAAATAAGAACTGTAATATCTGAATCCGATCCTATAATTCACTCTTTCCCAGTATGATAATATACTGTATTTATTTGGTGTGAATTGACCTCCTACTGAAATATTCATACTGTTATTTAATGTATCCTCAGAGCCAAATGCAGAATATTTTTTCCAGTTTTGCCAGGTATAATCAGCGCCAATTAGCCATTTATCGCTTTTTTGTAAAACTAATCCTAAACCAATATAACCAGGTATTATTATATCTCCTCTAATTGAGGGATTATACTCAATAGTATCTCTGAAAAATGCGATATTAGCAAGGTTACTTCCGAAATAGGTTGTTACAAGGTGTTTTTTTTGAGCTTTGATTTTTGTTGAACTGCTAAAAACAACACCGGCTCCCAACATCAATTTATTTTTTAATTCTTTACGATATTGTAGCCCGTATGTAAAATAAAAATCATCTGCAGTTATTGAATTATAAATACGTGTATTAATCATTTCAACGGAATCGGGAAATGTGGTTGAAAGTTGTTTATCAATAGTTCCAAACAAATAAGTAGCATTTATTCCAACAGAAAGATTATCATTAATTTTAAATGCATTGCCCCAGTAAACCTGATTCAACCCGCCCAGCCCCTGATTCAGATATCTTACCAAACCAACATCATCAATCACTACTTCATTAGAGATATTGTATCCAACATCACTGAAAGGAATTAAGCCGAAACTGCTTCTCCACCAATTTGTAACCGGAAAACCGAAAGTTAAATAATTTATTGATGCATAATCTGTTTTTTGACTCAGATTAACGGATTTTAATGTAACCAAAGCACCAAAAATACCTCCGTCAAAAACAAATGAAATTGAATCAAATGCTGTATAAGAAGCAGGGTTAGCTACATTAATAAAACCCGGATCACTTAATGCATATGCAATTCCGCCCATTGACATGCTCCTGACATTATTGCATTTGCTTGAAATATGACCGATACCGTAAATTGAATAAGGCGAGTTTATCCGTGTTTGAGCTGATAAACAGATAAAACTAAAAAATAAAATCAAGCTTAAAAAAATCCTGAAAATTATTCCCTGATTGTTAAATAAATTATATTTCTTAATTGTCCAGATAATCAATTGCATTATATATTTATTATTCTGCAAATATAATGGTTAATGGTAAATAATTTACTTATAGATTGTTAATTATTATTAAATTCCAATATTACATTCAAGCCCAATAAAACAATATTTGGGAGTGCAAAGATGTTATTTTTTAGTCTTTTATCAAAATATTTTATATCACCACCACTAAAAATAATTTTTAATGAAGATTGTTGTTTTTTGTATTGTTCAATAATTCCTTCAATTTCAGCAATAACCCCGTTTATCACACCTGAATAAATTGAATCTTCGGTAGTACAACCAATTAAGGTGTCATAATATTTCATTTTTAGTAACGGAAGCTTATCTGTAAAATTATGCAACGATTGAAATCTCATTGAAATTCCCGGCGATATGCCACCTCCAAGATATTCTTTTTTCGAGTTGATAAAATCATAAGTAATACAAGTTCCTGCATCAATAACTAATAAATTTTCCTCCGGATACATGTGATTTGCAGCAACTACTGCAGCTAACCTGTCCTTGCCAAGTGTTTCAGGAGTTTTGTATTTGTTAATAACCGGAACAGGTGTATTTTCGGTAAGTTCAATAAATTTAAAATTATTATTTAAAAAATTTTTTAAAGATAGTGGATAATTAATAACCGAAGATATTATTGCAGACTCTATATTATTATATGAATTTACAATTTCAGATAATTGTTTTGTTGAAAATTGCTCATAGACTTGTAATTCAACAATTTCGTCTTTGTTGAATATTGCGATCTTTTTTAATGTATTTCCAAAATCAATAATTAGCTTCATA
>JAUXFX010000123.1 GCA_030622635.1 Bacteroidota bacterium
ATAGACTATAATTAATATTTTAATTTTTGTTTATTTTGGAATTAATATATATTAATCCCAAAATTTATAAAAAGGTAACCCCGTTTTACAGTATATTTTTCATTTTGTTTCAAATAATAATCTAACTAACTGAATTACAATGGATAAAAAATTAATGATTTTTAAAAATTTATTTTACAACTTTTTTTAAAAAATAAAAAATTATTCATTATGTTATTGATAGCCGTGTGATTTTACACACACAAAATTATATTACTTATAATCAGTTTGTTATAGTACATCCTGCTTGATTTAGTTATTAAGAAAATCATGCTAAGAAAAAATATTTTTATAAAAAAGTAAAAAAAATGCAAAATGAGGGTTACTTTTTATCACAAATCAGAATTAATATACAAATGAAGAATCCCCTTTTTGAAAATTATGAAAAAGAATAGTAAGCAAATTAGTTTTAAGCCTTCATACAGCGAGCTGGAAAAAAGATTAGAAGAAATGAAAAGAGAGTTATTAATAAAATCCGAAGAGGTCGAACTTTTAAAAACTTCTTTTTTATCTAATATTTCGCATGAGATCAGAACCCCAATGAATGCAATTATTGGATTTTCAAGTTTATTAAAATATCCTGATTTAAATGAAGAAGAAAAAGAAAACTATATTGAATATATAAATTTAAGTAGCAATGAGTTGCTTATGATTATTGATAATATAATTCAAACTGCAAATATTGAATCTCATAATGTGTATATCAATAGGAGGGAATGTTGTGTGGATGATATATTTGATGATCTTTATAGATTATATAAAAACAAAAATGGCAGGCATAATGTTGATTTGATTTTAAAAATCCGGAATAATGAAAAAAAACTTAAATTAATAACCGATTCCGGTAAATTAAAATATGCATTGTCAAACCTTATTGATAATGCACTTAAATTTACTTCCGATGGTTTTGTTGAATTCGGTTATACGAAAAACAATAATAAAACATTAAAATTTTTTGTTAAAGACACTGGAATAGGTATTCCTGAAAACAAATTAGATGTGATTTTTAATAAATTTATACAGATTGAAAATACTAATACAAGAAAATATAGTGGCTTAGGTGTTGGATTAACTATATCAAGCAGCTTTATTGACTTACTTGGTGGTAAAATTACAGTTGAATCTACTTTTGGTAAAGGTTCTGTTTTTTATTTTACTTTGCCTTTAAAACAGGCAGATTCCAATATTGATTATTATACTGAAAATAATTAAGAAGATATTGCTTTTATTTCAGGGCAATAATGTTAGCAGTATATGATAATATTTTAAAACGCTTAAAAATTTATTAAGCGTTTTTTAATATATATACTGAAACGCATAAACTTTGCGATAAACGAAAATATAATGGAGTTGGTAAAGTGTTAGATATGTCGTGTTCTTTTTGCTTTTTCGTTCAGTGTCAGTTTAAATAAATATGATAAAAACAGAACTTTTTTGCCAAAAAGACGTATATTTTGAATTAAATTGTTAAATATCTAAGATAATATTTTATCTTTGATTTTTAATCAGAATAGAGAGGTTTTGGTAAACTGAAAAAATATTAAAAATGATAATAGATAAGTTTATATCATCACGTTTTATTAATAAAAAGATATTTATTCTATCGGTTTTATTAATATTTTTAATAAATGGTAAATTATTTTCCCAGTGTCCTGTAAATCCTGAATTTTCGTATTATACTATAAGCTGTTGTAATATTCAATTTACAGATATGTCAACTGTTACAAATCCAAATTATACTATTGTCCAGTGGGCATGGGATTTTGGTGATGGCGGCACATCAAATATACAAAATCCGACACACACATTTGCACCCGGAGTAACTTACAATGTAATGCTGACTATAACTGCAGATTCAAGCGGTGTAACATGTACTGATAGTATTAATCATCCTGTGGTTATTGATGACCTGCCCACAGTTTATTTTACATGGAATCCCGAACCTACTTGTTTAGGCAGCCCAACATATTTTTATGGAACTTCAGGTGGAAATATAGTTAGCTGGATATGGGATTTTGGTGATGGCGGAAGTTCAAATATTCAGGAACCAATACATTTATATTTGTTTACAGGCACCTTTAATGTTTCATTAACCGTTACAGATGTTAATGGCTGTGACACAACACTAATTCAACAGGTAAATGTTGTGGATATACCTGATGTTGATTTTACAGTTAATCCAAATCCTACCTGTCTTAATGAACCTACAACTTTTACAGGAACTTCAACAAGTAGTATAATAAGCTGGGATTGGGATTTTGGTGACGGGTATACTGCAAATACTCAAATTGCTGTTCATTCTTATGGGAACTCAGGAATTTTTAATGTAGTTTTAACTGTTGTTGATATAAACGGATGCTCAAATTCAGTAACTTATCCCGTTACTGTCAATCCATTACCTAATCCGGATTTTCAGCACACAGCACCCGCCTGTTTGGGCGACTCGATTTATTTCACCGATTATTCAACAACTCCAAACGGATATATTGACATCTGGCATTGGAATTTTGGTGATGGTAATACTACAACTGTAAATTTTCCAGGTAATCCTAATGTAGCACATTTATATACAATTACAGGAACTTTTGATGTTACTTTAACAGTTACTGATTCCGACGGATGTATTGATTCAATTACAAAGCAGGTTGTTATTGTTCCTAATCCAGTTGCCAATTTTACTTATTCAACGGCATGCAATGGAGAACCCGTTCAGTTTACAGACCTGTCATCTACAAATGGTGGAGGTAGCATTGTTTCATGGTACTGGGAGTTTGGAGATCCGCTTTCCGGTATTTATAATACTTCAATTTTGCAAAATCCAACCCATATTTTTACATCAGCAGACACTTATAATGTTACATTAATAGTAATAAATATTGATGATTGTAGTGATTCAATTACTTTACCTGTTATCGTTGACAGTCTTCCTGATGTTGATTTTACAATTGATCGTGATACAACATGTGTTGGTGAGTTAGTGAGTTTTTATGGAACAGGTACAAATATAGTTTCATGGAGTTGGGAGTTTGGTGACGGAGGAACATCAATTCAACAGAACCCGCAATATGCTTATGCTTTACCCGGAACTTATGATGTTATCTTAACAGTAATTGATATAAATAGTTGTTCTAACTGGATAACCCATCCGGTTTATGTAAATCCTTTACCTACAGCTTATTTTGAAGCCGGCTCGCCTACCTGTTTAAATGACTCGGTTTATTTTACCGATTATTCCACAACTCCAAACGGATATATTGATATATGGCACTGGTATTTCGGTGATGGTCAGGATACTATTATTTATTTTCCTGATAATCCTAATGTTGCCCATCTTTACGGCAACGTTGGTATATATACTGTGAGCCTCGTAATAACTGATTCGGATGGTTGTATTGATTCCACATCAAATGAAATAACAATATTAGCTTCTCCTATTGCTAATTTTGAATATTCAACAGCATGTTATCAGGAACCGGTTCAATTTACCGATTTATCATTAGAAAACGGCGGAAGCGCTATAATTGCATGGTATTGGGATTTTGGTGATCCTTTATCAGGAGTCAATAATTATTCAACTTATCAAAATCCAAACCATGTTTTTACAGATACAGGAACATACATAGTTTCTTTTACGGCATATAATGCATCAGGTTGTTATGATACGATTTCATTGCCTGTTTATGTTAATCCATTACCTGATATTGATTTTACAGTTGATAATGATTCTACATGTGTTGCCTCCGAAGTCTTTTTCTACGGTACAGGAACAGATATAATTTTATGGTTATGGGATTTTGGTGACGGAGGTACGGCAAATGTTCAGAATCCTGTGTACATTTACAATACAGCAGGTATTTATGATGTTA
Source organism: Bacteroidota bacterium (assembly GCA_030622635.1). Taxonomy (GTDB): domain Bacteria; phylum Bacteroidota; class Bacteroidia; order Bacteroidales; family JADFUO01; genus JADFUO01. The sequence goes on from JAUXFX010000123.1 coordinate 3,906, forward strand.
CACTCACAGCAACAGATTTAAATGGTTGTACTAATTATATTACTCATCAGGTATTGGTTAATGAACAGCCCACTGCAAATTTTAGTTACGAATCAAATTGTTTCTCAGACACAACAAGGTTTTTTGACCAGTCATACAGCAGCAATAGTGTAATAAACAGTTGGTACTGGAATTTTGATGATCCTGCTTCAGCCCCAAATAATACATCAACATTACAAAATCCATCACATTTGTTCACACAAGCAGGAAGTTATTATGTAAGCCTTATTGTTACAGATTATAACGGTTGTGCAGATTCAATAATTTATCAGGTACAAGTATTTGATTTACCTGAGCCGGATTATACTTTTGAGGTTGTTTGTGACCCTCCGGGAACAGTTTACTTTTTTGATAATTCTTCACCGGGTGGAAGTGGCAGCCCGATAATAGAATGGAACTGGCATATTGATGAGGGTTATTATTCTACAGAAATAAATCCTCATTACACATACAGCACTTTTGATACATGTTATATAGTAACATTAACAGTTACAGACCTGAATGAATGTTCAAACTCCTATGTTGATACTGTTTGTATCTCCGAACCGTTATCAATTGATTTTTCTTCTACAACTGTATGTTTAAGAAATCGTACTGAGTTTCAGGCTTCATATCTGCCGTCTGATGATTCGGTTACTTCATGGAAGTGGGATTTCGGTGATGGCAATCCGCCTGTTTTTACGCCACATGATACTATATCATATTTATACTCTGCTCCAGGATTATATTTTGTTGTGTTAACTGCTACGGATATTAATAATTGTACAGCAATAATCTATCATAATGTTATTGTAGATTCTTTACCTATACCAAACTTTGCTTTCACTACTGTAAGTTGTGATGAACCAACACAATTTTACGACCTTTCAACAGGTGGAGGTACATTTATTCAGTCATGGTATTGGGACTTTGGAGATATATCATCCGGACCTAATAATTATTCAACCCAGCAAAATCCATCTCATTTATATGGTCCTGAAGATAGCACCTATTATGTTATACTTAGAGTTACAAACTACAATGGATGTATTGATTCGGTAATTTTACCGGTAGTAAAAGATCCTTGTGTGATAGCCTCATTTGATGTTCCAACTGAATTTTTATGTGACGGTTATGAAATTTGTTTTACTGATAATTCATATTTATTTCAGAGTGGTGGAACGATAGTTAATTGGTTATGGGACTTTGGAGATGGTAATACTTATTCATATTCAAGTTATGAGAATCCTGTTTGCCATGCTTATTCAGGAACAGGATTTTATGATGTAAGTCTTGTTATCACAGCTATTATTAACAGTTCAACTTTTACTGATACAGCAACTCAGACTATTTATATTAATCCGACTCCTACAGCAGATTTTGTTAGCAATTTTAATTGTTTGGGAATAACAACCGATTTCGCGGATTCATCCCTTGGAAATGGGTTGTCAATTACATACTGGCATTGGGATTTTGGTGATCCTTTATCTACGAGTGATACATCAATCCTGCAAAATCCAACATATCTTTATACTGCATCCGGAACCTATGATGTTGAATTGATTGTATCAAATGAGCAAGGATGTTCTGATACTATTATTTTGCCTGTTGAGATTTTTGCTTTACCTGTTGCTGATTTTGAATTTTCAACATCATGTATTGGTGATCCAACATATTTTTATGATTTGTCTGACACAACAGGAACGCCGATAATTTCGTGGTTCTGGAATTTTGGTGACTCACTTTCAACAAATGATACATCAATACTTAGGGACCCGATATATGTCTATAATTCAACAGGTATTCATAGTGTTAAATTAATTATTACGAACGAAAACCAATGCGTTGATACAATAACAAAAGATGTTGAAGTTTATCAGGTTCCTTCATCTGACTTTCGTATTATTGAAAATTATCAGGGAACACAAGGGCAGATTTATTTGGAAAACTTAACAACCGGTGCTTCATCGTATGAGTGGGATTTAGATAACGGTGAAACATCCGAAGAAATAAATCCGGTTGTTACTTATCTTGAGGATGGAACATATATCATACAGTTAATTTCATGGAATGATTATAATTGCCCTGATACAACCGAACAAGAATATAAACTGCTTATTAAGGGATTATATATTCCTAATGCTTTTTGTCCCAATAGTCCAAATGCTGATGTTAAGTTTTTCCAACCCAAAGGAATAAACCTGAAACGATACACTATTGAAGTCTATAGTTCATGGGGAAATTTGGTATGGAGGTCAACGGTTTTGGATGATGATGGATGTCCGGGAGAAAGCTGGGATGGAACTTATCAGGATAAATTACTTCCTATTGGGGCATATATCTGGAAAGTTACTGCCGTATTCCGCGATAATACCTATTGGGAAGGCTCTGATAATGGTGATGGTAACCTGAAAACATACGGAACAATTACCCTGATAAATTAAAATGGTGCACATTCTAATGCTTCCTTTGGCAAGGCTCTGCCTCTGAAAAGATTGTTATTTTGTTTTAATTTTATGAGTTTCAGGTCGTCGAATTCAAATATAATACTGATCTCATGCGATGGGCCTGTATAAGAATTTGATGCTGTTATCTGCATATCGTATGAATACATGAATTTCATACGTGAGCTTTTTGTAAAGGGTATATAAACACCAGCCATTATTAAAAAATTTGAATAAACATCATATTCTAATGACTCATTTCTGTACCACATTCCCAAATATAAACTTGTTAAATAGAAATTCATTCCGATAGAATAAAGGCTTAAATTTGCCTGATTCTGATAAAATATTCCCGGGTTTAATTTAAAACCTTTTTTTCGTTTAAAATAACCTTTGTATGGTCCTATTTCAAAGATAATGTCCAGATTGGCTACATACTTTCGTTCAAGTGGCGTGCTGGCATCAACAAATGATTCAACGGGTCTTGTTAAATGATGTGCTGCAAAGCCTAAATTACCGGTTACTCCATCGCCTTTTAATTGAAAAATACCCCCAAAGCTGAAATCAGGATAAGTTATTTTATTACTGGTTGGAGAAGTAAAGGAAGAAGGAGAAATATTACCATATTTCGCACTTAATTGGTCGCTGAAGATAAGTTTATCCCAGTCAATTTCTTTGTGAACAACAGATATCATTGAACCAACCTGCATTATAAAATTGCTGGTAATTGGTATTCTAACTGCAGGTATTATACCTACTGTTGTGCTTTTTATCCAACCTATACCTTCTTTATTTGAATTAACTAAAAAGCCGATACCACCGGCTCCGGGTATATCTCTGTCAGCTATATCCATACTAAAATTATAAGATTTGAAATCTCCCGGAATATTTACCCATTGCCTCCTGTAATTGAATCTTGCTTTTAAACCTTTGTAGAGCCCAACATTTGCAGGATTGTAATAAAGCGGAGTATTATAAAATTGAGAAAAATCAGGATCCTGGGCTTTAAGAACGCTGCCAAAGCAAAGTAAAATAATTACTATAACGGTTATTAATTTTAAATTTTTATTCAACACCTTTTTATTTAGATTATAAAAAATACTATAAAGGAATATTTGATACGCTAAAATTTATAAATAGTTACAAATTTTACCTTTTAATATTTCAAGAGTATTTGTGGGATGTACTGGAATCGAACCAGTGACTTCATGCCTGTCAAGCATGCACTCTAAACCAACTGAGCTAACATCCCTTAATTTAAATATTTATTTTAGTAAAGTTAGAACGGCGAGCATTCTAATCTATCCATATTAGATTTTCTTCTGGTATTTCCCATATCTCTGTTAAAATTTGAAGATGAATTACTTTTACTAAACAGTTCCAAACTATCAAATTCGAATATCAGAGTAAATTCATGCGCACCACCTGCACCAACAATATTATTTTGCAGTGACATATCAAAACTATAAAGCATCTTCATTCTAATATCTTCACCAAAATTAGCATTTATTCCCAGCATTGCTATTAGAGTCTCGGATTTTGAAAAGTCAAAATCTTCGTTTCTATACCATAATCCTATGTATATAGGATTCTTATAAATATTCAATCCAAGTGAAAATGATTGAAATTCACCCTGATATTGATAAATAATTCCCGGGTTGATTTTAGTATAACGGGATGTGGTTTTCTTTTTTAGTCTGTTTTTTTTGTAGCGATCCATATTTTGAAAAAGAACGTCCATGTGAATTACAATTCTTCTTTCAAGGTTACTGTTATCAATAAAAAACGATTCATTTGGCCTGAAAACATGAAAGGCTGCAACACCTATTGTACCAACAGTTTTAGCATCACTAATATCTTTATTATCCACAAATCTAAAAATAGCCCCAATATCAAAATCCGGATATACGTTGTTGTCTTGCTCCAGAGGGACAAAATTAGAGTTATTAATATTACCGTATTTTGGATTAAGCTGATCCGTAAAAATAAATTTTGTCCAGTCAACTGATTTTTGGATTATTGAAGCCATAATACCCACCTGTGTATAAAATTTTAGTCCCATCGGGATCCTTGTTGAAAGTGCTAATCCGGCATTTGTTGTTTCAAGAAATCCCGCTCCTGCAACATCCTTATTAAAAATAAGCCCAATACCTCCTGAACCCGGTATCCGTCGTTCGGCTATATCAATGCTGAAACCATATGTTCTGAAATCATTTGGAAGGTTTGGCCATTGATTACGGTAATTAAGACTTGCTCTTAAACCTTTATTAATTCCTACATATGCAGGATTATAGTATATAGGATTATTAAAGAATTGGGAGTAATTTGCATCCTGAGCTTGTGTGTTAAGCTGTATGCAAATATATATTAATAAAAATAATATATACTTTGTATTTTTATTCAGATAAATCATACTGTATGTTTTTAAAATTATAAAAAAATCTAAAATCTAAAATCTAAATTTTTATCAACATAATTGACTTTATGGACGAACTCTAATTATTTGTTTTTCTATCTAAGCAAAGTAACCGTACCAAAAGTTTTCTTAGATAAACCATCAGTATCACCAACAGACACACCTTCCCAAATAGTTCCATCAGTAAAAGACGCACTGATCTTCCACACATAAACATCCAGGGGTAATAATTCCCCTTTATATGTTCCATCCCAACCCTCAGCAGGACTACCGTTTTCATCTATCTTTGTTGATTCCCAGATAATATTACCCCAACTGTTAAATATCTGTATATGATATGTTAACAGATTCATTCCTTTTGGTTTAAAGATACTAACCTCCGGATCCGTGTCAGTAGGAGAAAAAGCATTTGGAACAAACAATCCTTTAAATAACAAAGAATAATCGTAAATTAAAGTATCCGTGCAATCGAATTCATTAAATGATATTAACTGGATTTCATAGTCACCATCTTCTTCAAATGTATAAATGGGGTTTTCTTCAATTGATTCATTACCATCTCCGAATAACCATAAATACGAAATAGCACCCGTGGATTTATTTACAAGTTTTATATATCCCTGGAAGTTGTTGTAATTATCTATGAGTGTAAAATCGCTTGTGGGAATATTGTTTACAATGATATCTTTTGAAATAGTATCCAAACAGCCATTTTGATTTTCAATTATTAGACTAACAGTAAAACCTCCTGTATAATTATATACATAAATTGGATTTTGTAAAGAAGATGTGTCCTGTGTAGTCAATGTATCTCCAAATGTCCAATTCCATATAACAACATCACCAAAATCATTTGTTGACAAATCGGTAAATTGAGTAGGATCATTCAGACAAGCAG
>JAUXFX010000052.1 GCA_030622635.1 Bacteroidota bacterium
CTTGACGACAAAATAATTGGGTTAGCATTAAATGACGATTCATTTTCTGACTTTGAGGATGGACTTCAATATTTTACCGCAATAGAAAATAACCAAGACGTTATAATTACTAGGAATTTGACAGACTTCAAAGCATCGAAATTACCAGTAATGACTGCAAGACAATTTGTAGAAACAATAAAGTAAAGGCCTATTGCTACACGCGCTCAAAAATAATTGCCGGATATTATTCCGAAAGAATTAAGCATAGGAAAGATCGTAAAGAATTTCAAATTAGGTTCTTTTAAAAAATATCATAGAAATGGAATGTTTAAAATAAATTTCATACTGCTACTTGTTTCAGATTTCAAGCCAAAAGAACAATAAAAAAATCCTTTATAAATATTTGTGTTTAGAGTGTCCCAATGCGGAAAACAGGAGGTTGACCGTTTTTCATATAACATCTTTCCAACATTCCATTATTCCAACAACCATAGTGAGTCCTTATGGATATTCCAAGTATTTCTATCCATTTCAATTTAGTTATTTATTCTTATATTTGTTTTTTTTTAATATTTATACTTATATTTGTTTCGGATATATGTATTCAGAATAGAATTCCAATTAATTCAAAGGCAAAGTTTTGCTACGCATTTGTTGGAGCAAGAATACAATTTACGATATATTCAGGAATCCTTTGGATTAGTTATACAATGAGTTATACAATGGTAGCAGTTAGACTAAATAGTGTTTGTCCATAAAGTCAATTATGTTGATAAAATTTTAGATTTATGATTTTAGATTTAAGATTTTCAATAACTTCGTAAATCAGAAAACTTGTCCGTATGGATCGTTAATTCTACCTGTCGGTAGACAGGCGTTATTCTGAAATCAAAAAACATTTACTTTATGGAAGAACACTAAATAGGTACGCTTATTACACCTATTTTGGAAAATATAGTTAATTAGCACACAGATATAGGAAAAATAAACGTAATAGTAACTATATTCGCTTGTTGTGGGGCATGCTAAGAATTCTAAACAAATTGACTTCTTTGATAAGAAAAATTGTAACTTTGAATAAAAATTAAAATGGAACAGGAAACAATAAAACTTGAACTAATCGAGTGGCTGACAAAGCTTAACGATTTAGAAACACTTAATTATTTAAAGGTTGTCAAAGAATCAAGATATGTGAATAATGATTGGTGGAATGATTTAACAGAACAACAAATTCAGGGAATTCAAAGAGGTCTAAAAGATATTGACGAAGGTAGAATAGTTTCACACGAAGATGTAAAGAGAAAATATGGATTATAAAATCTTTTGGACTGAAGAGGCAATTCAAAATCTTGAAGAAATAATTGATTATTTATTAACCAATTGGACTCAAAGAGAAGTTGAAAACTTTAAAGCAAAGCTATCTAAGCAAATTGATCTCATCAAAAGAAATCCTCGAATGTTTCCGGTATCTACATTTCAGCCAAGACTTAGGAAAGCCGTTTTAAGTAAACAAACCTCAATTTTTTATGAAATAAGTGACAATGTGATTTATCTGGTATATGTATTTGTAAATTATAAAAATACTGAAAGACTGAAATAAAGCACGACCCCACAACAAAGGCTAAAAAACAAGCGGGCGGAAAGTGATAAAATGAAAGGAATTACAATAAAAACACAACAGTACGACTTGAAACATAGGTGGGTAAAACTGCCCGCCAGTTTTTAGCCTCGACCGTCAGACTGTCTAAAAACTATTAAAAAGCAAAGATATTGATAAAACGGCAAAACATATAATACTGAAAAACAACAATTTTAATAATTTTTAGATTAAGAATAAATAATAATATTCAGGGTTTTTAGACAGACTGCCGTTATAAGTCACATCCTTAAACCCGTAAGTAAAATTAAAACTGCCACGAACCTGCCTGGCGAAAAACAGGTGCACGAATTATTTTCACAAATTAATCTCATTAAAATAAAATGTTATCCACAATAAAACCACCTTATATCCAATTTATAGAAAATCTTCCTGAATTTAGAATCAAGTGAAAACGGGCTAAAGTCCAAAGGTTTGGTGAGAGACTCCTGTTTTCCGCATAGGGACATCCTAAATACAAATATTTATAAATAATTTTTTTAATTGTTCTTTTGGCTTGAAACATTCAACTTTATTTATTTGTTCGGAAAACAGGAAGATGATTAAGGATAGTTTTAGTTTTAAAAGCTAACCAAATTTAGAGGTGGATAATTTGACGTTTGACGTTAAAACATTCCATTTCTCTTATAGGAAAGATCGTAAAGAATTTCAAATTAGGTTCTTTTAAAAATATCTTAGAAATGGAATGTTTAAAATAACATTAATAATACCCATCCCTGATAAGATATCCCTGAACATATTCCTCAATTCCTGCTTCTAATGAATAGAACGGTTTTGAGTAACCGATTGAGCGAAGCTTATTCATATTTGCTTCGGTAAAATATTGGTACTTATCACGAATGTCAACAGGAGTGTCAATAAATTCAATATTTTCGGGTATGCGTAATGAATTAAAAGTTGCTTTTGCAAGGTCAAGGAAAGTGCGGGCATTACCTGTGCCGAGGTTATAAATTCCAGAATCCTTTTTATGATCTTTTAAAAAAAACATAACATCAACAACATCTTTCACATAAATAAAATCACGTAATTGTTTGCCGTCTTCAAAATCAGGGTTGTGCGACCTGAACAGCTTTACTTTGCCTGTTTCGTTTATTTGTTTAAAAGCATGAATTATTACTGATGCCATTCGTGCTTTATGATATTCATTTGGTCCGTATACATTAAAAAATTTCAAGCCTGTCCAGAAAGGAGGATGCTTTTGTTGTTTCAACACCCATTTATCAAAATCATTTTTTGATTCTCCGTAAGGATTCAAGGGCTTTAGTTTTTTTATGATCTTTTGATCATCGTCATATCCAAATTCACCTAAACCGTAAGTAGCAGCCGAAGAAGCATAAATCAAAGGTATATCATATTCAACACAGGCATTCCATATTGATTTGCTGTAGTTCAGGTTAAGTTTGTCAAAAACAGCTACATTGAATTCTGTAGTATCTGTGCGTGCTCCTATATGAAAAATAAATTCAACTTTTTTATGATTGTTTTTTAGCCATTTAAAGAAATCTTCCCTGTGAATTTTTTCTGAATAAATTTTATTTTTCAGATTTTTGATTTTTTCAGGGTTTGAAAAATCATCAACAAGAATAATATTCTTATAACCCTTGTTATTTAATTTACTGACAAAACAACTGCCAATAAAACCGGCTGCTCCTGTAACTATAATCATGTTTGACGTTTGATGTTTGACGTTTGACGTTCTGGATTCCTGTATTCAGTATTAACTCATTATTTAAAATCAAAAGCCTTAAGCATTTTATCAAAAATTTCGGTGTTTTCATAAATACCGATAAATTCCTCAGCACCCGGTCCATAAGCATATAAAGGTACCATTATACCTGTATGATTGGATGAAGAAAACCCTCCTGTAACTTCTCCTGTTTCATAATTACCATCAATTATTGAAAAGCCGCCTGTTTCGTGGTCGGCAGTGATAATTACCAATGTTTCGCCGTTTTTTTCAGCAAAATCCAGTACTTTGCCAACCGTATTATCAAATTCAACTGTTTCTTCAATTAAATAATCGGTATTATTTGCATGTCCTGCCCAGTCAATTTGTGAGCTTTCAATCATCAGGAAAAAACCATCCTTTTCCTGATTTAAAATTTCAATAGCTTTAAGACTTGCTTTCTCAAGCATATCTGAGCGCCCTTGTGATAATGGTGGCGGATGATCTTCATATAATAATCCGGCTATTTTACCTGAATTAATGTTTTCAAGAGAAATTAAATCATATACTATTTGATAATTTCTGATACTCAAACTATCAATTAAATTCAGACTGTCGCTTCTAACCATAAAATGGTTTTTACCACCGCCAATAAAAACATCAATATCGGTTTTTAAAAAATCCAGGGCAATATTTTCATAATCATGTCTGTTGGGATTATGAGCAATAAATGCAGCAGGTGTTGCATGTGTGATAAAAGCTGTTGCTACCAAGCCAGTTGCCTTGCCATATTCTTCGGCAATCTCTAAAATTGATTGCTGAGCAACGCCAGAAGTATCAACACCGATTGCACCGTTTTTGGTTTTTACTCCTGTTGCTATTGCAGTTCCCGAAGCTCCTGAATCTGTAATATAATTATCGGATGAATATGTTTTTACTAATCCGATATATCTGCAACGAGCAATATTAAGATTATTCTTTTTTGCAGTTAATGCAGCGTGTACATGAGTTAAACCCATTCCATCACCAATCATTAAAATGATATTCTTAGGTTTTTTAGGCTGATAGTCTGCTTGCTGAACACAAGAACTCAAACTAAAAGCAAGAATTAAAAGATAGATTAATTTTTTCATTTTTTTAAGTTTTTAGTTATAATATAATTGAGTCAAGTTTAAAAAGCCATCGGATGACTAATCTTCAGAAATCGTTAGAAAAATTAAACTGTGTATCAGTTAATTAAAAAAAGTCATCCGTACGAAGCAAAGCAAGTCCGTATGGATGGCTATCAAATATTTTTCAATATTAAAATTAATACATTAATAATTTTTTACAGAATTATTACAAAATTGTTACAAATACAAATTAGTTTCTATAAATTTCTATCAATCTCTATTTATTTCTATAAATTTCTATTTATTTTTGTAACCGTTCACAGTTTGAAATTAGAAATTAGAAATTAGAAATTTATATTATCATATTTTTGTGCTGTTGATAAACGCATTCAACTTTGGACCAAGTTTTTCAATTAATTCGCAAACTCTTTTCAATTTTTTCTAATTTCTAATTTCAGATTTCCAATTTCAGCGTTTTATGAACACTTACTTATTTTTTTTGATTTGATTTGATGGCAATTCAAGACCATAGCCGCTTTTTTTATCTTCACGTTTCAGCAGCAATGCAAAGATAAAACCAAATATGCCAAGAATTGCAAAAATTAAAATAGTAAAAGTATAATTAAGTGGCGTTTTAATTTTAATTACCGCATTATCAGGTAAAATCAGGTAATCAAAATTAGCATATCTGAGCCGGCCTTTTCCAATTTTACACATGAGATGGAGGTTTTCATCAATAAAAACATTATGTTCTTCTTCAAGTATCCTGACTTTTCTTTCAGTATCATAAATTGTAAGTAATATATTCTTATGGTCTTTTAAAATTTCCAAATCATTTTTATTAAGCTTTGGACTAAAATTAATATAATTAAAAGTAGTATCTATTTTATAATTATTTGATTTTAAAATTATTGATTTTGATGTGTCAATAGCTGAAATTATTATAATATCTTTTTCAGGATTAATATTTAAGCTGTGAATGTTGATTTTGTCCGTACTATCAGTGCCCAAAGTACCTGTAAAATTACCTTCCTCGTCTGAGTGGGTTTTAAAGTATTCATCCCAAATTACTGTGCCGTATTTATTAAGTTGTTTTTTAAGGCTGCTTTTTTCTTTTTTAAGATTGATAGTGTCGGGCAAATCGAGAATTGTAAGCGAAGCAAGCAGCTTTTTATTCTTAAGCGGTTTATCTGAATTATTTAGATAAGGGGCAGTAAATTCTCTTGTATTCTTTATTGATTTTACTTCTTCTGACAAGATATATATTTCTGAGTTTTTATTAGTTGTTTCAAGGATAAATCCTGCTAAAATCGGAAAAGCAAAGAGTCCGAGATTTTGAATTGAAAACATGGCGCCATAGGCAGAACCTATTCTTTTTTCTGGTACAATTTTAGCTACGGAAGGCCACATTGCTGCAGGCACTAAAGCTATTGATATTCCGAGTAATACTAAAGGAACAACAGGATTAAGGTTTGTAAATGCGAAAGTCAGATGAATAAGGGTTAATAAAACCGAGCCGAACATCATAATTGAAGCACTTTTCCCAAATTTGTCAACAAACAACCCGATAAGCGGCGTAGCAAACATTGTAACCCAATATAGGATAGAGGCAATTTTTCCACTTTGTGTTAAACTCATTCCAAATTTATTTAACAGAAAATCAGGAGAGAACGCCTGAAATGGAAAAACTGCTGAATAGAAAGTTAAACAAAGCAGAGTTACATAGATGAAAGATTTATTTTTGAAGAGTGTACCTATGTCGGCAAAACGAAATCTATCATCATTTCCGGTTAGATTCACTTGTTTAATTTGCTTATCAAGCCTTACATCAAAAATTGTATAAACCAGAAATGCCAGAAATGCAATTAAAAGGAGCATTGCAGCAAACCAGATTGCAATTGTCCAATGCGTTGCTGCTTCAGCAATTTCAGCCGAATAGAATAATGCCAATGCCGAACCGGCCCTGGCAATACCGATTTTCATTCCGAAGGCAAATGCAAGTTCTTTTCCTTTAAACCATTTTACTATGATTTTACTAACAACAACTATACTTGTTTCAGCTCCCAGTCCAAAGAAAAACCGGCCCAGGAACATCATTTTCAATTCAGGAGAATAACCGGTTAAAAAAGAATTGAAAAAAGAATATCCGAAACCTCCATTGGAATAGTATTCGCTCGCACCATAAGCAGTTATCACTCCGCCAATTGCCATCATTCCTGCAAAAATAAAACCAGTTTTTTTTATCCCTATTCTGTCGAGAATAACACCTCCGAAAATTGCCATAAGCAGGAAGGTGTTTGGTAAAGAATATGCTGCTATTAAAAAACCATAATCGGTTGAGCTTATATTAAAATTCTCTTCAAGTAAACGTTTAAGAGGGGAGAGAGAGTCGTAAAAATAATAATTTGCAGCCTGTACAAACGCTATTAAGAACAATATTCCCCATCTTACGCGTGCCGAATCTTTTAAAGATTTTCTTATACTTTCCATTAATTACAGTTCTATTATTTTGTTATATCCTCTTATTCCTCAACTGTTTCGTTAGATGGTAACTCAAGACCGTAACCGGATGTTTTATCATTTCTTTTCAATAACAATGCAAAAATAAATCCCATGATACCAAACAATGCAAACATTAGAATTGTCGGAGTATAGTTAAGTTTTGCACCGGCTTCAATCATCACGGGGGTTATTCCCGGATTGACTTTATCCAAAATTGTACCTGCTAATATCGGTACTGCAAATAATCCTAAGTTCTGCAATGAAAACATTGCTCCGTAAGCCGTTCCTATACGGTATTCGGGAACGATTTTTGCTACAGACGGCCACATGGCAGCAGGCACGAGTGAAAACGAAATACCAAGTAATACCATCAAAATATAAACGTTAAATGATGTAAGTCCAAATAGCAGATGAACAAAAACAAGTAACAATGAACCATATATCATCAATGTAGCACTTTTGCCTTTTTTATCAACAAACCAACCGAAAAGCGGAGTGAAAATAACAGTACCGTATGGAAGCAGGGAAGCAATGTCACCACTTGCTTCTCGCGACATACCAAATTTATGGAAGAAAAAATCCGGAGCATATTTTAGAAATGGAAAAACAGCAGCATAAAAAGTAACGCATAAAGCAGTAATAAGCAAAAACGATTTGTTTGTAAATAGTTTTCCAAGATCGGATAAATGAAACTCTTCATCTTTATTTAAAAGACTTGTTTGTGTTTTAAGCTGACGATCCAATTTTATATCATACATTATATAAATTAAGAAAGCAAGTAATCCAATAAACAATAACATAACTGCAAACCATATCGGGAGTGTCCAGTTGTCACCAAGAATCAGTCTTGGGGAAACATTAAATGCCAGTGCAGTACCAATACGGGCTATACCTAAGTTAATGGCAAATGCAAGGGCAATTTCATAGCCTTTAAACCATTTCACAATAATTTTGCTGGCTACTACAATACTGGTTTCAGCTCCCAACCCGAAAATCAACATTCCCAATGACATCATTTTTAGTTCAGGTGAATATGCAGTCCAGAAGGAATTCATAAGATTGTATCCAGGTCCTCCTTCACGATACATGTCGGTGGCGCCATAAGCAGTAATAATCGCTCCGATGAGCATGAAAATTGCAAATAATAATCCGGTAGGCCTGATGCCAAGTTTATCAAGTATGATCCCACCTAAAATTGCCATCAAAAGGAAAGTATTCGGGAAGGCATAAAATCCGGCGACTATTCCGTAGTCTTGAGAAGAAAAGTTGAGATGTTCCTGCAAAATAGACTTAAGAGGTGAAAGAACATCATAAAAATAATAGTTAGCCGCCATCAAAAAACTAACGATGAACATTATTGCCCATCTTGCTTTGGCTGAATCACGTAATGTTTTTTTTATCTGATTCATATGTTTATTATTTAGATTATTGAAAAGATTTTTTTAATAGAATAATCAAAAAATCCACAAATCCCCGCCGTCAACTGCAACGACTGGTTAGGATCAATCTCTGCTCGCTTGACGGATGCGTATTCGGGCTTCCTCGACGACCACCATGGCTCGCTGTGAGAAATCCACATTATGATGCAGGAGTTGGTTACACACTCTGATAACATTGTGGGACTGGAGATTCCTGACCCGCAGAAAAATAATACCAAGGTAGGGCTTGCCTTCATGAATGGCTAAGGTCCCAAAATCTGCATCATGAGTCAACACCCAGCGTTTGTCCTGACACGCAATTTCAAGCAATTCGTCGTCACTCTTGCCGTGCCATCCTTGTTCTTTCGTGTCCAACACATCGAGACCATGATTTCTGAGGAAAATTACAACCTTCGGAGATACATTCTCATCGGTGAGAATTCGCAGTTCTTGAAATTTCATGTAGCTGGCTCCAAATCAATGTATATCTCATTCCTGTATGAACGAGCGGCATATCTCAGGCAAGCGCGAATATCCTCTTTAGTTAAATGGGGATAGTCTTCGAGAATCTCTTTTTCGGTCACATCGGAAGCGAGCAAGTCAAGGATGAACTCAACGGATATACGAGTTCCATCAATGATGGGTTTTCCACCGAGTATTCTCGGATTTACAACAATTCTTGCCATATCTACATCTTTATCTATTAAATAAAATATTTAATTTTGTACAAAAATATATTTAATATTCTTACTATGCAAAAAAAATCAAAAGTTTTGAACCATGTACGTCAGGTTATTCGTAGGAAACATTATAGATACAGTACAGAAAAGAGTTATGTTGATTGGATATACCGATATATATTTTTTAATAACAAACGACACCTAAAAATACGATAAAAATGTAAAATTAAAAGTTTAATAAAAATTTTAAGTAGTTTTTTTATTCTGTAAAATTTATTAATATTATATTTGCTGCATAAAAAAACTAACACAAAATCTGCAAATCATGAAAAAAATGAAATTAATTACATTATTACTAAGTGGTATAATTTTAGGAATTGTACAAAATTCTTTTGCCCAGATAAGCCAGGGTGGAACTCCTGTTAGCTTTACTGATAAATCAATTTCAGATAATATTGAAATGGTAGAGCTAAGCAAGCCGGACATGGAATTGATACGTTTAGAAGATGAAGAAAATATCCGGAGCCCATTTCCGGGTCCAGAAAGAATTGGAGTGTCAATTATTGTAAATCTTAATCCTTATAATTCAGGAACATGGACAGACTTATCTGATGGAGGAAAAATCTGGAGACTAAAATTAAGAGTAGAAGATGCTTTAGCTCTCGGTGTTTATTATGATGATTTCTTATTGCCAAGGGGCAGTGAATTATTCCTTTACAATGAAGCCAAAACCCAGGTTATCGGTGCTTTTACTGAAATTAATAATCCTGAATCCGGTTTATTTGCCAATGAATTAATACAGGGCGAAACCGTAATATTAGAATATTATCAGCCCGCTTATGTTAATGAAAAAGCAATTATTAATATTTCCGAAATAGCTTATGCTTACAGGGATGTTAATTTTTTATTTAATGAAGAAAATAAAGGAGGTGCATGGTGGTGTATGATAAATACAGCTTGCGAAGAAGGAGATGATTGGCGTGATGAAATACAGGGTATTGCAAGATTGTCCATTAAAATTGGTTATAGTTATTATTGGTGTTCGGGTTCATTGATAAATAATACTTTACAAGACCGTACTCCATATCTTCTCACTGCCGAACATTGTGCCGAAGGTGCCAATGCAGGTGATCTGAACCAATGGGTAATTTATTTTAACTATCAGGCATCAACTTGTTCAGGAACCAGTAGTGGAAGTAATTCATTGGTTGGATGTCAGAAAAAAGCAGAAGACCAATATTCAGGATTTGATGGTTCTGATTTTTATCTTATTGAATTAAACCAAACAATTCCTGATTCCTATGATCCTTATTATAATGGATGGAACCGTACGAATGTTCCGGGAACTTCCGGTGTTTGTATTCATCATCCGGCTGGTGATATAAAAAAGATATCAACAGCTATTATTCCATTTGTTTCATCAACATGGTGGAATGGTACTCCATCACACTGGAGGGTTCATTGGGGAAATACTGTTAACGGTCGTTCAATTATGCAGGGAGGTTCTTCAGGTTCTCCAATCTTTGACCAGGATCACTATATACAGGGAGATTTATCAGGCGGATATGTTTCAAACTCATGTTCAAGTCCGTCGCCGGCATGGTTTGGTAAAATATGGTGGTCTTGGGACCATGGTTCAACATCAGCATTCAGATTAAAGGAATGGTTAGACCCGATTGACAGGGGCGACGAAGTTTTACCGGGAATAGGCTGGGAAATTATTTTGCCGGTTGCAGATTTTGTAGCTGATACAAATGAAATTATTCAGAGTGACACATTGGCTTTCAGCGATTTATCCACAGGTAATCCTTATCAATGGAAATGGTTATTTGAAGGTGCAAATCCCGATACATCAATTATGCAGAATCCTTCGGAAATTATTTACCCCGATACCGGCACTTTTGATGTAACCCTGGTTGTTACAAACGGTGACGGTGTGGATACATTGACAAAATATGATTATATTAATGTAAATATGGCTCCGCCTGAAGCAAATTTTGAAGCTGATAATACTTATATCGGTCCGGGCGAAAGTGTAAATTTCACGGATTTATCAACAGGCGACCCGGCATCATGGGAATGGATTTTTGAAGGAGGAGACCCTGAAAATTCCGTTTTACAAAATCCAGATAATATTGTTTATGACGAATCAGGATATTATGATGTAACCTTAATAGCTGCAAATATGGGTGGCTCCGATACATTAATAATTGAGGATTATATCCAGGTGTTCTGGGTTGGCATAAGCGAAAATACTAATACAGATAAAATTAAGATATATCCAAATCCAACTTCAGGTTTAATAACTTTTGATTTTGGTGAATATTCTTCAGAAGAACTTTCTGTTATTGTTTTCAATTCAATTGGAAAAATTATTGCATGTTTTGATAATATTGAAGATAATAATAACTTCTCAATTGACTTTTCTCTGGAATCTAAAGGTATTTATTACATTTCAATCAATACCTCCGATGGAGTGATAAATAAAAGGGTTTCGCTGGTTAAGTAGTTGGTATAAAGGCTCCACGGACTACTTTCAGTCTGAGGCTCCATACGGACTCCTTTCAGTCGTAAGGCTAAGGCTAAGGCTGGCGCTCGTTTGTAACGAGTGCCTAGTAAGTCTTTTATAACGACAAATAAGAATTAGTTAGATTTAGAATTAATAACACCAAAGCTTAAAGCATATAATTAGCGTTACAAACGAGCGCGAGCTGGTAAGGTTAAGGTTCAATGTCATTAAGTTAAGCAAAATTTAATAATAAAATTGAATTACTTCGTAGATCTAAAATCGTTACCCCGATAGCTATCAGCGATTTTCTATTGATTCTTTTGTTATCTCTGCGCCATTGCGCCTCTGCGTTTAGAATATTTGTTTGTTTGAACGCAGAGACACAGAGATATTATTTACCAATAAAGACTCAACAACTATCAAAAAGAACAACAAATTGACAATACAAAATAAAACCAAGGAAATTTGACAAATATTTTGATAAGTGTCAAATATTGAATATTTTTGACAAAAAGATAATATAAATGTCAAATTCAATGAAACCATACGATAGGAATATTCCTTACAATAATCTACCACTTCTGCCTCCTCCCGACGAAAAGGTGATAACAATTGAAGTTTTACAAGCTTTGAATAAATTAAACAAGTGAAAGACGGAATCCGCCCTTCACAGACTGAAACCGTTATAAAAAAGAGAGGCAGTGGTTTGTTAGGAGGGACAGTAGTTTACACCCCTCCAAGAGGAATTGACATAATAAAAGAAAAATTAGATAACCTGTTTTTCTACCTGACTGATGAAAAAAAGTATAATTATGACCCCTTGATTAAGTTGGCCGTATCTCATTATCAATTCGAGGCTATACACCCATTTCGGGATGGAAATGGACGGACAGGGCGAATTTTAAGTATTCTTTTTATGATTCAAAAGAAATTGCTGGAAATTCCGATATTATATTTGAGTGCTTACATAATACGAGAAAAGGATGATTATTATAAACTATTGAACAGTGTAACAACACGAAGAAATTGGAAAGCCTGGATAATTTACATGCTAAAAGCAATTGAAGAAACTTCTATTTACACAATTTGTAAAATATCAGAAATTGACAGATTATTTAACAATACACTTGAATTAATAGTTAATAAACTTCCTCATATTAGAAAAGAAACGATTGAGAAAATATTTGAGCAACCTTATGTAAGTCCTAAAAAGTTAATAGACCAAAATGTAAAAAGCTTGAATACAGCAAAAAAATACTTGGGTCAAATGGAAGAACTGGGAATAATGATTCCAAAGAAAATTGGAAAAGAGATAGTGTATTTAAATATTGATTTATTTAACTTATTATCTAAGACTTAATGATAAAACGCGAGTTGAGATTGAAGAATTGACATTGTACATGATTGAACAGCAGAAGGAGATTGAGGAGTTGAGAAAACAAATCGAAATTATTTCAAATAATTAAATCTGCCAGTTATGAAATTACCGAAAACATTAATAATAGCTTTCTTTTGCATTATCTTAAGTCATATTGCTCTAGCACAATTTACCTTTGAGCGTTATTCAAATGGGGCGAAAAAAAGCATAATATTTAGTAATGGAACTAAATATGACCTTTCCGGTAGCAATCCGTTCTTGCTTGATAGACCTGCTGATGACCAGAGTAATGCTGAACATATATATAGGAATGTTTCTATATCTGAAATTAAAACTGCTAAAGACCCATCATTATTTATGTGGAGAAAAGATAAGGTACCTGATAATGAAACTACTTTTAGTTTTATTACCTTTCCTGGTACTTCAGTTAATGATGGATTAATTGTTGTATCCTACTTATTATTGGCTTATAATGATATGGATGCATTAATAGGGAATACATCAAAAATATTTGTTTTTGATTCTATAGGTAAAATTAACTATAAAAAGCAATTTAAACATGATTGTTTATCAGTGAATATAACATCTGACGGGAAAATACTTAGTTTTTTTAATGGGGGGCAGCATGATGGAAGCCTAATCTCCCTTGTTAGACCTTGTGCTACCATTTATGATATAGTTGGTGATTCAACAATTCTAAAGCTTTATGCTGAAGATAGCACCTATATTAGTGGTTTAGGAGGATATAATAATATTTTATTTGTTAAAATTCGAAACGCATATAAGAAAAACTACAAAATTTATTTTTTTATCACTGAGTCGAGAACTTTATATAGCATCGTAATAAGCTTTGAGCAATATGGAAGGATGAAGTTTAATAATCAGGGTATTTTCTTATGCAATTCCAGAAAAGATAAAACAATACGTGAAAAATTACTATTTACAAGAGATTTTAAGAGTGAGGATTTGCAATGAGAAATCTTCCTTTCTTATTTGTAGTTATCCAGCTGGGGCTTGTTTGTAACGAGTGCCTCGAAATCTGTCGTTTATAAGGATTGATAATTAGCGTTACAAACGCTAAAATAATTTGCAATCGTTACAACCTTAAATCCGCAAGTAAAATCAAAACTGCCACGAATTTATATTTGATTCTTTTCATCAATTAATGTGCGTTAGAAAATCCGTATTAATCTGTGAATCTGTGGCTAAAAAAAGACTTGCGGATTTATGGTACAAACGATAGCGAGCTGAGTGTATTTTTTGTTTGTATAAATATTATCTTTGTTCAAAATAAAATTTTACAAATATGAAGTTAAATCAAATTTTCTTTTTTGTCATAATTGGAATTTTGACACATATAAATTATCAATTATTCGCTCAGATAAGTCAGGGTGGCGTTCCTCCGAGTTTTAATCAGGTATTATTATCAGAGGATTTTCAGGAAATAAATCTTGCCAAACCTGATATGAAAAGTATTTTAGAAGAAGATAAACTTAATGAAGATAAATTTCATCCTTACCGGATTGCCGTCACTATAGATGTTGATATAAATATTAATAATTCAGGAACATGGACAAAGTTAAAGGAAGGTGGCATGATTTGGCGGCTTAAAATCAAATGTAAAGATGCTCTTGCACTTGGAGTTTATTACGAGAAGTTTTATTTGCCAAAAGGTTCAAAACTGTTTTTATACAATGAAGACAGAACACAGGTAATTGGTGCTTTTACTTCATTTAACAATTCTGAGACCGGAATTTTTGCAACCGAATTAATAAAAGGAGATGTAGTAATTCTAGAATATTTTGAACCAAAAAAAAATAAAGAAAAACCGCTTATAAATATTTCGGAAATTGCTTATGCTTACCGTTCTGTTAATCCGGTGTTTGTTGAAAAAGGCAAAGGTTTTGGTGATTCCGGTCCTTGTGAAGTAAATATTAATTGCCCTGAAGGTGATAACCGGCAAGAACAAAAACGAGGAGTTTGCAGAATACTTTTAAAAGACGGTGCAAGCTTAAGCTGGTGTACTGGTTCATTGGTAAACAATGTCAGGCAGGATTTTATGCCTTATTTTTTAACGGCAAATCATTGTGGTCCTTATGCCAGCACTTCAGATTTTAACCAGTGGATATTTTATTTTAATTACGAATCCGTCGACTGTCCTAATCCACAGGAAGAACCTCCATATAATTCAATGGTTGGTGCTAGACTAATAGCAAAAACTATTTATAATATAAGTCTTGGTTCTGATTTTAAGCTTTTGCGTTTAAATAATGCTGTTCCTGATAATTACAATCCGTATTTTAATGGTTGGAACAGGGTAAATACTGCAAGCAGCAACGGAACAGGAATACATCATCCGGCAGGTGATATAAAGAAAATCTCAACTTATAACGAACAATTGGTTTCAACTGTTTATGATGGAACTACTGTTGTGCCTGATGCAATGTTCTGGAAAGTTGTTTGGGCAGCTACCGAAAACGGGCATGGTGTAACCGAAGGCGGCTCATCCGGCTCTCCGATATTTGATTCTGAGGGAAGAATTGTCGGAACACTTACCGGTGGAAAAGCTTCTTGTACTAATTTATATGGTCCTGATTATTACGGTAAATTTTCTTATCATTGGCAATTAAACGGCTCAACAGATTCAATAAGATTACAGCCATGGCTTGATCCGGATAATACAGGTATTTTATATCTGGACGGAACCGGTTTGGATTCAAACGTTTTGGTTGCAATGTTCAAAGCTGATACAACGCTTATTCTTGTTGGCGGCTCAATTAATTTTACTGATGTTTCAATTGGAAACCCAAATGAATGGTTATGGAATTTTGAAGGAGGAACACCATCATATTTTTACGGACAAAACCCTTCAAATATTAAGTATGATGCCTTTGGTAATTATGATGTTTCATTAATTATAAAAAATGAAACAAGTTCCGATACTATTGTTCAGGAAGATTATATTTCTGTTAAACCAACCGTTTCACCAAATCCCACTAAAGATTTTATTGAAATATTTTTAGGAAATACATCAAATGAACTAATAGATATATCAGTATTTAATAACGTGGGAGCAATGGTTGCAGATTATAAAATTGAAATAACTTCAACATCTGTAAAATTGAATCTTGTTGAGAATTCAAGCGGAATGTATTTTATTAATATAAGAAGTGAAAATTACAACAGTACACATAAGGTTTCTTTAATAAAATAAAAAAAAACATCCGGCTAATTTAACCGGATGTTTTTTTAAATATTTACTTCTTCTATAAATGATATAAAACTCCAAAAGTAATAACTGCCTGATCATAATTACTTACAACATATTTTATTTCTCCAAATCCGCTTAATGATCCTGTAAAATTATACGTAGCTCCACCACCAATATTTAATCCTATGTCAGTATCGGAATTATCAAAATTATGATAATATCCATAAGTATCTCCTTCCCACTTGGTTCCCCAATGTGTAATATTAATACCGGCTAAGCCATAAGCTGAAAATTTATCACTTGATGTAAAAACATAATGACCATCAAAATTTAATTCCCATAAAGACCATTTCCATTCTACTACACCAATATCTTCTTTTTTTGTGAAGAAATACGTAAAATTCAGTGAACCATGGATTTTTTCGGTTATTTCGTATATACCTTTAAAATTAATACCAAGTTTTTCTATTTCAGTGCCGTAACTTAGTCCGCCACCAAAACTTATTTTGTCTGTAAAACTTTGTGCTGATACGGAATTAATAATTAATAATCCAAAAGCAAATAATAATAATTTTTTCATGATTGATAATTTTAGTTAAAAATAATTTGATAAAAAATAATTGTGCAAGATAATTAAAAAATCATAAAAGTCAAGTAAACATGTAAAGAAAAATTAAATATTAAATTATGAGTCCAATCTAAAAAGCCATTGGATGACTAATATTCAAAAATCGTCAAAAAAATCAAACTGTGTATCAATTAATTAGAAAGTCATCCGTACGAAGCGAAGCAAGTCCGTATGGATGGC
>JAUXFX010000205.1 GCA_030622635.1 Bacteroidota bacterium
CTCATTTACCCTGTTAATAACATGAATAGTATAAGCACTACCAACTGCAAGTAGGACAACGGGCATATTGATTGAAACTAAATTCAACATATAACCTGATAATTGCATAATCCCCAAGACCCAAACAGTAGAAATACTTGCTGTTAAAAGAGGTAAAATAACTCCGCGGGCAGACCTGAAACTGATTAAAAGAACCAACATTATTATAATGAATGTAATGGGGATTAGATTCCTCATATCAACCGACAATAAGGTTGATATATCATTCATCATCATTGGTATTCCACCGAAACTTATTTTTTCGGGAAGATTTTGTTTGGTAATTTTTTCTTTTACTTCTTTTGCTACCGCTTGTTTGTCGGCATCATCAAGTAGGGTAAACAATACCAATGTTGACGTTCCGTCTTCAGAAACAATGTTTCCTTTGTACATTTCTTTCGACATTACGTAATGCTTCAAACTATCCAATTGAGCTTTTGTGGAAGGCAAATCATATTCATCAACCAGTTTGCCTATTTCAATACCCCAATCACTTCCTCTAATATCAATCACATCTGTAAGGCTTGTTACTGTAGAAACTCCATCAATATATTTAACAGTATCAGTTACTTGCTTTATATCTTCTAATACTTTAGTATCAAATATATTATCTGCTTGTATTATAACCATTCCCATAGTATTCCCGCCATATTTATTACCTATATCGGTATATAAAACAGCAGTTGTATCATCGTCAGGTAATGAATTAATAACATCTGCATCAATTTCTATATCCTTAAGTTGATAACCAAAAAAAACGGTTAATCCCAGTACAGCAATGATTATCAACCATCTTAGTTTAATTATTCCTTCTGCTAATTTATTCATACTATTTTTTATTATTTACTTGTTTGATTAATTGTTCAATTAATTCTCCTACTGTTTTCGTATCAAGGATACTATCATCCAACATAATTCCAAATTTATCCTCTAAAATCATAATTAGTTCAGCCAAATCAAGGTAATCAATCTCTAAATCTTCAAATGAAGATGTTAAACTAATTTCCGATACTTTTATATCCAATAATTCACTTATTGTCTCTATTACAAAATTTTTCATTTTATATATTTTTCGTTTTATCGTCAGTTATTTTCAAAAAAAATTAGGGCGCTAATCCTTTAGTAAGTATTCCCATCAAACCCTCGAAATGAGGTAAATATTTTTCATATTTATTTTGCAAGAAGAAAGGTATCTCAAGTCCTTTTAATACCATAATAAATATATCTGACTAATTTCGTTTATTGGTGCAATAAATAATAATTTTTAATGATTAAATTTTTATAAATTTACTTGATAATTTAATTACAACCGGCATTAAAGTGAGAGTAGCCAAGCCGGAACTTATCATTGTAACTGCTATTAATAATCCGAATCTTTGCAATGGAACCAAATCTGAAAATAGCAGTACAAGAAAACCTGCCGAAACGGAAATAACATTTATTATAATTGCCCTGCCACTTATTTCTATACTTTGTTCCAATGCTGTTTGAATATTATTTGTTGTTTTATGGTCATTATCAAAATGAGTGATCATGTGTATAGCATAATCAATACCTATTCCTATTGAAATACTTCCAACAAGAACAGTTGCAATATCAACAGGTATTCCAAAAAATCCCATAAAACCGAACAAAAGGACGAGGGTTGTACTAATAGGTATGATAGCAAAAAATCCCCTGATCGGTGATCGCAGTAATATTGCCACTACAAAAAAAACAAGAATAATTGCAATAATTAAGCTGTTCATCTGACTTTTTACAATACTTTCATCCAAACGTTTGTATAAAGAAGGTAAGCCGGTAATTTCCATTTGACATTCTTCACTTTGATTTTCTACAATATATTTCTCCAGATCATCACAGAAAGCAGTAAGAATTTCATTGTCACTTATAGAAATATTACCCTGAATCAACCCTTCATTCAGATCATCGCTTACCAATTGTTCCATTATATCTTGTCCTTCAAGCAAAAACCATAGTTGTTGAATTTTGGCTTCTTCATCAGGTATTTTTTTTCCTTCGCCCATTACGTCGCTCATATCTTCAATTAAATCGGCAACTGATTGTGTTTGCTTTATGTATTGGTTTTGTTCCATAAAATCCTGAACACTTTTCATTGTTCTTAATACTTCAGGGCTTTGAACGTTTCCCTTAACAGTAACATATACGGGCATACTTCCTGTAAACTTATCTTGTAATAATTTTTCAGTTCGTCTTATCTCACTGTCTTTTTTGAAATAGTCAATCATATCCACCCTTCGTTCTACCTTAAATATACCAACAATACTTATCAAAATAATTATTGTCCAAACAATAAAACTATATTTCGGTTGCAGAAAAATTATTTTTGAAATATTGTTTAAAATATTGCTTAATATAGTATGTTTATCAGCACTTTGACTTAACATATTAGGATTCCACTTTTTCTGTGTGATTGCAATTAAAGCCGGTGCAAATGTTACTGAAAGAATGAGTGAAAAAAATACACCCATTGCTGTAAACAATCCAAAATCGCGTATCATGGTCAGGTATGAGCCAAATATAAAGGAAAGAAAACCAACCATCGTGGTCAAAGAAGCTAACAAAACAGGAATCATAATATAAGCTAAAGCTATAATCAGTGCAATCATCCTGTTTGTGTCTTTTTCCTCATTTATCCTGTTTACAACATGGATGGTATAAGCACTGCCAACTGCCAATAAAATAATTGGTGTAATATTGGAAATAAGTGTAATTTCAAAATCCAGCAAGCTCATTATTCCGAGAGTCCAGGTAATAGCAATGAAAACGGTTAACAATGGAAGAACAACTCCTCTTAAAGACCGGAAACATAACAGCAAAACAAAAGCTATTGCTAATATTGCAATCGGACCTAACCATACCATGTCGTGCATTATAATATTACTGCTTTCATTCATAGTAAAAGGAAGTCCTCCGTAATATAATTTTCCGTTAATGTTAATTTTATTAGCCATCTTTCTAATTTGGGTCGTAACAGCAATTTTGTCAACCCCTGTATTTATTTTAGCTATGATTAGAGTTGTTGTGGCATCTTCCGATAAAATTGTTCCTTTGTACATTTCTTTTGACAGGATATACTCCTTCAGGCTATCAAGCTCTTCCCGGGTTTCAGGCATATCATATTCATCAATCAGCTTCCCGATTTCAATTCCCCAATCACTTCCCTTAATGTCAATAACATCTGTTAAGCTTGTTACTGTTCCAATTCCTTCAATGCTTTTTACCGAATCAGTCAGTTGTTTTATTTGTTGCAATATTTCTTTTTGGAAAATATTATCAGTCTGTACAACAATAATAGCCATGTCATTACCGCCATATTTATCACCAACATTATTAAACAATACTGCTACATTATCATCATCGGGCAGATAGCTTAAAACATCGGGATTTATTTTTAAATCCTTAACAAAATAGCCTAAATAACCTGTAAGTAAAATGGTAATAAGGACAATATGAATTCTATTCTTTATAATTATTTCTGCTATTTTTTTCATTTAAATTCCTTTTGCTAATTTGTCCATATTTTATTTTTACTTATATTGTTTTCTCGTCATTTTTCTGAAATATTTTTTAGCTATATCTTTTATCTAAAATGAAATTCTCCGGGTATTTTGCATTAACATTTTTATACATCTTGCTTATTACATTCATTGTATTGTTCATATCACTAATATTTTTAATTACCCCTTTAATTCCTATTTCTTTTTTTTTGTAATCGATATAACCAACAACAATGGGAACGTTTGCCTTTTTTGCGATATAATAAAATCCTTTTTTCCATTTAGTAACTTTTTTTCTTGTTCCTTCAGGAGATAAAACAATATGAAATTCTTTATTTGAATTATATATCTCAGAAATTTGATGAATGAAGTTTCTTCCTGAACTCACGGGTATGGAACCATAAGCAAACATTAGTAAATGAAATGGAAATTTGAAAAGTTCTTTTTTTGATAAAAATTTATGCTTAACTCCAATATTCTTTAAATATAATTTGCCAAAAAAAGCATCCCAGTAGCTTGTGTGCGGTGCGAATATGACAACGCTCTTTTTAATATCAGGAAACTCTCCATTTATTTTCCAGCCCAAAACCTTTGTAAGAATATATTTATAAAAAATTTCAAGTTGCATTATTCATTCAATTATAAAAAATTATTTCATCAAAATATAAAAAAAGTACTCATATTCTCGTGTCGAGAATTTATTGTAAGTTGTGCTGAGTATCTGTTTTTTTCATCATTCTCATAAAGTTTGATTTTATGATTATTTTTAGAATAGCCATAGTTCATAAAAATAACTTCGGCGTTTTTATCAATTGTACTTAAATACCAGTACCAAATTCTATAAAAGACATTCTTTAGTTTTTCTTTCATTCTCTGAAAAAAACATTTTTTAATTTAAAATAATATTGTATTTTATCATCAGTTTTGTAAAATTTTTTGAATCTTCTATATTAAGAGAAAATTTTTCAGGGTGTTTGGCTCCTACGTATTGATATAACCCATTTATTTCTTGCATTACTTTTTTGATATTTTCAGTTTCCTGAATAACCCCTTTTATTCCAATTTCTTTTTTTGTGTAGTCAATATATCCTACTATAATTGGCACGTTTGTTCTTTTCGATATGTAATAAAAACCTTTTTTCCATCGTGTTACCTTATGTCTTGTACCTTCTGGAGAAAGGACAATACATAATTCTTCGTTATTATAAAACAGGCCTGCAATTTGAAATATTAAATTGTTTCTCTTACCTTTTCTCTCAACAGGGATACTTCCAAGGGGTTTCATAACTATATTCATTGGGAATACAAAAAAATCTTTTTTATATAATATCTTGTATTTGACACCTATTTGGTTAAGAAATAATTTAAGTATCAGCCAATCCCATAAACTTGTGTGTGGTGCAATTATTAATATTGATTTTTTGATACCAGGGAATACGCCATTGATTTTCCAACCCAAAATATTGTTTAAAATATAACCTGATATTGTTCTCATTAATATTCATAAATTTATATTACCTCTTTATTATCCCGTTAAAAAGAATATCAATCAGCGAATTTAACCGGTCTTCAATATTCTGATTTACTTTTTCAATGAAAAATGGGATTTCAAAGCCTTTCATAGAAACTACAATGGCTTTGGCAGTAAGATTTATATTGTTAATTACAAATTCGTTATTTTCAACTCCTTCGGCTAATATTTCGCTGATCATTTTTATTTCCTGATTATCAAAATCTTCTCTTATATTTTCAATGATCTTGAAATCCTTCAGATAGTCATTCCGTAAAGCATCATAATAGTTAGCCAGTTCATTAATAGTC
>JAUXFX010000220.1 GCA_030622635.1 Bacteroidota bacterium
AAGAAAAAAGGCGTATCATAATATTTCCGGAGCGGGTTCCACTCATCATCTTTCACTACCGGAGCAAGTTGCTGTAAGTCGCCAATCATTAGCAGTTGAACGCCACCAAAGGGAAGATTTCTGTTTCTGAACCTGCGTAAGGTGTTGTCGATTCCATCCAGCAAATCGGCTCTAACCATACTGATCTCATCAATTATCAATAAATCCATACTTCTGATAATATTTATTTTCTCTTTGCTGAATCGTTTAATTTTATTTTGCCTTTCCTGATTCTTAAATTCAGAAGTTTTATAATCCGGCAGCTGGGGTCCGAAAGAAAGCTGAAAAAAGGAATGAATCGTAACACCCGCAGCATTTATAGCTGCTACACCCGTTGGTGCCACAACAACCATACGTTTTGGTGAATGTTTTTTAAGGTTATGCAAAAAGGTGGTTTTTCCGGTACCTGCTTTTCCGGTCAGGAAAATATTTTTTCCGGTAAACTGCACAAAATCGTAAGCGAGTTGTAGTTGAGAATTATTTTGAATATTCATATATGATGAAAAAAGATTGACAAAATTACGAATAATATTATTATCAGACTATAAAAATACAAGGCAAATATGCAAATAAGAATTTAATATTACAAGGTTATAATAAAAAGATTTTTACATAAAAATTAAATACTTTTATTTTATTTTAATTTAAACTTCAAAAGATACAATAACTAAAAAATGATTTTGGTAATTCATTGATGGCTTTTTCAATTTACTTGTTTATTTTCGTATATTTGTAAAAAAATTAGGTTTGATTATGGATATAAACAAACAGATAGAATACTGGAAAAGCGGAGCAGTAAATGATATTGATACAGCCGAACTATTGATTAACAACAAAAGATATATTAAAATGTCTCAAAAAGAAATTATAAAAAAATTACAGCAATATATTCAGGGTTTAAATAACAAAGGAATTCCTATTGAAAGAGCTTTTCTTTACGGCAGTTATGCCAGAAATGAAGCCACAGATGAAAGTGATATTGATATTATGTTAGTATCCAAACTTTTTGATAAAAACTTTGATAATATTGCCGGTAAAATTTGGACACTTTCAAAAGAATATCATATATTAATTGAACCATACATGGTTGGTGCAAATAAATTTCAAACCGATGATTATTCTCCTTTATTAGAAATAGTCAGGCAGGAAGGCATTGAAATAACAGCGTAAAATTTCCATTATACTGAAACGCATAAACTTTGCAAAAATACAAGTAACTAGAGTATTGATATTACGAAAGTTATGTGTTTATATATTTTGTATTTTCATTCAGTACCAGTTTAAAATAAACCTTCCTCTCTTTCGTTTCCATAAAAATACTTAATTTAGCACACTTATTTTTTAAGAGCTGAATATGATTACACTGTTTAGAAAAGAGATCAGCAGTTTTTTTAGTTCGTTGATAGGTTATATTGTTATAACTGTTTTCCTATTGATAAACGGGCTGTTTTTATGGGTGTTTCCATTGGAATTTAATATCCTGGATTTTGGTTATGCCAGCATTGAAAATCTATTCATGCTTGCACCGATTGTGTTCTTATTTTTAATTCCGGCAATAACAATGCGTTTGTTTGCTGATGAAAAAAAAGGCGGAACAATTGAAATTCTCCTAACTCAGCCCTTGACAGACTTAGAGATAATTTTAGCAAAGTATTTTGCAGGATTGGTCTTGGTTTTGTTTTCGTTATTACCAACTTTAATTTATTTTTTCTCGGTTTATCAGTTGGGTTTGCCTACCGGAAATATTGATACAGGCGGAATGTGGGGTTCATACATAGGACTGCTTTTTTTGGGAGCATCTTTTGTTGCTATTGGTTTGTTTTCTTCATCAATTACCGATAATCAAATAGTATCGTTTATTATTGCTATTTTCCTTTGCGGATTTTTATATATAGGATTTGAATTTATTTATTCGCTTGATCTGTTTGGCAATATTGATTTGTTTATCAAATCATTGGGAATTAATGCACACTATACTTCAATGAGCAGAGGAGTAATTGATACCAGAGATATAATTTATTATTTAAGTGTTATTGCTTTATTTATCATATTTACAAAGTTTTCGCTGGCAAGCAGGAAATGGTAGTAATAAAGATAAAAGACAAAAGATAAAAGTAAAAAGTGAAGCGAAGCAAACCCGTATGGGTAAAAAGACAACAATGAAACAGTTGATTGGTTATTAGTAGAAAAAGAAATTAATGGAGATTTATAGAAATTAGAAACAAATAACCAGTAACCAGTAACCAGTAACCAGTAACAAGCAACCATTTAGCAATTTAATGACCAAAAGAAAAAACATAAAACAAAATAGTATTATCCAAATTCTTTTAGGAATTGTTATAATTATATTGGTAAATATTATCAGTTCGTTTGTATTTACTCGATTTGACCTTACTTCCGAAAAGCGTTATTCTCTTTCTGATGCTACAAAAGAATTATTATCTGATTTGGATGATATTGTTTATTTTAAAGTTTATCTTGATGGAGATTTCCCGGCAGGTTTTAAACGTTTGAGAAATGAAACAAAAGAAATGCTTGATGAATTCAGGGCATACAATGATAATATCCAGTATGAATTTATCAATCCCTCAAAAAACCAGGATCCTAAAGAAAGAAATGATACTTACCTGTTGTTGATTGAGAGGGGATTAAATCCTACTGATTTGCAAGTGAAAACCAAAAAAGGAACTTCACAACAAATTATTTTTCCCGGTGCTTTGGTTACTTATAAATCAAAAGAAATTCCCCTTGAATTACTGAAAACTCAAATGGGTATCCCCCCCGAAGCTGTTTTAAATAATTCAATTCAGGCACTTGAATTCAACATTACAAATACAATCAAGAAATTAAGCGTAATAAACAAACCGGAAATTGCCATCATTGAAGGGCATGGCGAACTCGATAAATATAAAATGGCGGATATTACAAATACTTTATCAGAATATTACAATGTTGAGAGAATAGAAATCAATGGGCAGCTTAACAGTTTGGCAGAACGTTCAAATATAGATTCTGTGAAAACAAGAATAAAAAATAAATATGAAGCAATTATCATAGCTAAGCCTGATTCTGCTTTTTCCGATAAAGATAAATTTATTATTGACCAGTTTATAATGCGTGGAGGAAAGGTGCTTTGGCTTATTGACCCGGTTTTTGCCTGTATGGACAGTATTCAAAATTCCGAATCAACCGTTGGTATAAATAATGAATTGAATTTAGAAGACCAATTGTTTAAATATGGTGTAAGAATAAATTCAGACTTGGTAATGGATTTGAATGCCTTGCCAATACCGTTAAGAACAGGACAAATAGGAAATCAGCCGCAGATAGATTTCTTTCCATGGTATTTTTTCCCGATAATAACCCCTTTGATAAAACATCCTATAGTAAATAATTTAAATGCGATAAAGACCGAATTTGTCAGCAGCATTGATACTATTGAAGTTTCAGGAATAAAAAAAACGATTTTATTAAAAACATCACCGTATTCACGAATCGTTTATACACCGGCATTGATAAGTTTGAACATTCTCAGAGAAGAACCCGACGAAAATATATACAATAAACCGGGACAGCCGGTTGCAGTCCTCCTTGAAGGAGAATTTGAATCTGCTTTTAAGAATATTATTTCACCGGTAATAGCCAATGACAAGGAAATCGGTTTTTTAGAAAAAGGTGTTCCTAACAAAATGGTTGTAATTTCTGACGGCGATATTATTAAAAATCAATTGCATATTCCGCAAGGTTATCCGTTGCCATTGGGTTATGACCAGTTTACACGACAAACTTTCGGTAATAAAGAGCTAATTCTAAATGTGATGAATTATTTATGCGACGATTCAGGACTGGTTTCCATAAGGTCAAGAGAACTGAAACTTAGATTGCTGGATAAAACCAAAATTGCAAATAACAAACTTTTCTGGCAGTTATTAAATACTCTTTTGCCTGTGTTGCTTGTAATTATTTTTGGGATCATCTGGGCGTGGGTAAGAAGGAGGAGATATGCAGTAGGGGGGAATTAAGAAAATGGATAATGTTACTGAATATATTGTTAAAGATAAAAGACAAAAGATAAAAGAAAAAAGTACAGAAATTGATTTTATTTATTTTTATATGCTTATGAAAAGAAATGATTTATCACAACGTCCTTTAAATTTTGCAGTTCGCACTATAAAGTTTTAAAACATTAACTGATAGTACAGAAATGAAAATTATACGGTATCAATTAACAAAGAGTTCTACTTCATAAGGTGCTAATTATGAAGAAGCACAAGCAGGTTCTTCAAAAGCGGATTTTACCAATAAAGTCAGAATTTCCTTAAGGGAAATGAGAGAATCTAACTATTGGCATAGAATAATAAAAGAAATAGAACCTGATAATCTGGATATTAATGAATCAATTTGGTTAATAAATGAATCACATGAACTAAAAAGATATTAGGTTCAATTGTTCAAAAAACAAGATAAATATTTAAAATCTAAAAACTTTTATCTTTTTACTTTTGTCTTTTATCTTGTATTAATCCATAGTATTTTACATAGTACCATAAATTTTAAATAAAAGATGA
>JAUXFX010000156.1 GCA_030622635.1 Bacteroidota bacterium
TACATGAAAGTTCCCGGGACAATTGATATCAGGATGTCTGGATGAAACCAACATGTACAAGCGTTCGTGATTTATGTCATACTTCATTACTATCCGGCCATTTAATGTCTCAAGCAATTCTTCTAGGGTTGTATCACTCTGTAATTGTACTTTTGGTATAATGTCCCATGTTTGGGATATATTTGATGTGCTAATGGCTTTGATGTGCAAATTTGGTGTTAGGGCATATAAAATGTTTGATGTAGGGTTGTATTCCATTGCGTTAAACTCACCTGGCCATAGCTGGGGATCAAAATATACAGGATTGAATTTTCCCCAGTTGCTTAATGGTACTTTTCCGATATAGCCTGCAGTATCTGCATTATATACAGAGATTGAATCAGGTGAATAGGCAAATATTTTGCCATCGGCATATATTATGTCACCAGTCAGGCTTCCGCCACTCGGTTGATTTGGAATATTAATCAATGAGGATTCCGGTTGGAACTGTGCATGGGTTTCTCCTGTGAAAAGTACAAATAGAGTAACAACAATTATTGTTGCACTTTTTTTAATAATCTTTCTTGAAATGAATTTGATTTTAGTTTTAATAATGGTATGGATTTTAAATTAATACAATGAATAAGTGTCAAATGTATGACAAATTTATCATTTTTTTTGTATAAAATATTTCTCCAAATATAATAATTACAAGGTTTGATTGCAAATATTTTGGTTGGTTTTCTGAACAATTACTAAATTTTATAAAAAAAATCTGTCAAGTCATAAGACTTTTAAAGGTTTTATTATAACCTTACAAAGTTTGAAAAACATGACAGATTTAAAAATTGAAAAAAATGATGTCAGTAAATTATTAAGGTTAATTAGAGTTGGTCTATAAAGTCCGAAAGTTTAAATAAATATTAAAAATCACAAATGACATCCCGAAAGCTTTCAGGATTAATTCAAAATTTGTTTGACTTATGGACAAGTACTAATTATACTTGCTTACAAGATCATTTAATTCCTGAGAAATAAGATTCAGGATTTTTTCATTAACTTCTTCTTTATTTTCACATGTATTTTTTTCAATTATCTCATCATCCTTAAATACAGTTATCTCATTATCCTTAACCTCAATTAAAATTGTACCGGGAAGTATTTGATTTTTTAATGCTTTTTCTTCGGCTTCACCTGCATTATTTAAAATTACAATATCCGCACCTTTATGAAGCATACCATAATCAAAAATATCATCTACATTGTGCGTGAATAAAGCAAATTCCGTTTTAGGATTTCTAAGGATGATTTTAACATTCTGGTTATGATCTTTATTTTTAAAGAAATATTCCGCATTAAAGCAAACTCCTTTTTCAGTTAAACTTGAAAAATAAATGTCAGGTTTTATTTCTTTAAGTTTTTTGTAAATTTTATCAGATAATTCCTGGGAAATATTATTACCTGCAATTATCGGGATACGTGAAAATCCGGGTTTATAAAAGTGTGATTTCATAATTATTCCGGGAACATCAATTGAGCCGCCGAATGCAGGAGCAAGATGCATAAAAACTCCAGGTCCCGAGTTTATCTCAATAATCCCAAAATCACCATCAGTCCATGGTTTTGAAATGTCGGCAGCTAAAACATCAATACCCAAACATTTAACTTTTAAAAAACCTGCAATATCTTCAACCATTTTAATATTAGCCGGGTGAATATTATCAGTAACATTGATTGAAACACCACCTGCTGAAATATTTGCCACTCTTCGCAAAACTATCCTCTCCCCTTCTTTAGGCACCGAATTCAATGATAAATCCTGCAGAGCAAGAAATTCTTCCAAATCATCATCAATATGAATTTTAGCCAGCGGCGAACGGGCATTATCCAACCGGATTTCTTTATCATTCTCATCAATAATAAGTTCCTTAATAGTTTTGTTTCCATCACCATCAACAAATGCAGGAACTCTTTCAAGGGCTGCGGCAAATTTTCCACCAACAGCAAGCAATCTGTGGTCTGTTCCGTAAATTTGTTGCTGAACAAGAGCGCCCTCAAAATTGACTCCTTCTTTTTCAGACATTTCAATAATATTCTTATATGCCTTCCTGACTTCATCTTCCGATTTAATTCCTGTAACAACACCTTGTCCTTTATGACCTGCAACAGGTTTAACAACAACAGGGAATCCCAGTTTTAATGCTTCATCAACAATTTCTTCTTCGTCATAACAATTTTTCCCGACAGGTGTAGGAAATCCGCACATCATCAAAAAATCACCCACCATATCTTTATACATTGTAAACTCGGTGTCTTTTATTCCGTCAGTCTGAAATGTTGTTGACCTTCCTCTTAATTGTTTGCAGCCATATCCCCACTGAAACTGATTTTCTTCAAATAAATAAAACACTGGAATTTCTCGTTTTAAGCCTGCTTCAACAAGAGAATAAATGGTAGGACCACCAAAAAGGGTTTTATCAAATTCATCCTGCAGTTTCAGGAATTCTTTTTCAAAATCAAAATATTTATCATCACTTATAGCTTTAAACCAATCGCTAACCAGATAAACCGATTCTTCGGCAACTACATCATCCAGATATTCAACTGCAACAACATATTCTTCATCAATTCCTGAAATAGCGTATTTATTGATATACAGGTCAATATCCATTTTTAAAACCTGAATCAGTGTTTCAGCGAAAAGGTCAATAACATAAGGAGTTTCTTTTTCGGCAAGATTTGGGAAAAACTTAATTATCTCTTTTTTATAAAAATCAACGGAGTCGCCAGTCGGTGCAATATAAATATTAAAAACCAGTGCCTGACGGTCAAGGTAATAATTTGGACCGTTATATGTAAAAAACCTTCCTACTTTAAAATCCCTGTCGTGATTATTTCCGGATTCATATTTATCAATATTATTTTTTTCAATTTCAAACTGCTTCTTAACGTCTTCTATAAGTTCTTTTGCAGTTTTTTTGTTTCTTTCATTATTATTTTCCATAACTATTATATCTATTTTGTGTGTTATATTTTTATTTATTAAAAAAAAAACCACCCGAAAAGGTGGTATTTTTTTTATTTAACCGCATCCACTATTGTTTTAAATGCGTTAGGATGATTCATCGCAAGGTCTGCAAGCACTTTACGGCTTAAGTTTATTTTCTTTTTATGGATTTTCCCCATAAATTCAGAGTATGACATCCCATATTCTCTTGCACCTGCATTAATACGCTGAATCCATAAAGCTCTGAATGTTCTTTTTTTGTTTCTTCTGTCACGGTATGCATAAGACAGCCCTTTTTCATAAGCATTTTTAGCCACTGTCCAAACATTTTTTCTGCGACCAAACTGACCTTTGGTCTCTTTCATGATTTTTTTTCTTCGTGCCCTTGAGGCAACAACATTTACTGATCTTGGCATTTTTTTAATTTTTTTTACTTTAGCGTCCCTGATATTCAGGGATCTTACAGCTAAAAGCAAGTTCTACAATAATTTTACTTTTGAATCATTTCTCTTACATTTTTCTCATCTGCTTTATCTACTATTGTAAAGTAAGTTAAATTACGTTTACGTTTAGTAGATTTTTTTGTCAGAATGTGACTTTTGTAAGCATGCTTCCTTTTAATCTTACCGCTGCCTGTAACTGAAAATCTTTTCTTGGCACCGGATTTGGTTTTCATTTTTGGCATTACTGTTTGTTTTATATAGTTTATTAATAATTTACTTTTTAGGAACAATGATCATAATCATTCTTTTACCTTCCATTTTTGGCAAATTTTCAACTTTGCCAAATTCTTCCAATTCCTGAGCAAATCTTAAAAGAATAATTTCACCTTTTTCTTTATAAATAATTGAGCGACCTTTAAAAAACACATCTACTTTAACTTTAGCACCATCCTGTAAAAACTTTTGGGCATGTTTTAATTTAAAATTAAAATCATGATCATCAATGTTGGGTCCTAATCTGATCTCTTTTATAATTACTTTCGCGGATTTAGCTTTTATCTCTTTTTGTTTTTTCTTTTGTTCGTATAGATACTTTTTGTAATCAATAATTTTACATACAGGCGGACTTGCATTAGGAGATATTTCTACTAAATCAAGACCCAAATCTTTAGCAATATCCAAAGCGTCTTTTAACTGAAATATACCTGTTTCAATATTATCACCAACTATCCTTACAACAGGTGAAAAAATTCTTTCATTGATTTTATGTGGATATTCTTTTCTTCTAAAATTTCTTTGATATCCCCGTCTGTGAAAATGTGTTGCTATATTTTATTCCTCCAATGTTTTAGTTAATTAATTCATTTATTTCATCATTAACAAGTTTTGCAAAATCTTCAATTTTATAAGTTCCTAAATCGCCTTTGCCTTGTTTTCTAACAGAAACTGTATTTTCATTTTCTTCCTTCTCCCCTACTATCAACATATATGGGATTTTTTGCAATTCTGCGTCACGAATTTTTTTGCCGGTTTTCTCACTTCTCTCATCAATAAGGCTGCGAAGTTCGTAATTATTTAACAAATTTAAAACTTTTTTCGCATAATTATGATATTTTTCGCTGATTGGCAATATAATAACCTGTTCGGGTGTAAGCCATAACGGGAACTTTCCGGCTGTATTCTCAATCAAAACAGCAATAACCCGTTCGGTTGAGCCTAAAATTGTACGGTGAATCATTACAGGTCTGTGCTTTTGATTATCACTTCCCGTATATGTCAAATCAAAACGATCCGGAAGGTTATAATCAACCTGTATGGTTCCAAGCTGCCATTTCCTGCCAAGAGCATCTTTTATCATAAAATCAAGTTTAGGACCATAAAAAGCAGCTTCGCCGTATTCAATTTTTGATTGTAACCCTTTTTCTTTTGCAGCTTCAACAATTGCTTTCTCGGCTTTTTCCCAGTTCTCGTCACTGCCAATATATTTTTCTTTGCTTTGAGTATCCCTTAAAGAAATCTGTGTTACAAATTCTTTAAATCCCAAAATTCCATATACATATTGAACAAGGTCAATTATTGCTATAAATTCTTCTTTTACCTGCCCGGGACGACAAAAAATATGAGCATCATCTTGTGTAAACCCTCTAACACGGGTTAATCCATGCAATTCTCCGCTTTGTTCATAACGATAAACAGTGCCGAATTCTGCCATACGAATCGGCAGATCTTTATATGAATGTGGTTTGAAATTGTATATTTCACAATGATGTGGACAATTCATGGGTTTTAACATGAACTGCTCATCTTCAACCGGAGTTGAAACCGGCTGAAAAGAATCCTCACCAAATTTATCATAATGACCTGACAGCTTATATAAGTTTACATTCCCGATGTGCATGGATGAAACCAGTTCATATCCCCGTTTTTTCAGGATATTTTTCAAGAAACCCTCAAGCCTGTCTTTTAATTCAGTTCCCTTTGGCAGCCATAAAGGCAGTCCAAGACCAACTCTTGGTGAAAAAGTAAAAAGTTCAAGCTCTTTTCCAATCTTCCTGTGATCGCGTTTTTTAGCTTCTTCAAGCAAATACAGGTATTGGGTTAATTCTTTTTGCTTTGGAAAACTTATTCCATATATCCTGGTAAGTTGTTTGCGTTTTTCATCACCTCTCCAGTAAGCTCCTGCAATATTTAAAAGTTTAACGGCTTTAATCGGGCTTGTATCAGGCAAATGAGGACCACGGCACAAATCAATAAAATTCCCTGATTCGTAAAAAGTTATTTCACCGTCTTCCAACTCATTAATCAACTCAAGCTTATAATCATCGCCTTTTTCAGTAAAATATTTTATTGCTTCAGCTTTTGAAACTTGCTTTCTTATGAACTTTTGTTTTTCTCTTGCCAATTGAAGCATCTTATCTTCAATTTTCTTAAAATCATTTTCAGATATTGTTCTGTCACCTAAATCAATATCATAATAAAAACCATTTTCAATATTTGGTCCTATTCCAAATTTAACACCCGGATATAATGCTTCAATTGCTTCTGCCATCAGATGTGCAGACGAATGCCACATAACAGCTTTACCTTCATCATCATTCCATGTCAAGAGCTTAAGTTTTACATCGGAATTTATAGGATAGGTTGCTTCCCATATCTCGTCATTTACTTTTGCACCAAGAACATTCCTTGCCAAACCTTCGCTAATGCTTTTGGCAATTTCCAAAGCAGTAACTCCTTTTTCGAATTGTTTAACCGAATTATCCGGTAATGTTATATTTATCATTAAATTATTATTCTTTAAAAAATTGGGTGCAAAGATAAATATTATTATAAATAAGCTGCAAAAAAATTAAAAAAAAACAAGGGTTGCCAAGCTTTTTTCAGGTTGGTAACCCTGATACAATAAAATTTAGGCTGAGGCTAAGGTTGGGGTTTCTTCTTGATTTCAAACAAACTAAGGTTACTAACCTAAAAAAAGGTTAGCAACCTTGATTAATTCAGTTTATTTTGAAATTACAATTTTCCCCGAACCCCAAACACCATTCATTTCATATCTGAAAAAATAAACCCCCGGCTTAACCTCTCTCGTGTCCCAAACTAATTTCTGATTTTGGATTTTTTATTGATAAAGTAGCTATTAGCTGTCCGAAAACATCATTTATTAAAATGATATTCTTCCCCCCATTTGGGTGGATTGAGGGGGGTATCTTGAAAACCATTAACAAATTATTGCACCAAAACTTTCCTGATCCCGTAATAATTCTTTCCATCACTTAGCTTTACCAAATAAAGTCCTTTTCTCCATCTGTTAACATCCACTTCAACTTCATACTGCCCTTTGTGGACATTTATTTCCTCAACTTTGCTTCCAAAAGTATCAAATATTTCGATAGTAGTATTTTGAATTTCGAATATCGAACACCGAATTTCGAATGAAGATTTTGCCGGATTAGGATAAATTTTTAAAGCATAGCCCGCTGTAATGATTTCTTCTACCCCCACACAATTATAAACCCATGTTGTTTTTACCTCTGACCAATCCGAGTTGCCGCAGTCGTTAAAGCTTCTTGCCGAAATAGCTACCTCACCTTCGTACTGCTGGTTCCATGTAATGTATGCTGAAAGTGTATCTTGTAATATTGTTCCTGCTTCTTCCGGTTCTATTTTCCACTCGTAGCCCCAGGCACCGGTGGCCGGGTTTATTGCATACACGCTTGTTGAATCCGTGGTATAACAAAGGGTATCCGGGCCGGAGGGTTGGTTTGGGGTTTGTGGCATGTAGTAGGAGCAGTCTTTTATTTCGAAAACCCAAAAATCTTCTTCTCCATGTAAATTACAATCAACATCTCCTGAATTATGGCTTGCCCTGCCTGCAACTACATAATTATACTCACTTTTTTTAAGTACACCTTTCCAAACCCTTTCGTTTCCATTTCCACCGTAACATTCCTGCCATACCAATTCACCATCTGCACTCAGTTTTACCATCCATATATCATATTTACCCGGCCATGAATTATTACCCGAAACATCTCCATTGTTTGAAGTTGTTTCCGCAAAAATAACAAAGCCACCGTCTTCTGATTTATGAATTGTACCTGAAAATTCCCAATCCGATCCACCAAGACACCTCTGCCATAGTATATTTCCTATCGTATTAATACGTACAACCCAGATATCTCTGGATTCTCCCGGATTGCCATGATACCCTGAAACATCGAAGTCATTGGAATTCGTGGAGGCTAAAAAGATATATCCATCATCTAACTCCAAAACTCCACTAAAACCATAATCATCCTTACTCCCTCCATACATCTTTTGCCACTCAATATCCATTGCTGAATCCAGTTTTACAACCCATACATCTGTCATACCGTGTGGTTCGCCTTGTACCATTCCCTCGGCAACTTTAGCTTTACTTGCAAAAAAGAAA
>JAUXFX010000002.1 GCA_030622635.1 Bacteroidota bacterium
ACCAGTTCTCCTAAAAGCCCTGACCGGAAGACCTGCTTCCATCTTTATTGCAATTATGTTGCTTTCGCAACTCACAGCACACATCGAGTAGGCGGCTGACGGTCAAATGACCGCCAGTGCACCTCTCACACCACCAAGCGTACGGTTCTCGTACTTGGCGGTTCATCAGACAAAAGAAAGTTTAAGCTGTATCTCTCTTGACACAGATCGGTAAGATTTCTGAAATTGCTGTGAAAAAACGGGACTTTACTTAAATAAACATTTAAGTAAAATACAAAGTAATAGATGATTTGAATATTTAGGATTTTTTTATATATTTGGTGAATATTAATATAAGCACTTCTTTTATTAAAGAAAACATATTATTAATCAGTGTATTAAAAAAAACACTATAATAGACAAAGGCGAAATAATGCGCATAGTGTAGTAATTATTTAGGAGTTTGTCCGTAATTTTTATATACAATAACATTTCAGAAAATGAAAGCAAAGAATATGAAATCAGATAAGTTGAATGAATGGTTTAGATACAATAGAATTCAATCTATTATTGCTCTTGTGACTATCCTTTCTCTGGGAGCATATATTGTGTTTAGTAGCATTCAGTCTTGTCAAACCAAGAAAATGATTTTGTCTGATAGGGTTAAAACACGGGCTTATATTGAATTTTCTGATTTTACTATTGATAATTTTAAAATTGGCGAAAAAATCATATATGTTTTAAGTGCAAAAAATGTCGGATTCACTCCTGCATTTAATGTTAAAATGATTGGAAAAATAAAAATTGCGACAATCGGCGTTACAAAAAGCGAGATAGATTATATCAATAATGTTAAAAACGCAATTGGGGAAGGTTCTATTAAAAGTGCCGGAACAGAATTTAGTATTAATTTCAATCCGGATATAATTCTTAATGACTCTGATTATAAAAGTATTATTAATGAACAGAATTTTTTTTATATCTATGGTTGCGTTTTTTACAATGATATTTTTGGAGTAGATCATTGGCATAGATTCTATCTCTCCTATGTTCAATCAACAGATAGATTTACAGAATGTATTAAATATAATGATACAGATAAAAATGAGGAGTAATTTTAAGTTGAGATTCCTTAAAATATGGTTACCTTATCTTCTAATAGGATTAACACCTTTTTTTG
The DNA here is from genome assembly GCA_030622635.1 of Bacteroidota bacterium. Lineage (GTDB taxonomy): Bacteria > Bacteroidota > Bacteroidia > Bacteroidales > JADFUO01 > JADFUO01. Next base: position 1,160 of record JAUXFX010000002.1, read on the forward strand.
CATAAATAATTGGAAATTGAATATAGAAAAATAAAAAACTACGGCCACACGCGCTCATAAATAATTGCCGTATGGTAGGTTGTTCAAGGGTTATAGCCCGCTTTAAGTTCGGCGTAATTGGATAGGGAAGTAACCCGCAATCGGCAACTATTCATAGCGCAACACGTTACCAGCAACCCTAAAACGGAAACAACAATGGCAATATATACACCACGGGGACTAAAAATCAGATTGGCAACTGATTTAGCATTTACTTACATCGCCAGACTTTATCCTAAGTTTACAGCATTCCAAGTGTTGAAGACAGTTGAAGGAATTGAATTAATTCCTAGTTGTTTTGCTTTCTTTACAGGACTTTATGTATTTATCAATGACTTTTCTCCAAATGACATTGCAATATATGTTGGAATTTCGGCTGTTATTGGGGGATTAATTACAGCATTTGGACTATTTGTAATTCCATTTTTGGTAAGGTTCATCACAGGATTAAGTTACTTAAAAGGATTTGGATTTTTTACAATAGCAATAATTATTACTGGGCTTTTGACGGTTGGTTGGAAAGGGACACTCTTTTATTTTATTGGACGATATGCAGCGTCATTTGTTATCTTCATTATTGACACTTGGCAAATGAAATTAGCAAATAAAAAGATTGGATTTCCGTTAACAGCAAGTGAAAGAAACTTTTTTAACGCATATAGATTATACGCTTCTCGCATCGGTGTGACAACAAGTCTAGAATTAGAAGATGGTGAAATTGAAAGTGGAAAATGGCAACTACCATTGACAATGTTACAGTTAAAATGGCCAAAAGTCGTTGCACGATTTACTGACAATTAATTAAAACTAAGTTGACAATACACAAAGATAGACAAAATGGTATGCTGCTAACAGAATTATTTCCCTACTCAAAAATGAAATATTTGCATTATTAGAATCTAATACAGAAAAACAAAGAAACCAATTTCATTAAAGAATGTTATTAAAAAAAGACATATCAGATATTGTAATAAGAATTATTGGTAGCAGTGCATCATATACTTATCAAGAAAAAAAACAAGCCTGTGAAATCCTATTGGATTATTTTATTAAGCAATTTCAAAAAGCATGTTATCAAATTGTTGATTTTGATTTCTATCAATTTGCAATGAAAGAACATGATAGGCTTACGGAAGCAGTAAGTTGCAAAAAGCATACGATTACTAATCTATCTGAAATTTCTGAAAAACGTAGAATATTAAAATATATTATTGAATTTGGATGTGAAGTTGTAATGACTAAAACAAGCATATCTGAAATTACTATCACTGAAAATCTTGAAAAAATATATGAGAGAGGAAAAATGATATTGTTTTCCGCTAATATGTTTGCCGAATTAATTATGGTGAACAATTTTTTTGATATTACATTGTGTGATGATAGATTATTGTTTTCTCGTTCTAAACAATATGAATATCTGTTTGAGAAAATTAATGCTATATCGGAACAGCAAATCGAAGAATCCATAATTGACCAGAACGCACTGAAAGACTTAAGTATTGCATTATGTGAGTATATGGAGATTAATATTGTGAGTTTATTTGAATTAATAAAATTGTTTTGTTCTGAAAAAAGGACAGGAATGATAACTAAAAAAGGATTAATTACTCATTTATGTTTTCAAAATAATATTGACAAATACCAAGCTGAAGAATTCCTAAATGGATTGATTATTAATAGTGAAACAAAAATGTCGCTTAAAGACTTGGTTTGGAACCCAAATAAGTTTAATCGGTTTCATTATTGTCCTTTTATTGAATGGAAAATAGATGGTAATGTGTTACTACAATTTAGCCTTTTCTCATTTGATTCATGCATGTTTCAAGTTGCAAAAAATGCAATACCTTTTGGGCATGCACCAAAAGAATGGCTTAATAATAAAAACTTTAAAAGATTTGTTGATAAGAAAAACCTCGAACACGAAAAACTGCATATTCATGCAATAATAAGCAGAATAAAACATTTGGATATTTTTTATGACAAAAATGTGAAGAAATTTCGAACAAATGGGAGAACAATTCATCCAAATAAAGAATTTGATTTAATAATTATTTGTAAGCAAACTAAACAAATTATTATTGCTGAATGCAAATACTTAAAAGGTAGATTTAACGCTGTCGATCAGTTAAACGATTTTAATGAATTCAATAATAAATTCATAGGAAAGTTGAAAGAAAAAGTGCAATATGCGAAAAACAATATTTTTATTATAGAAAGACACTTCAAGCTGAAGTATTCTATTGATAATATCAATTTTAATGATTTTTTAGTGAAAGGGATTTTCATTATTAATACACCTACTTTTTATATGCACATACATCCAGAATTCCAGGTTATTACAATATCTGATATAACAAAATATTTGATAGATGAATGTACAACCTCTAACAGCCGGTCATAGCCAATGTCCGCATTTCGGGAGGGCCACATGGCCATACTGGCAGAACGTTATACCATATTAAAAAATAAGTTATGAATAAAAAGGAATTAATTGATAATATTTATATAGGAATAAATAAAATTGGCAATTATTCCTATGAAAACTTTTTGAAATCATTCAACTTTAGTAAAAAGGACTATTCAAAAGCTACAGAATTTGAAACTAGAATATCTTCTCTTTTTTATTTTGATTATTGCATTTCAGGTAAAAGGGTTAACCAAGAATTTAGACAAAAATTCTATAAAATTTGTACTGAAAAAATTAGAAATCATTATGCTGATTATTTCGAAAACAAAAACTTATTGGATATAATAGATTACAGATATAATGAGTATGCAAAGATTCCAATAAGTATTGGTGAAAATTGGATGCAAAGTTTTAATAATCTATATGAGATAAAGTTAAAAGGCACTGAAAATGTTAAATTTATTGAGGAACTACCAGCTATCAAAATGGAGGATGGGTTCCAAGACATGCCTTTAAAGATGAAATTCATTCAAGGAGAAGTTAAAAATGCTTATCGCACTGCCAAGTTAGTTGATGATTTATTTAATGGAAAAACCATATATGAAGCGTTGTATGAATTAGAGCAAATAGATTCAAAACCAAATCCGGATGAGGGAAAAATGAATGCTGATATAGATGACATTTCAGAATTGATGAATACAGGTAAAATAAAAAAGACAAATATGAAACTAAGAATTAATGATCTTGATATTAATTTGAAAATGTCCTTAGATCGTAATGAACTTAAATTGCATAAAATAAAAAAACCTGGATTACTTGGGAGTCTATTTATCAAGAAAGAATCTGGAGAAACTATTTACTGGACAAAGAATTGCAATATTTCTTGTTTTGATGATAGTTTCACCTTGCTACCGAACCTTGATACTAAGTCTGAGTCAAATATGATGTATGGAACATCTGCTTATTTATTTTACAAGAATAATGTTTTAATAAAAGTGACTTTTCAATTAGTTGGAAACGAATTAGCGGCAAATTGGATATTTGGTGAATTTCAAAAATCTTGTTCTGATAATTTAGGAAATCCAATAAAAAGCAACAACACAATAACATGGAGTGATGGACAAAATATTGTGATTGCAGAAAAAAATATTGAGACACCACACGCTCATTTTCATTGGTTAATAAAATAGATTAAATATGATTTTTACAATTATTGGATTGATAATAGTCGTATGGCTTTCATTAAGTACAATTTATTCTACTTGGTATCATTATAAAAAATACTCTACTAAAAAAACAGGGATATTATTATTGCGAATGATTTAGAATCTCATGGACAAAGAAAAGAAATGAAAAAGGAAATTTAGTTTATCGAGTGATTGAATTACAAGTCGTTAAAATTATAATCATTGGTGTTTTAATATTTTTACTGACCAAATAATGAATTTACGGCTACCAACAAATAAGGATTAAACGCTAATTACGTAACATCTTATGTGATTTAATCTACTTAATTTTTGGGGATTTTATGCCTGCCCGCCGTAAACTTTAGAAGGTGGGTGGAATTCAAATTCTAATTTTAAACAATAATTCAACTTAATTTAAAATATTTCGTATTTTTGTTGAAAACTAAAATGAATGATAAAGTAAAATATTGGCTTGAATTATCAGATAGAACCTTTGAATATTGAGGCGAGATACCCCGCTCATAAAGAAAGACTTCTGAAAAGCTTAAATGATAGTAAGTGTCAGGATATTCTCTCGGAAACTAAAAAGATACAAGAATGGATAAAAATGAAGCTATAAATAAAGTACGTCAATATAAGTCCTTACTTAAAGATTATTTCGATTTGGATCAAGTATATTTATTTGGCTCGTATGCAAAAGAGACGAACAAAGAAGATAGTGACATTGATGTTGCAATTGTGGTTAATCAACTAACTGGTGACTACTTTTCAACTACACCATTAATTTGGAAACTGAGACGACAAATTGATGATAGAATTGAACCAATCCTTATTGAGAAGGAAAATGACAAAGGTGGATTTTTAGACGAAATTAGAAAACATGGGATAGAAATTCGAGAATAGCTAACAAACCTAACAAATAAGAAAAACCCTTTTCCGCATCATATTTGAATAAATAAAATTCTCTAAAAAATACTGATATTTTAAAAACTATAAAAATTTTAGTTAACTTTGCTACTATTATGAAAAATATTAAATTTTTAAATAGAATAAAAAAAGGGATTACTACAAAAGACCAAAATGCTGAAATTTATTTATTTGGCTCAAGAGCAAGAGGTGATTTTCACCCTGATTCTGATTGGGATATTTTAGTACTAACAGATGAAAAAATAATAACCTTTGATTTAGAAAAAGAATTTAGAGATCCTATTTTTGATATTGAATTGGAAACAGGTGAAGTTATATCACTTTTAGTTTACTCTAAAAAAGATTGGGAAGCAAAACAAAATATTTCTCCTCTGTTTATGAATATTAGAAATGAAGTAATGAGAATATAATGAAAAATATTGATAATTACATAAAATACAGAATTAAAAGAGCTAAAGAAACATATGAAGATGCAAGATTCTTAGCAGAAAGAGAAAGTTGGAACTCATGTTTGAATCGTCTTTATTACTCAGCATTTTATGCAGTAATAGCCATTTTACTAAAAAAGGGCATTGAAGTAAAATCACATAGTGGAGTAAAACACAAATTAGGAGAAGAATTAGTTAAAAAAGGATTAATTTCAAAAGATTTAGCAAAAATATATGGTCTATTATTTGATTTTAGACATAAAGGAGATTATGATGGTTTATTTGAATTTGATAAAGATAAGGTAGTTCCATTTTTTTCACCGGTTAATGAGTTAATTGAAATTATTGAAAATTTAATTTTTGAATAAATACTTGCCTATTACAAATAAGAAAAAACGCTGGTCAGCATAATATCTGAATTAATATAATCGCTTAAAAAACAGATATTTTAACATTGTTCATAAAAAAATGATACAATCACTAATTCAATAAATTTACAGTCATGAATAATTTGCCAAACAGATATTTTATAAAACTTGCTTATAACGGAAAAAATTATCACGGCTGGCAGATGCAGGATAATGCCATTACAATACAGTCTGTGATCAATGATGCTTTGTCTAAGCTCTTAGAAGAAGAAATAAATGTAACCGGCTGCGGAAGAACCGACACCGGTGTTCATGCAAAAGAATTTTATGCTCATTTTGATATAAACAAAATTTTAAATAAAAACGATTGGGATAACATTGTTTTTAAATTAAACAATTTCCTTGACGACAGTATTGTAATTTTTAATATTATTCCTGTAAAACCCGATTCTCATGCCCGTTTTGACGCAATATCAAGAACTTATCAGTATTTTATTACAAGACAAAAAGACCCTTTTGATAACGATTTTTCTTATTATGTTTATGGCGATATAAATATAGATTTGATGAATGAAGGTGCAAAAATATTATACGAGTATGAAGATTTTACCAGCTTCTCAAAATTGCACTCAGATGTTAAAACCAACAATTGTAAAATTTTAAAAACAAAATGGGTTGAAAGAGAAGATAAGCTGATTTTTACAATCACAGCAGACAGATTTTTACGGAATATGGTCAGGGCAATTGTCGGGACTTTACTGGATGTTGGGAAAAAGAAAATCAGTCTTAAAGATTTCAGAAAAATCATTGAAAGTAAGAACCGCTCGGATGCAGGTTATTCTGTCCCGGCAAAAGGATTATTCCTGACAAAAATTAAATATTCTTATGATATTTTTTAAATAAACCAAAAGTATTAACATTTTTTACAAGCTGAATAGTTAAGATATTCTTATATCAAATTATCAATTTCCTTTTAATTATTTTTTTCGCTTTTTCAATAATAAACTCCGAAGTCATTTTATATTTATTCAATAATTCTTCGGGTTTACCCGATTCTCCAAAACTGTCATCCATACCAATAAATTCCATTGGAACAGGATAATTTTTTGCAACAACCTCAGCAACAGCACCACCCAAGCCACCATAAATCTGGTGTTCTTCGGCAGTGATAATAGCACCGGTCTCCCTTGCTGCTTTAATAATTGCTTGCTCATCAATTGGTTTAATCGTATGCATATTTATCACTCTTGAATCTATCCCCTGCCCTTTCAATAAATAAGCTGCTTGTAATGCTTCCCAAACAAGATGTCCGGTAACTATTATTGTCAGTTCATTTCCTTCAAATAAAAGTTGAGATTTCCCAACCTTAAATTCCATTTCAGGAAAAGTAAAATCAGGAACAGCTGCTCTTCCAAAACGAATATAAACAGGACCGTTAACTTGCTCAAGTGCTGCTATAACAGCTAATCTTGTTTGTGTTGCATCACAAGGAGAAAGTACCGTCATATTTGGCAACACTCTCATAACTGCAATATCTTCCAATGCCTGATGTGTCGCACCATCAGGTCCGACTGAAATACCAGCATGGGCGCCACCTATAATTACATGTAAATCATTATAGCAAACCGAAATACGCAACTGGTCGGTTGTACGCAAAGCAGCAAAAACTCCGTAAGTGGAAAATACAGGTATTTTGCCTGATAATGCCAAACCGGCTGCAACGCCAACACAATTCTGTTCGGCAATCCCAAAAGAAAAAAATCGTTCCTGAAAATTTTTCGCAAACAAATTCATTCCAACGGATGCAGTTATATCCGCACCCAAACCAATAACATTTTGATTCATCTCCCCTATCACAACCACTCCTTCTCCAAATCCTTCTTTTGTGGGTTTATCTCCTTTGTTTTTAAATTTTTGCATTTTAATCTATTTCTAATTGAATTAAAAAATCCTTTAATTGTTGTTTTAACGGCGTTTTCCCATGCCATAAATGGTTATTCTCAATACTTTTAACACCTTTACCCATTATTGTTTTTGCAATTATAACCGTTGGTTTTCCTTTACACTCTTTAGCTTGATTTATTTTTTCAATAATATCAGAATGGTCATGGCCATTACATTCCAACACATTCCAGCCAAACGATTTCCATTTATCAGCTAGTGGTTCAAGCTGCATTACATCGGATGTTTTGCCGTCAATCTGAAGATCATTCCTGTCAATAATTGAAATAAGATTATTTAGCTTATAATTTGAGGCACTCATTGCCGCTTCCCAGATGGAACCCTCCTGTAACTCACCATCACCATGAATTGAATAAACCCTCCATTTTTTATTATCCATTTTACCGGACAAAGCCATTCCAACAGCAACTGATAATCCCTGTCCCAATGAGCCGGCAGAAAGTTCAAGACCTGGTAATCCATGTTCCCTGCCCGGATGACCCTGTAATCGTGAGCCTAATTTTCTTAAGGTTAATAATTCTTCTTTTGGAAAATATCCTGCTATTGCTAATGTTGCATAATGAACGGGTGCAACATGACCGATTGATAAAATCAGCCTGTCCCTGTCTTCCCAATCAGGATTGTCAGGATCGTGGTTTAAAATATTAAAATAAAGAGTTGTGAAAATGTCTGCTAATCCAAGTGAGCCACCTGTATGACCTGAGCCGGCTTCAGCAAGACTGATTAAAACGTTTTCCCTTATCTCTTTTGAAATTCTTCTTAAATCTTCTGTTGAGGTAATCTTCCTGAATGTCATTATTTAATTATTTAATTTCTATTTATTTCTATAATGGAGTTCTTTGGACAATATTTTTTTAAACGCAGAGACGCAAAGTCGCAGAGATATCTCAATAAATTTCTATCAATTTCTACAAATTTCCAATTTCTAATTTCTAATTTCAACCAATTTCTCCAAGGGAGTCCTTTGGACAACAAATTTCTATTAAAATATATTTATTACAAAATAATAAGTAACAACAAGCGAATAAACCAATTTCATAAATGTTCCGGCAAGAAATCCAATAAATGAACCTATTGCAGCTTTTAAAGCAGAATCCGAATCTTTACCATCCATAGATTCACCAATATATGCACCCACAAAAGGTCCGAGAATAATCCCGAATAATCCGAAAGGTCCAATCACAATACCAAGAAAAGGCAGCACAAATATCCCAACAATCAATCCAATTATGCTTCCCCGGATACCCATCTTTGTTCCTCCGAATTTTTTAGTTCCATACACAGGTACAACATAATCTAAAACTGTCACACCGGCAGCTATCAGCACCATTATTACAAGAAATTCCTCATCAAAAGGCGGATTTTCTTTCAATTGAAGTATAAGAAGGGAAAAATAACTTACTGCCGGACCCGGTATTCCCGGAATAATACAGCCAAGTAAACCCACAATTATTAATACTGTTCCAATAATTATCCAGAGCCAGTCCATGTAATTAATTTTTTTACAAAAATAAAAAAAGTAATATTCAAAAAACAAACAAATAGTGATTAATCAATATTCAATGAATAAAAATTAGTTTGTAATAGTTTAAAATGTTACGGGTTACGAGTTACGCCCTTCGGCTTCGCAGGGTGACGATTATTACGGGTTACAGGTCACGAAAAATAGAAAATATTTTGATTTTCGTTATTTTTCGAGGATCCTCGAAATGTTAACAAAATTTTATTTAAAATTTTGATTGTTTCGGAATTTCAGGTTCAGCCTTACGACTGAAAGAAGTCCATATGGATGGGGTGAGTGAAATCCCAATTTTACAAAAATAAAAATTGTTCAACTTTTTAATAATATACGTAACTGAGGTTCAATTTATTTTTTTTTGTGGGTTAAGTTCAATGTCATTATGTTAAAACGTAATAAGAATAAGGTAATAAGGTTGATTTTATTTACAATTCACTTTCTACTAATGTTTTAGGAAATAAAATAAGGTTTTTAAAATAAAATGATAAAATAAAGATTTTAGTCAGCCTACCGTAGAGAGCCTCAATATTACGTTAATTTACGATAAGCTTTTTATTAAAAACCTTTTTATCTGTAAAAATATTGATTAAATAAACACCTCTGTTAAGATTGGATTTAGTGATAATAAATTCATGGGAATCAATATTTTCAAAAATATTAACAAATTTTCCGGTCATATCAAATATTTCAATTTTATTGATTTCTGATTTGTTGCTTAAAGTAATTAATGTTTTATCAGAAAATGGGTTCGGATAGATTTTACAATTTTCAGAAAATGATTTTCTGCTATCATAACCCATTAAATTTGAAAGCCCGAAAAGGTATAATTGTCGTGCAACACGAGATGTTACCTTATCTGAACATAATGTGAAAATATCTGTATATACCTGACTTAAAGTTGGAATAAATTTAAATGTAATATCTGCACTTGAGTTTGCTTGAATAATTATTGGTAAACTATTAATTAAAGAAAAAGCATTCTCGTGATTATAGCAATTAGTTATAGCTAACTGCTGGGAGCTATTGTTTAAAATTGAAATAGTAACAAACGCAGAATCACCAATAGGCGTTATATCGAAAAAGACAGTATCGGTTTCTGTGACAAACAAGTTTGTTTCCCATTGAAATTTAAAGGCACGATAAGTTACAAGATTATTGGCAGGTGTTGTAATTTCAAGTGCAGTATTTAAATTATTATCAAATTCAGTTAAAAGATAATCTGAAAATGTAAATGACCAACTTACTAATGCGTGGCCATTATTTAATTTCTGCATATGACCCATAAACTTTGTACTAATATCAGGATTATGCCTGTAATTATTTAATAATGTAACCATATGGGATTCTTCATCAATTTCGTATTCAATACCTCTTGAAAATGGAGGATTGTGATAATTACCATCGTCAAATAAAGTGATATTACCATTATCAAGTTGCCTGATTGAATGCTGGTCGGTAAATCCAATTGGATCATTTACAAATACAAATTGATTATTTTTCCCACCAAGGCGCCATATAATATATCCTGTTTGCCTGTTAATCTTTGTAATTTCATTAAAGTGTCTGCAGGATATTAAGATATTTCCATCATTATCAATTCCAATTGCATTTCCATGCACATAATCAATTTCATCTGCACGCAGGTCGACCTGGTTTGTATCACAATCTAAAATATCAAAATGATCCCAGCTACGCCATTGAAAAATAACATTTTTTGCAGTATCCAATTCCTGGACAATCAAGCCAATAACAACTGCCTCCGTATTTCCGCCAAGAACTATCTGACTCATATCAACAATTTGCGGATCATAAGATAAAAGAAAAGCATGACCGTTTTCCAGAACACGCAATTCATGACCATCTGTTGAATATCCGTTCCCACATGAATAATCATCAATAACATTATAAGAACTATCCATTGATAAATATTTATGATCTATATTGTAGTAATAACTTAAATATCCATTATCTTGTAATTTAAAATCCTGTGGTCTGCCTTGCAGCTTTGTGTAATATATAGGAATACCAATATTATCCATAATAATCAAGTAAATTGAGGTTCCGCCTGCTTGACCGGTAGATGCTAAAAAATAATAACCCGGTGCAGGATTATTTGATTCAACTATTTCGTATTCAGGAAAGTCGTCCGGTAAATCATATTTTTCTTTAACTGATTTAAATTTATCCGTTTTATTATTTTTTTCAGGTATTCTGCTGTTTGCAGAAATTATCTCATCAATAAAATCAAAATTAAAAAATGATTTTTCATTATCCGGCTTGCTCACATAAGAAGAAACTGTAAATTGGAAAACGAGTTCGGGAAGTGTTCTGCCATATTTATCTTTAATTTCATTATTTAATTTAACAGAAATTATCTCACCGGGATAAAATGGATAATCAGAATTAAAAATAATAGTTTTTAAATCATCTAAAAGTTTTATACTTCCCAAGTAATTGTCTTTAACCGAACCTGTTACTTGTATTGAATAATTATTAATGGTTTTTTTATCAATAATATCCCCTTTCCTGATAACAATATTATTATCCTTACTTACCATTTTTGAACCGGGTAAAGGAGAAATGTATTGGTATTCAGAAATGTTTTTTGATTGGGGAAATATATCAGATGATAATAAAACTGATAATACGAATGTGCTAATTATCAGTGAAGTTTTATAAATATAATTCATGATAATTTACTTTTAATAAATTTTAGTGCCTATCTGTAAAGTTCGAAAGTTTAAATAAATATTAAAAATCACAAATGACAAGCACCAAAATACAAAACTTGTCCGTATGGATAAATCTCAATGACCGAAATCTCAATATTCAAAGCTGTTTTGAACATTTGGTCATTGATATTTGGAATTTATTTGTTATTTGTTATTTGTTATTTGTTATTTGGTGCTTTAATTCAAAATTTGTTTGACTTTATAGACCGACATTAATTAGACACGAATCAAACTAAAAACTTGCGGTGATAATAAAATAATTTATTTAAGATATGTTTAATTAAAATAAAGCATCCGATAATTTCCCCATAACCTCAGTAGCTTTTCCCTGCAAAAAAACATCGGTTATAGAATTGGTGAATTTGGAAAACTCAGGGTTGACTTCAATTATTTTGGCTCCATTTTGCTTAGCCATAACAGGAATCTGACAGGCAGGCATTACCTCGCCTGTTGTACCGATTACAATAAACAGGTCGGATTTGTTAGCCGCATCAACAGAAGCTATATAGGCATTTTGTGGTATTCCTTCACCGAAAAAAATAAAATCGGGCTTTAGCAAGCCATTACAATTTTTGCATTTTGGCGGTAATACTTTTATGCTGATTTCCCCTACTTTATAAACTGTACGACAATCCACACAAATTAGCTTTTTGGAATTACCGTGAAATTCATGAACGGTTTTACTTCCTGCTTCCTGATGTAAATTATCAATATTTTGAGTGATTACCGATTCAAGAAGATTATTTTTTTCCATTTCGGCTAAAACAAAATGTGCTTTGTTTGGCTCTGCATTTCCAAAAAAGTCATAAAAAATTTCTCTGATAATTCCCCAAGATTCCTTTGGATTAGAGAAGAAATAATTAATATCCAGCACCATCGGATCGTATTTATTCCACAATCCTGCTTCTCCCCTGAAAGGCGGAATACCGCTTTCTACTGAAATTCCTGCTCCGGTGAATGCAGTAATTTGTCTGGCATTTTTAATAAGCTCAACCGCTTTATTGATATTATCTTCCAAAATAAAAATGTTAAAGGTTTTTACAAAATTACAAAAAGAGTCCAATCTGTAAAGCCATTTTGTGTAAAAAATTGGAATAATAGAATTGTGGAATTGTGGAATGATGTAATAATGGGAATTTTAAATATTTAATTTTTTGTATATTTTCAGACTGCACCTAAAAAACATCAAACATCAAACTTCAAACATCAACCGTCAAACTTCAAACGTCAAACTTCAAACATCAAACATCAAACGTCAAACGCCTGCCCCGTAAGGAAGTATGACTGTATCGGGGTTAAACGTCAAACTGTTTTCATGTCATTGAATTAATTCAAAACACAGCAAAGCTGTAAACAAATTGATTTAAGAACACCGATTAACCCCGATACGCTAAAGCTACTTGGACAGGCGATTTTTGATTTTAGAAGTAATGATGAATTAAGAAAAAAACACTCAATAAGCAACACACAACGACCAAAGGAAGTCCGTATGGATAATCAATAAACAAGTAAAACAGTATATTCGATAACTAGTCCTTGCACGAAAACTCAGTTTTCTTGCAAACACTAACTAAACCATCACCACCCTTGTTCCTCCGTCATCAATTCCCAAACGGGTAGTTTGTGTGATAATGGTATCCTTTCCGCTGTTTTCAACAAAATAGATTGCAGCTCTTATTTTGGGTGCCATACTTCCCTCTGTAAAATGACCTTCTTCAAGATACTTTTTAGCTTCAGCAATCGTAATTCTGTCTAAAGGTTTTTCCTGCGGAGTATTAAAATTCAGGTAAACTTTAGGAACATCAGTCAGGATAAAAAACTTATCCGCATTAATTTGAATGGCAAGCAAAGATGAAGCTAAGTCTTTATCAATAACTGCATCTATACCCTGAAGCTTATTAGGTTTTACATAAAATGTAGGTATTCCTCCTCCCCCGACAGCAATAATAATATGTCCTTCCCTTGCAATTTTTTCAATTGATTTTTTATTTGCAATCACAAGCGGTCTTGGTGATGCAACAAGTCTTCTCCATCCCCTGCCGCGAGGATCTTTAGCAAAAACCGATTTAGTTATTTTAGAAATTTTATCAGCTTCTTCTTTTGAATAAAACGGCCCAATCGGCTTAACAGGATTTTCAAATGCAGGGTCATCTTTATTTACTAAAACCTGTGTAATTATCGTTATTATATCCCTATCCATATCATTTGCTTCCAAAACATTCCTTAACTGCTGTTCAAGCATATAGCCGATAAAACCCTGGGAATATGCAACACTGATATCAAGTGGCATGTCGGGTAAGCCGTATAGTTTATTTCCTGCAGTATTTGCCAGCATGATATTACCTACTTGCGGACCATTTCCATGAGTAATTACAATATTATAATCGCGTTTTATTAATTCTAAAAGATTTTCGCTTGTTTTATATGCGTTTTCTTCCTGTTCATCAATAGTTCCTTTTTGATTGGGTTTAATCAAAGCATTTCCACCAAAAGCAACAACTGCTAATTTTTTCATAATCTTAAGTTCTTTTATTTTGCAAAACTAAAATTTTTAATTTAATTGAATTTTATTAATTTAGTAATTTTAAATTTTTATATAGTTCAGATATAAAAAATGGTCTGACTGATAATTTGATAAATTTGTAGAAGATGTAATTATCGAGTATTCTGTAAAAGAAAAAAACTTTAATGCTTTTATACAGATTATAGATAATAGCGGTAGAATTATAAAAAGTTTAAGCTTGCAAGAAAATCACGCTTATCAGGTAATTCCTCTAAATAATTTGCCAAACGGAATTTATATATGTAAATTTGTTATTAATAATAAAACTATCGAAGCTAAAAAGCTATTAATTTCACGATAAAGAATTGAATAAAATTGATGAACAATTTATTAAGAATACTATCAATCTTAGTTCTGTTACAGTTTGGGTACAATTTATATTCCCAATCTGTATATTTTAATAACCGGTATTATCTAAATGAGCCGGATATATGGAGTGGGGCACTGAATGCAATAGAAGTAGATAGTGGATACATTGTTACCGGAACAACAGGCGATTCATTAAATGAATATTGGCTTGTTGTAGCGATTATGAAAATTGATCAGTTAGGAAATAAGCAATGGATAAAACTCCTAAGAGATAGTATTTCCGAATATGACAATGGGCAACCTGGATCTTTAATAAAAACTTTTGATTGTAATTATGCTTTTTCCGGAACATCAAGAAATTATGAGAATTCTATTATTGACAGAGCTACTTTATGGAAATTGGATACAAACTGGAATATAATCTGGAATAAAGAATATGGTAATATTGATAATAACGTAGATACTATGAATTATGGGAGACAGGTTAAACAGACAGTTGACTCTGGGTATATTATCGGTGGTGAACAATACTATAGTTCAGGTCGGGCTATTAGTAAAATGCTCATTATTAGAACAGATAAATATGGTAATAAAGAATGGGAAAGCACTTTTGGTTATTCTGGAAATGTTATTAACCGAGGTTATTCCGTCATCCAAACCACAGATAGCGGTTTTGCCATCGGAGGTTTCAAATACACACCAGGCCAGTCGGTTACAGGCGACCCAATCATAATCAAAACCGACAGTATGGGAAACCAGCAGTGGATGAAGAATTTAGGAGGGCCAATTAAAGACAATAAGGCTATGTTATGTTTAGATTATAATGGAAATATTTTGGTTGGGACTAATTATGGGGATGAAATGTCAGGTGATGATGTGTATAGCAGAATTAATATTATTAAGCTTGATAATGAAGGTAATATTATCTGGAACAAGAAATATGGTAAAAGCATGATATATAATTACTTATTAAATATTCTTGTTTTAAGCGATAGTAATATCATTGCTGTAGGAACAATGCCAAGTACTTTTCCTCATACAGTTGGATGGTTACTTAAAGTTAGTAACAATGGTGATAGTCTATGGTATAGGGAATATGAAATTCTGCATGGCTATCAAAGCATGAATCAATTGAATGATGTAATTGAAACATCAGATAATGGATTATTAGCATGTGGTTATGTTTTCCCCATGCAGCCTGATACAGGTACGCAAGATGCCTGGGTAATAAAGCTTGATAGCATTGGCTGCGACACACCCGGCTGTGATACAACGGTTGCAATACTGGAAATTGCTTATGAAAATACAGAAGATGAGCTTTATATTTATCCTAATCCTGCACGATACAAGTTTCAGGTTACAAGTTCCAGGTTTCATGTTGAGCCATGCATAATTGAATTTTATGATATTTTCGGGCGCAAGGTAAAAGAAGTAAAAGTTCCAAAAGGACAACAGCAGCTTAAAGTTGATGTAAGCAATTGGCATAATGGGTTGTATATTGCAGTACTTCGAAATAATAAAAAAATTATTGCAAAACAGAAATTTATGGTTTTAAGGTGAGAAAGCCAAAAGCCAAAGGCTAAAAGCTAAAGGCTAAAGTATTAAGTAAAAACATTTGACTTAATAATAGCTTGCTTTAGCCGCTAAGCAGTTTGGAACTGCTAAGTGGATTTCATTATTGATATACAAATATTTGTTATTAATCTTTTCACATCATCCAAAACAAAACCTTATAAAACCAAAATTTTTATTACTTTAGCAGCCGTTTAAATCATTATTTTCTGCTTAATTCACAAATGAAATTTTCTTCAAAATTCAGCTTAAGAAAAATTATCGGTTTATACGGTGGATTGCTGATATTCCTGCTTATTGTTATTTTGGGTGATCTTGAACCCGGAAGTCCCGAGATTACTTACACTTTTGCTGTTGCAATACTAATGGCAATATGGTGGATCACTGAGGTAATTCCTTTGGCAATAACGTCTTTACTTCCTGTTGTACTATTTCCTTTGTTCGGCATAATGAATGGAAAAGACGTTTCAGCTACCTATTTCAACCATGTAATTTTTCTATTTATAGGTGGTTTTATCGTTGCTCTTGCTATGCAAAAATGGAATCTTCATAAACGAATTGCATTAAAAATCCTGATTTTTACAGGCATCAGTCCCGGAAGGATTTTGTTAGGGTTTATGCTCGCAACAGCTTTCCTGTCAATGTGGATATCAAATACTGCCACTACAATGATGATGATACCGATATTAATTTCCATAATTAATAAACTTGAAGAAATTATCGGTAAAAAACAGATTTCAAAATATTCCATCGGCTTGCTTCTCGGAGTTGCATATAGTGCCTCAATAGGCGGAATAGCAACACTTGTAGGCACTCCCCCGAATTTATCTTTTACAAGGATTTTTCAAATTATGTTTCCCAATGCTCCGGAAATATCTTTTGCCAACTGGTTTATTTTTGCTTTGCCGGTCAGCATCACTTTTTTTATTATTGTATGGTGTTATTTATATTTTTTATACAGACCTGCAAAAGCAAGCTGGATTAAAATTGATTCCGAATCATTCAGGCAACAATATAAAGCATTAGGTAAAATAAGCTTTGAAGAAAAAATAATTTTTATTGATTTTATAATTTTAGCTTTTTTGTGGTTATCAAGGTCAGATATTACAATTGGGAATTTTACTATTCCGGGCTGGTCTGCTTTATTTTCAAGTCCAAAATATATTAATGACGGAACAGTAGCCATTGCAATGGCAATAATCTTATTTTTAATTCCATCAAAATCAAGTAAAAGTAAAAGATTGATGGATTGGCAAACAGCTTCAAAACTTCCATGGAATATTGTACTTTTATTCGGCGGTGGCTTTGCTTTGGCAAGCGGATTTAAGGAATCGGGTCTTTCGCTTTGGTTTGGAAGTCAGCTTGACTGGATTGTTACAATCCACCCGATTTTAATAATTGCAATAATTGCCTTTACAATGACTTTTCTTACAGAATTAACCTCTAATACCGCTACTATTGAAATGCTGCTGCCGGTCCTTGCCGGGTTATCAGTATCAACCGAAATAAACCCATTATTATTTATGATTCCGGCAACAATATCGGCTTCTATGGCATTTATGCTTCCTGTTGCCACCCCACCGAATGCAATTATTTTCGGAACAAACAGGTTGAGAATAATTGACATGGCAAAAACAGGAATATTCTTAAATCTTATTGGCGTTATCATTATCACTCTTGCAACCTACTATCTTGGTATGTATGTTTTTAACATTGATGTAAATGTTTTTCCTGAATGGGCAATGCCAAGGTAAAATGTTAAAATAACCAAAATATTCTTAAATCTTGTTTGTTGATAAAGTCATGTGTGGTAGGAGTTAGTTGAGATTTGAGATTTGAGAGTTGAGAGTTGAGAGTTGAGAATTGAGAGTTACGGATTATGGATTAGTACAAAGGAAATAATCAGAAATTTGAAATTGGAACGTGGATTTATGTTTTAGATATTTTTGAATGTAACATTTAAATTTTTTTTATCTATGAAAATCTGTGTAATCTGTGGTTTATTTTTTAACATGGTAAATTGACTAAAAATAACGAATACTGAACCCTGGTACACTTCGTTACAGGGCACGCACTGAATCTCGAATAATTAAATATCTGTTATTAATAATAGCTATCATTCTATTAAGTTAACTTATAGATTCTTCACCTTTTTTACCAAAAGATTGTTACTAATCATAATGAAATCTACACTTTACAATCCAAATTTCATCATCTTTAACTTGATAAATCAATCGATGTTCACCATCTATTCTTCGAGACCAAAATCCCTTATACTTGTATTTTAATGGCTCAGGCTTTCCAATTCCTGAAAATGGATTTCGAGAAATATCCCTGATTAATTCATTTATCTTTTTCAAGTTCTTTTTATTGGTCTTTTGCCAATACAAATAGTCCTCCCACGATTCATCGACAAATATATATTTCATTTTTCTAAAAGGTCTTTTTGAAATGATACACCTTTTCTAAATTTGTCAATTGCCGAATTCAATCTTTTCTCATTAGTCTTAGATGAAAGCTCATGTTGAGTAGCACATAATGAATTATATTAGTCTAATGAAATTACAACTACTCCATTGTCTTTTCCTCGATTAATAATTAAAGTTTCAAAATTCTCAGTAACATTGTCAAGATATCTCTTAATGTTTTTTCTAAAATCAGATATTGTTGTAGTAAGCATTTCTATTTTATTTTTTGTACAAATTTATGTACATATTTTTAAATTTCCAAATTTTTTTTAATTAAATATTTTTGATGTTTCATATTTACAATTTTTACTAATTTTGCAATGTTATTTATTTATAATTATGATGCAGAATTATCAGGAACGAAATTACGACAAACAGATCAATACTTTAGTTGCCAGGTTTGAAGAAATGCTTCGTGTTGACCAGCATTATTTCTTTGATGTTGATGAATTTGAGAATATTATTGATTTTTATCTTAATAAAAATAATTTAAAAAAATCAAGTGCTGCTCTGAAATTTGCCAGCCAGCAACATCCTTCCTGCGTGAATTTAATGTTTAAGAAAGTCCAATTATTGCTTTCAACAAACAAATCGGAAAAAGCTTTGGAACTGTTACTTAAAATTGAAACACTTGAACCAAATAATGCTGAAGTATACTTAGTGAAAGGAGCTATTTACGGACAACAAAAAAAACCAAAGCTTGCAATACAGGAATATAAAAAGGCAATAGACAACTCGGATGATATGGAAGATGTTTATACAAACATTGCTTTTGAATACGAAAACATTGGCGATTATGATAACTCAATAACATATCTGAAAAAAATTCTTTCTGTAAATCCTGAAAATGAAGCCATTATTTATGAACTATCATTTTGCTACGAATTAAGCAATCGTTCAGAAGATAGTATAAAATTTTTCAAGCAATTTATAAATAAACATCCTTACTCAAAATCGGCATGGTTTAACCTTGGGATTTCATACAATAATCTTGAATTATTTGAAAAAGCTGTTGAAGCTTATGATTACGCTATTGCTATTGACGAAAGTTTTGCATCGGCATATTTTAACAAAGCAAATTCGTATGCTAACTTAAATCTTTATAAAGATGCAATAACTGTTTATAAGGAAACATTCAACTACGAAGAACCCGATGCCATGACATATTATTATATCGGTGAATGTTATGAAAAACTTGATGATTTTAATTCTGCAGTAGAAAGTTATAAAATGGCTATTCAGATTGATGATAAACTTGCTGATGCCTGGATGGGAGCAGGTATTGCAACAGATGAACTCGGTAATTTAAAAACCGCATTAAATTACATGAAAAAAGCAACTGAAATTGATGAAAGCAACCCTGAATTCTGGTATATACTTGGTGATACTCAATATAAAGCAGGATTAATTGAGGAATCACATACATCATATTCAAAGGTAAGTGAATTAGACCCTTTTAACCCCGATATATGGCTTGATTATTCAAATTTATATGTTGAAAATAAAGACTTTGAAAAAGCTATTGAAATTCTTGAAAAAGGTATTGAACAACAACCGAAAAATACGGACTTTTATTACCGCCTATTCATTTACTTGCTAAAAACCGGAAATTCAAAGGAAGCATATCGTTACCTTGAAATTGCTCTTAGCCTGAACTTTAAAAAACACACTCAAATATTTGAATATCAACCCGAATTAAGAAAGAATCAAAATATTCAAAATATAATTGAAATATTCAGAAAAAAAGAATAAAAAAAAGACTAAAGGCTAAAGGCTAAAAGCTAAAGGCTAAAGGCAGAAACATTAACATATTACTTAAATATAAGACTAAAGATAATGAAGATACATTTACCTTATTTACCAGAAAGACCATCAAAACCAAGAACAACCGGCATTGTAATGGTTATGGATAAAGGACTTAGTTTGCGTCAGGCAGAAGACTTGATTTATACATCAGAAGAATTAATTGATTTTATGAAATTAGGATTCGGAACTTCTGTTGTAACAAAAAATGTTGAAGAAAAAATTGAATTATTTCAAACAAATAACATTAAAGTTTACCTCGGAGGGACACTTTTTGAGGCATTTGTAATAAGGAATATGTTCGACGATTATCTGAAATTAATTGATGACCTGAAACTTGAAGCAGTCGAAGTTTCAGACGGTTCAATGTTTATGAATCATCACGACAAATGCGAATACATAAGAAAATTATCAGGAGATAGAATTGTTTTATCCGAGGTGGGTTCAAAAGATGCAGGTACTGAAATTACAAATGAGGAATGGATATCACAAATGTTATCCGAATTGGAAGCAGGTTCATTTAAAGTAATAGCCGAAGCCAGGGAAAGCGGAACAGTTGGGATATATGACTCAAAAGGCAAGGCAAATATAAACCTTATTGAAGAAATTTCAGCTAAAATTCCAATGGACAAAATCCTGTGGGAAGCTCCGCTGAAATCTCAACAGGTTTGGTTTATTAAGCATTTTGGTGCTAATGTTAATCTCGGAAATATTGCACCTAACGAAATTATCCCTCTGGAAACACTTCGTTTGGGCTTACGTGGCGATACATTTCATCAGTTTTTACCGGAATAAATCTAAACTGCAAGATAAAAGATAAAAGTAAAAAGATAAAAGCGACACGCAGTTAGCCCGTATGGGTAAAAAGTGAAGCGAAGCAAGCGACACGAAGTCCATACAGATTCACTTCGTTTCATTAGCCCGAATGGGATAAAGTCTTTAATGAAAATAAAAGTATAAATTTAAAATATATAAATATAGCTAATAATTCTCATTTTATGTGCTTTTGTTTGGTATTTTAAATTTGCTTATTGGAATTTATTTGTTATTTGATGCTTGTATTTTGTTATTTAAAATAAATTTAAAAATATTATAATACCGCAATCAAAATACTGATCATCTTCTCCAGTAATTAACCGCATGATACCATTTTTCTTTATAATCAGGTGATTTTACCAAACTATAATCATTATCAGTAAAAGGATTATTAACTTTAACAAAATCAAATTTTATTGATAGTTTGTTACCTGCTTCGCCATATATCCATCTTTCATAATCAGACATCCGAAAAACAATATTCGGTTGACCGAAAATAATATATATTAAACCCCTGTCTGATTTCCAACCTTCAAGATATGAAGTAAATAAACGATTAGCTTCCTGTACCCTGTTATAATATTTCCGGATAAGTGATTTTGCCCTTGATTGATTACCAGCTATTTCAATCCAGAAATTTTCTACTGCAATTTTCTTGTCTTTTTGCAACAAAAGATCGTTAAATTCTTTTTTGGTAGTTAAATACCGCAATGGCAATAGCATTTGCACATAACTTTCTATCTGAGGAAAGTTTTTATAAAATCTGAATAAAGCAACTCCTTCCCTAGTTTTATCATCCAATTGGAAAAAATAAAACCCTTCACGTGCTAATGTTATCAAATCTGTTTTCCCATCTGTTAACTTAATTTTAAAAGTGCTGTCAGCAATATAGTCAAAAGATGTTTTATCGCTAACCGCAAAAGGAGGTAATGCAATTGGAAAGTTCCTGTAATAATAATTCACTATCAGCTCTGCCGGAATGCTATCTTTACAGAAAATCCTGAACTTTAGATTTTCCCCTGTATAATTAGTAAATAAAGGCAAATCATCCTCTGTTTTTATTAAGAAACTTTGATATCCAATTTTGGAAGACTTAAAAATATTTGTAAAAGTTTTATATGAATTTTTTGTATCTATGTTGGTAACACTTACTTCAAGCAAATAATTATCCGGATATTTTGCTTTAATATCCGTTTCAATTATTTTACTTTTCTGAAGCGGAAAAGAATCATAAAATGTAGAACTATCAATTATTTCGGCTGTTTTGTATGATTTATAAAGTTTATAATTTATTCTGAATTTATCTTTCTGAACATTTTCAATTACAGGTTTGTTATATATTATTTTAAGATATAATTTTGATACGGAATCGGAATAATTGTATATTATGGTTTCTAATTTAATTGTATCATCAATTGAATAAAGAAAAGCAAAATTATCCGAACTTAATTTTGTTGTTGTATAGCATCCATAAAAAAATAGTATAATTACAGATAATAATATTAAGCTGTTTTTTGTTATTTGGTGCTTCATTTTATGCAAATCTTTTGACTTTATAGACAGACTAATTAGTTCTCATCTTCTAATCTGTTCAGAAATTGCTGTGACAACACCTTACTGGTTTTTGCACCAAGTTTTTTAATTTTCTCAACACGACCGACAAGGTTTCCTTTACCTGTTAAAAGTTTATTCATTGATAAATCATAACTTTTTTGAGTTGCTTTGAGCTTATTTCCAATATCAGTTAAATCTTCAGCCAAGCCAACGAATTTATCATACAGATCACCGCTTTGTTTTGCTATTTCCAAAACGTTTTTACTTTGATACTCCTGCTTCCACAAACTTTCCACCATTTTTAATGCAGCAATCAGATTTGTCGGGCTTATAAGCAACACCCTTTTATCATAAGCATAATTCCATAAATCCGAATCTTTTTGAATAGCAATAAGATATGCAGGTTCCACAGGTAAAAACATCATAACAAAATCAAGGCTTTTTAATTGATATAAATCCTGATAATTTTTTTGGCTTAATTCATTAATATGATTTTTTATTGACAATATATGCTCTTTTGCAGCCACTTCTTTTTCTTCCGGACTGTCAGCAGAAGCATATCGTTCATAAGCAGTTAACGAAACTTTTGAATCTACCACTACATTTCTGTTACCCGGGTAAGCAATAACAACATCAGGTTGTAATCTTTTTCTTTCGTCATTATAAAATGAAGCCTGA
Organism: Bacteroidota bacterium; assembly: GCA_030622635.1. Taxonomy (GTDB): domain Bacteria; phylum Bacteroidota; class Bacteroidia; order Bacteroidales; family JADFUO01; genus JADFUO01. Next base: position 24,492 of record JAUXFX010000002.1, read on the forward strand.
ATAAAATATTCCCTGTCGCGCACAAGTCCTGATCTTTCAAGTATATTTCCCAGAACAACTTCACCCCAGTTACCCTGAGCTTTTGAATCTCCCTTTAATGCTTTTGTAAGATTTATTGTATCCTTGCTTACCTGAAGATTTAATTCGGCAAGCCGCTTAACTTCTTCTTTAAGCGAGAATCGTTGCTTTGATTCTTTATCATAGGTTTCTTCTACCTTTTTTTCAAAATCTTTTATTTTTTCATTAAGAGGTTTTAATATTTCGCTGATATTAATTTTATTTTGATCGGTAAATTTTTGGGTTTTTTCTTCTAATATCTCGTTAGCAAGATTTTTAAACTCAATCCTAAATCTTTCCTGTAGCTTCTCAACATCAGCTTTTTGTTCCTGTAATTTATCATTAAGATTTTTATAATCAGCACTTTTAGAAGCCAATTGTTTGTTTAAATCAATAATGGTATTTTCTTTATTGATAATTTCCTTTTTGAAGTTTGATAAATTTTCACTTATTCCGTTAATTTTATCTTCCGCCAGATTTTTATCCAGAGTTAATTTACTAACTTCTTTCTGAAATTTATTTTTCACTAATAACCATGTTATTATAATACCGAATATCAAGCCAATTACAATATAAACTATTTCCATCATAAGTATTTTTTTATTTCTGTAAAATTATGAATTATTTTTCATACTGCACTTAATAATAAATATCAATAATTTTATATCTTTACAACATTAAATCATAGAACAAAAGCCGTAAGAGTAAAAATGAGTCTTGATATTACTTTTAAACTTACACAAAGATCAGAACATCAAATTGTACCTAACAATCAAAATAAATCAATATAATGAAACAAATTGGTTTGCTTTCCGACACTCATAATTTTCTTCATCCCAAATTATTTAAATTCTTTAAGAATTGTGATGAAATATGGCATGCAGGCGATTTTGGAAATACAAATATCGCTGATGAATTAAGTAATTTCAAACCTGTAAGAGCAGTTTACGGAAATATTGACGGTAATGATATAAGGATTGTTTATCCTCGTGAACAAATATTTTTTTGTGAAAACATAAAAGTTTTCATGACACATATTGGCGGTTATCCCGGGAAATATGATAAAAAAGCCAAAGAAATTATTATAAAGGAAAAACCGGCATTATTTATTTGCGGTCATTCACACATATTAAAAGTTATGCATGATAAGAAATATAATTTATTACATATTAATCCCGGAGCTGCCGGTAAGTTCGGACTTCACAATGTTATTACAGCGGTAAGATTTACAATTGATGGGACAAATATTACTGATCTGGAGGTTCTTGAACTTAAGAAATGATAGTGTGTTTGATTTATCGGTATATTTTATGGGGTCATTCAATAGTCGTTTAATAGTCAATCTAAGACCCATCCAAATCTTTATTTGATTTGAATGGATAGAAGATTAAATTTGTTTTTTGATAGAATCCGTAGGATTCAAATATTTATAGAAAACAAATACAAATAAGACATTCGACCCCGTCGGGGTCGTATAAACAAATAGAATTTTTAATACTATAAATATGCAAATTCGTTTTCCTTCAGTTTATTTTTTACAAATTCGCCTTGTCGAACAACGACCGATGGTAAACTTTATACCGATTTTTAAAGCATCACTTAAAACGTAATATAAAAATATTTACTATTTTAGCGTAAAATTTGGAGTTTAAGTGCAGACTCACATTACCCAACAATAATAATAAACAAGATTTGAAATAAAATGAAAGCACAAGATTTAAACATTTATTAAATAACTTCTTAAATAAATAATAATCAAATTAAATTTAAGTAAAATGAAAACAATCAAATTATTATTCGTAGCAATCATAATGATTGCAAGCTACAGCTTAACAGCACAAGTAAGTATTAACAGCGATGGGAGCATCCCTGATGCTTCAGCAATGCTGGATGTAAAAAGCACAAGCAAGGTTTTTTTGCCACCACGTATGACTGAAGCCCAAATGAATGCTATTACCAACCCGGTAGAGGGATCAATAGTATATTGTAAAGACTGTGTCCCAAAATCAATAAAGGTTTATAACGGTTCTTATTGGCTTAATAGCGACGGTACTCCTGAGTTGGAGGTGGATGAAGTATTCAACTCTACAACAGGTAAAATATGGAAAGACCGCAACCTAGGTGCTTCGCAAGTTGCTACAAGCAGCACTGATGTCGCTGCTTATGGTGATCTGTATCAGTGGGGCAGGCTGTCCGACGGGCACGAAGATCGTAGCAGTGTAACGACCTCCACCCTCAGTAGCACGAATGTTCCCGGACATAGCAATTTTATTTTGTCACCATCCTCCCCTTATGATTGGAGAAGCCCGCAGAATGATATTTTATGGCAGGGGGTAAGCGGAACCAACAACCCATGTCCAAGTGGTTTTCGTTTGCCTACCAATGCAGAGTTAGATGCCGAAATGCAAAGTTGGGCTTCCAATAATGCTGCAGGTGCATATGGCTCACCCCTAAAACTTACTGTTGGTGGCTTTCGCTCTAGCATCGATGGTTCGCTCAATAACGTTGGCAACACCGGCTTCTACTGGAGCAGTACGGTTTTTAGCTTCTACTCCCACTACCTTAGCTTATTCAACAGCGGTGCTTACACGAACAACATCCGCCGGGCATACGGCTTTTCAGTCCGTTGCATTAAGGATTAGCGCAATGGTTTAAAGATTCGGTTGATTCAAATCTTATTTCACAGGGTTAGGACTTTTTATCCCGTGGAATATGAAAAGCGTAGCAAGTATTCCAACGTGGTTTGATTTATTTGTACACTTTGTCACTTAACAATGGATAGAAGATTAAATTTATTTTTTGATAGAATCCGAAGGATTCAAATGTTTATAGAAAAACAAATAAAGATAAAAACTATCTTAACCTGTCGGCAGACCTTATAAGTCTCTCATCTTTTCTGACACCCCTGTATGAAAGAACTAAAAATATCAAAGAAATTATCGGCATAATTGAACCGGCTAAATCAAAATTTCCTTCAACGCCTGCCTGTTTTTCAATAAGATTGTTATAAATAAAATAAATACCGACAATTAAAATAACGTTAAGTAAAATATTTATTTTTATTAGTTTAAGCTGTAATCTTCTTTTCTTGTATAAAAAAATGATTATAAAACTCAAAGCACCAATTATTACAACAAAAAATAATAATGGTAAAGTAAATAAGTTACTGAATAATTGTTCACTGCCTGGAACTAAATTCTTTAGTTCCAGTATATTTAACTGTAATATATTAAACTCCCCGTAATAACTGATTATTGGAAAAAAAAACATAAGCAGCATTGCAACAAATGCGATAAGTAAAAAAAACGATTGAATTCGCTGTATCATAAGTCAATTTTTTTAAAAATTGTTACAAATATATAAATCATTTATTAATCCGCATTTAAAATATTTAGTTTATTTAATCCAAAAATTTTACAATTATTCGATGGATAAATACATATATTGGCAAAATCATAACGAATATTCAGTAGATTTATTCAAAAAAATATAATTTTTATTTTAATTTTATTTAAAATATTTTGTTATTCATAATAATTTTATAATTTTGCAAATACTTTAAAAAATCCCTTAGATACTTTCTTAAATTTTTCTATAGAAAATTCTTTACTTAATTAATTATTTAATCTCAACTTATAGGTATATTATCAAAAAAATATTTACTTAATATCTCTTCTACAAATTTCAAACAAATTAAAATAAACATTAAATGTACGACATTATTGAACTCAATGCAAAGTTAGTTCCTGAATTAAAGGAAATTGCAAAAAAATTAAACATTCCTAAATCTGAAAAACTTGTTAAACAGGATCTTATTTATAAAATACTTGATCATCAGGCATTAAATCCTTCACAGGAAATTTTGGCAAAAGAAAAAAAAGACTTTAAAAAATCATATCATCAGAAACGAAAAAGAACAACACAAAATGTTAAAGAGGTTGATAAAAAAATTCCAGAAGAAAAAGCAACAACCACCGAAATAAAAAAACAACCTCCTAAAAAAATAGTTAAGCATAACGATTTACCTGCCCCCACTCATTTACCTAAAAAAGCCGATGCTAATCCATTGATAATTTCAGATACTAAGATTAATAGAATCAAAGAACCAAACCCTACAAAAGATACTGCTGTTATTAAAGATAACATAAAAGAAGCTGATACCGAACGTAAAAAGAAATACGATTCAAATAGAAGTTACAGGGATCATTCAACACGAAGCAAACAAGGCGACAGAAGAAAAGATGAATATTCATTTGAATTTGAAGGAATTGTTACAAGCGAAGGTGTGCTTGAAGTAATGCCTGACGGATATGGATTCCTGCGCTCATCGGATTACAATTACCTTAACTCACCTGATGATATTTACGTTTCACAATCCCAGATAAAATTATTCGGTTTAAAAACAGGTGACACACTAAAAGGAAGTATTAGACCTCCAAAAGATACTGAAAAATATTTTCCATTGATAAAAATTGAATTAATTAACGGCAAAATTCCCGATGAAGTTCGTGACAGAATTCCTTTTGATTTTTTAACTCCGCTTTTCCCTATAGAAAAATTTAAACTAACAGGTCATCCTGAAGATTCTCTTTCAACAAGAGTTATTGATATGTTTACTCCAATCGGCAAAGGACAAAGAGGACTAATCGTAGCTCAACCAAAAACCGGAAAAACCGTTCTTTTAAAAGAAGTTGCAAATGCCATTGCTTATAATCACCCCGAAGCATATTTAATTGTACTTTTAATTGATGAACGCCCTGAGGAGGTTACGGATATGGAAAGAAGCGTTAAAGCAGAAGTAATATCTTCAACTTTTGATGAACCTGCCGAACGACATGTTAAAATTGCCAATATAGTTTTGGAAAAAGCTAAACGCTTAACCGAATGCGGACATGATGTAGTTATTCTTTTAGACTCAATCACACGATTGGCAAGAGCTTACAATACGGTTTCTCCTGCGTCAGGTAAAGTTTTATCAGGTGGTGTTGAAGCCAATGCTTTACAAAAGCCAAAACGTTTCTTCGGTGCTGCCAGAAAAATTGAAAACGGTGGCTCACTGACAATTCTTGCTACAGCATTGATTGATACCGGCTCAAAAATGGATGAAGTGATATTTGAAGAATTCAAGGGAACAGGTAATATGGAATTGCAGTTAGACCGTAAACTTTCAAATAAACGTATTTATCCGGCTATTGACATTGTTGCTTCAAGTACACGAAGAGAAGACCTGTTGCTTGACAAAGAATCATTACAAAGAATATGGATACTCAGAAACCACCTCGCTGATATGAACCCACTTGAAGCTATGGAATTCCTGAGAGACAGAATGAAATTTACTAAAAGTAATGAAGAATTTCTGATATCTATGAATGGGTAGATCAAGATAAAAGATAAAAGCGACACAAAGTTAGCCCGTATGGGTAAAAAATGAAGCGAAGCAAACCCGTATGGGATAAAAGTTAAGACAAAAGATAAAAGCGACATGCAGTCCATACGGATTCACTTCGTTTCATTAGCCTGTATGGGATAAAAATATAAAGTAAATAATTAATACAGATAGATACGATTTACTCCTTACTACTTACTACTTACTACTTACTCCCTACTGCCACTATTTCTGCCTACTTCTTCAAAATCTTTCTTGCAATATTATCAAAATCAATTCCATCAAAATTTCCGGAACTCATCAATAAAAGATTTTTGTTGTTCCATTCCATTTCTAATAAATACTGAAACAATTCTGATGAATCGGTATAAACCTCTAATTTTTGATTATTAAAAGCATTTTTCACCTGTTCTTTAGTTATCACAGGTAATTTTTTCAATTCTATTGTATGCGGATTAAAATAAACAAAAGGAAAATCGGCATCATCCATACATCCGTTATATAGCTCAATAAAATCCTTATTCAAACTGCTGAAAGTGTGCAACTCAATACATGCAACCAATTCCTTTTCAGGAAACTGTTCTTTTAGAGCTTTAACAGTAGCTTTAAGTTTTGATGGTGAATGTGCAAAATCCTTGTAAATAAATGTTGAATCATTTTTATCAATCAGTTCAAGTCTTTTTGAAGCTCCTTTAAATGATTTAATAGCTTCATAAAATTGTTTATCACTAACTCCCAATTCATTACAAACCAACCTTGCACCATTAATATTTTTTAAATTATGCTCACCGAATATTTTTAACGGAATCCATTTGTCTTTGTATTTAATATAAGCAACTCCATTTTCAATTTTGTTTGAAGGTAAAGAATAAGGAAGTTTTTTTATTGTACCTTTTGATGATATTGCAATATTTTTAACCTCACGGTCATCTTCACAATAAACCAATGTGCCGCCATCTTCAATTAAATTAACAAAAATTTCAAATTGCTCAAGATAAAAATCATAAGTTGGAAAAACATTTATATGGTCCCATGCTATTCCACTCAGCAAAGCAATATTAGGTTTGTATAAATGAAATTTCGGCCGCCTGTCAATGGGTGATGTCAGGTATTCATCACCTTCAATTAACATAATTTTTGTTTTATCCGATAACTTAACCATAACTTCAAATCCTTCAAGCTGAGCACCGATCATATAATCACAATTTATATTAAAATAATTTAATGTGTGAAGTATCATTGCTGTAATTGTAGTTTTTCCGTGACTCCCTCCTATTACAACACGGGTTTTGTTTCTGGACTGCTCGTATAAATATTCAGGATAAGAATATATTTTTAATCCTAATTCCTGAGCTTTTAATAATTCGGAATTATCAGACCTGGCATGCATTCCAAGAATTACAGCATCAATATCTTTTGTGATTTTATCAGGAAGCCATCCTTCTTTTTCAGGTAAGATTTTATATTTTTTAAGCCGGATTTTTGATGGTTCAAAAATCTCATCGTCAGAGCCGGTAATCTCATAGCCTTTTTTTTGTAAGGCAATTGCAAGGTTGTGCATTGCACTTCCGCCTATTGCAATAAAATGCACCTTCATCATTTAAAATATTTAATAAATATTTGATTTGAATAATTGACAAATATAACTGATTTGTATAAAACTATGCTATTGAAATTCTTCAAATACTGGTACTAAACTTATATTATAATTATATTTGCCGGCTTAAACAAGAGTTTATGAATTTAAAACAAATTGAAAATCTTAATAAGGAATTACAAAATTCTTCTACACAGGAAGTCATTTCATTTTTCTTATCAAATTACCCTGAAAAAATTGCCTTTGCAACAAGCCTTGGAATTGAAGACCAGGTGATAACCGAGATGATTGTTTCAATAAATAAATCCATAAAAATATTCACACTTGATACAGGCAGATTATTTCAGGAAACTTACGATTTAATCCAAAAAACAAACAGCCGGTATAAAATTAATATTGAAATATATTTTCCTGATACCAGACAAGTTGAGAAAATGGTTAAAGAAAAAGGAATAAACCTTTTTTACGAAAGCATTGAAAACCGTAAGCTTTGCTGCCATGTACGTAAAATTGAATCATTAAAAAGGGTTTTAAATAAATTTGATTTCTGGATAACAGGATTAAGAAAGGAACAATCGGAAATACGTGCAAATGATAAACTTATTGAGTGGGATAAAGTAAACGGGCTTATCAAAGTTAATCCACTGATAAAATGGACGGAAAAAGATGTATGGAATTATATTAAAGGAAAAAATATCCCTTATAATTCACTTCATAACAAAGGTTTTAAAAGTATTGGATGTCTGCCTTGTACACGTGCAGTTGAAGACAGTGAAGATTCCCGCTCAGGAAGGTGGTGGTGGGAAAATGACGAACACAAAGAATGTGGGTTGCATAAGAGGTGAAGGATAAAGTTCAAAGGCTAAAGGCTAAAGGCTAAAGTATAAAGGTAATCAGTAATTAGTGGCAATAGCAATCGGCAGTCGGTAGTCAGCAACCAGTAATTTCGTAATTCGTAATCCGTAAATCATTTAAACGATCAAAGAAACCCTTTACCTTAATGCACCTGCAAACGATATCCTACTCAGTGCTACATTAACAGGGCTGGTTTGTTCAGCCCAGGTATTACCGCCATCATTCGTATATAAAATATATCCACCCGGCACTTCAATATTAACTGATACAATCCAGGCAGTATATTTATCAAAAGCAGTAATTCCCATATATTCAGCTGATGGTAAACCAGCGGGAGAGGATTGTAGCACCCATGTACTATCTAAATGAGTTAATTTACAAATATGTTTATAATCACTTGCTACCCAAACAATATTCTCATTAATTACACAAACCCCATTATTGTGAAGAGGACCTAATGGTGTACTCTTGTTTGTCCAGGTCTCACCACCGTTTAATGTATATAAAGCTTGTCCTGGTCCAACTGTCCAGGCAACATTATGATTAATAGCATGAACATCAATTAAAGCATTAGGTGTATTGCCTGTATGCAGGCTGTCCAAACCTTGTCTTATCCATGTATCGCCACCATCTGAAGTATGAAGGATTACAGCAAGTGTATCTCCTATTCCAACAGCCCAAACATTATTATCATCTGTTGCATAAACCATCTGAAATGGAACATTTGAAAGTTTGCCTTTATTTTGTTGAGTCCAATTTGTTCCACCATCTGTAGTTTTTAAAATAATCCCTTCAGCTCCGGCTGTCCAGGCAATATTATTATCTATGGCACTAATACCTGCTAACTCAACGTCAGGGATGCTTTGTGCAGAACCTAATCTAATCCAGGTTTCTCCTCCATCAGATGTTTTTAGAATTGTTGCAAATCCATCAATATTTCTACCGGCCACCCATACATTCTTTTTATCAATTACACAAACATCATTAATCATAATGTTTGGTATTGTTTGTGCATTTCCTTGTCTTATCCAGGTTTTGCCACCATTATTTGTATAGATGATTGTTCCATATCCATCAATATTTTCACCAACAGCCCAGCCATAAACACCTGTATCTATGGGTTGGGAGGTGTTTTTATTCTTTTTACAACTTATTGAAAAAATAACTAAGCCTGTAAAGGCAAAGATTAAAATAAATAATTTTGAGCGTTTCATTATTGAAAATTTATGTTTTGAAATAATTTTTACAAATATAATCATTATTCCATCATTACAATAATACATTACTCTAATACTCAAGGCAAACGCATAAAAAAACTCTTATTGATTAATCATAAAAAAACTTCATGCGTTTGCCCTACTCCAATACTCCATCACTCCATTATTCCATCATTCCATTACTCCACCATTCAATCACTCAATCACTCAATCACTCAATCACTCAATCACTCAATCACTAAGTCACTCCATTACTCCACCATTCCATCATTCCACCATTCCATCATTCCAATAAAAAATAATGCAAATCCTTTATAAATAATTTATTCAATTAATTGGCTATTTTCAGAAATTGAATTATGTTTGCATCTATACAAAAAATTAAATTTTTAGAAAATGCCAAGTTTTGTTATAACAGAAAAATGCGATGGATGTAAGGCACAGGGCAAAACTGCCTGCCAGTATATTTGTCCGAACGACCTTATGGTTTTAAATAAAGAAACAAATAAAGCATACAACCGTGCTCCTGAAATGTGCTGGGAATGTTATAACTGCGTTAAGATTTGTCCGACACAGGCAATTGAAATACGTGGCTATGCCGATTTTATGCCTTTGGGTGGATATGTCCAGCCATTGAGAAGTACCGATTCAATTATGTGGTCCGTAAGGTTCAGGAACGGGAAAATTAAACGCTTTAAATTTCCAACACGAACTATCCCTGAAGGAAGCGCATCACCGGATGCAGGTTTTAACACTTCAACTGATGATTTGAAAAGCTCCGTATTAAGAACTGAACCGGAATCTTTAGGAACCAAAGAAATTGAACAACTTTAATGAACATCAAAAGTGAAACGTCTATAAAAAGTATATTTTGATAAACAAAAGAATGATTATGTAATAAAATTAGAAACTTGAAATTAGAAATTCGGAAAAAGACACAATTTCCAATTTCTAATTTCTAATTTCCACCTCTTGATTTGGCAAAATGTAATCAACTAAAAATGTAGCAACTACAAAAAAACAAACACATGAAAGACTTCGAAACCATAGAAATTACAACTGATATTTTGATTCTTGGTGGTGGCATGGCAGCATGTGGCGCTGCTTTTGAAGCTGCATACTGGGCTAAGCAACATAATCTTAAAGTTACATTGGTTGATAAAGCTGCAATGGACAGAAGCGGGGCTGTTGCAATGGGTCTTTCGGCAATTAATATGTATATCGGTTTGAAAGACCAGGACAACACAATTAAAGATTATGTAAAATATGTTAAAAATGACCTGATGGGAATTGCCCGCGATGACCTTGTAGCAAACATTGCCCGCCATGTTGATTCATCTGTTCATCTTTTTGAAAAATGGGGATTGCCTATCTGGAAAGATGAAGACGGAAAATATGTTCATGAAGGACGCTGGCAGGTTATGATAAATGGCGAATCATACAAAACCATTGTTGCCGAAGCTGCTAAAAATGCTCTTAAAGAACTCGGCGAAAACGGTTCGTATTATGAACGTATTTTTATCACCGAACCTTTAATGGATGAAGACAGATGTGTGGGGGCAATCGGTTTCAGTGTGCGGGATAATAAAATTTATATTTTCAGGGCAAAATCTGTTCTTGTTGCAATGGGAGGAGCAGTGCATATTTTCAAACCGCGTTCTGTCGGTGAAGGATTGGGACGTTCGTGGTATCCACCTTTTAATTCGGGAACTTCAGCATATTTCACAATAAAAGCCGGTGCAGAAATGACTTGTCAGGAAGTTCGTTTTGTCCCTGTAAGGTTTAAAGATGCTTATGGTCCGGTTGGTGCATGGTTCCTGCTTTTTAAATCTAAAGCTACAAATGCTTTAGGCGAAGACTATATGGAAACACGTTCCGGTGAGCTAAAAAAATGGGCACCGTATGGATTGACAAAACCCACTCCGACTAACTTGCGAAATTATTTAATGATGCTTGAAGTAATGGAAGGCAAACATCCGATTTACATGAGAACAGATGAAGCAATTAAAAATATCGCAGCTAAAATTGAAAATGAAAAAGATAGAAAAAGAAAATTAAAAAAACTTGAAAACGAAGCATGGGAGGATTTCCTTGATATGACTATCAGCCAGGCATTACTTTGGGCATCTACCAATATTTTTCCCGATGAACAACCTTCTGAAATTGCAGCATGTGAACCTTATTTTATCAGCTCTCATTCAGGTGCATCAGGAGCATGGTTAAGCGGACCTGAAGATATGGCTCCTGATGAATATAAATGGGGCTATCCGCAAATGACAACAATTAAAGGTCTGTTTGCAGCAGGTGATGCTTCAGGTGCTTCAAGCCACAAATTTTCATCCGGTTCATTCACCGAAGGTAGAATAGCAGCAAAATCAGCCGTAAGTTTTTGTGTTGACCATCCTGAATTATCTTCTTTTGATTCATCTAAAATTGAAGATTTGAAAAATAACATTCTAAAACCTTTAGAAACATTTAATAATCATAAAAATTATTCAAACGACCCAGATATTAATCCGAATTTTATTAAACCAAAAATGTTCATGTTCAGGTTGCAGAAAATAATGGATGAATATGCCGGAGGTGTATCAGCAAATTTTATAACTTCAGAGGCATTACTTAAAAAAGGTCTTGAATTCATCAGGTATATGAAGGAAGATGCAGAAAAACTTGCAGCAGAAGACTTGCATGAACTAATGAGATGCTGGGAAAATATTCATAGATTATGGCAGGCAGAGTCGCATATCAGGACTATGCTTTTCAGGGAAGAGACCAGATGGCCCGGATATTATTTCAGAAGCGATTTCCCTGAAATGAAAGAAGAATGGAAATGCTTTGCTAACTGCCGATGGAACCCTGAAACTGATGAATGGGAAATGATAAAAAAGGATGTGATTGATTTGGTGGAGAGAGAGTAATTGGATTTTAGATTTTGGATTTTAGATTTTAGATTTAATTTTAAGATCGACAACTTTTTAGTGTATAGAATTCTAAATTCTAAAATCTCAAATCTCAAATTGCAGAAGAAAAAGTAAATTCTATTTTATATTGGGATGAACAAAAAATAACATAATTAAATGCCAAAGAAGAAAATACTTGTTGTCGGTGGAGGCATAAGCGGAATAACAACAGCTATTGAGGTGGCTGAAGTTGGTTATGAAGTAGTTTTGATTGAGAAACTTCCTTATCTTGGAGGAAGAGTTGTTAAGATGAATCAATATTTTCCTAAGCTATGTCCACCTTACTGCGGACTTGAAATCAATTTCAGACGGATAAAACAAAACCCAGGTATCACAATTTTTACTTCAACAATAATTGAAAATATATCAGGTTCAAAAGGTAATTTTACGGTTACATTAAAAACCAAACCCGCCTTTGTTAAAAATAATTGCACTGTTTGCGGCGAATGCGAAAAAGTTTGTCCGGTTGAACGAACTAATGAGTTCAATTATGAAATGAATAAAACCAAAGCCATTTACCTTCCACACGAAATGGCATTTCCATGGAAATACACAATTGATGAAAATGTTTGTTTGAAAAATAACTGTAAAAAATGTGTTGAAGTTTGTAAATATAATGCAATTGACCTTGAAGCTACTTCCAAACAGCTACAATTAAATGTTTCATCAATAGTTTTTGCTACTGGCTGGTATCCTTATGATGCAACTAAGTTGGATAATATGAATTTCGGTGTTTTTCCTAATGTCATCACAAATGTTATGATGGAACGTTTGTCTGCACCTAACGGACCAACACTCGGTAAAATTTTACGTCCATCTGATAATAAAGAGCCAAAAACCATTGCATTTGTTCAGTGTGCGGGTTCAAGAGATGAAAACCACCTGCCTTATTGCTCGGGAGTTTGCTGTACGGCTTCATTAAAACATGCTCTATATATCAGGGAGCAACTCCCTGAAGCAAAAGTTAAAATATTTTATATTGACCTTAGAGTTTATGGCAGAAATGAAGATTTTCTCAATAAAGTAGAATCTGATAAAAATATTGAACTTATAAAAGGGAAAGTCGGATTGATAGATGAAAATCCTGATACTAAAGGATTAATCATTAAAGCCGAAGATACAATGACAGGGATAAGAAAAAAAGAAGAAGTTGATATGGTTGTGCTGGCTACAGGAATAGTCCCAAATAAAATTGATATTGAAAAAATAAACTATGATAATAACGGATTTATAATACCCGGATTACTTGAAGATGGTATTTTTGCTGCTTCATGTACCAAAAGACCGCTTGATGTTTCAGCATCATTGAAAGATGCAACAGGTATGGCTTTGAAAGCAATTCAGGAAACCAAGTAAAGATAAAAGATTAAAGATAAAAGTATAATAGAGTTAATTAATAATATCTGAAAGTATTTTAAAATTAAAGTAAGTTCGGGATTAGTTACTTTTAAATTTTTTTTAATCATAATAAATCTGCGTATATCAGCGTCAAATCAATAAAATAGTTTTTTAGGCAATTAAATGACGCAGATTTTCGCTGATTAACACTGATAATATTAAATAAAAAAGTAAACGTGAACAAAAAAACAGGAGTATATATATGTTCGGGTTGCGAAATTGGTAAATGTATTGATATTGATGCATTGGCAAATATTGCAAAAAATGAATACAATACCGAATGTTGTATTAATCACTCTTTTCTTTGTAATGATGAAGGTATTGGCATTATCAAAAAAGATATTGCTGAAAAAAAACTTGATGCTGTTGTTATTGCTGCTTGCTCATCCCGTGTAAATACTTCTGAATTTTCGTTTGAAAACAACGTTATTATTGAAAGAGTTAACCTTCGCGAACAGGTTGTATGGTGTCATCCTCCCAATGATGAAGATACACAAATGCTTGCTGAGGATACTCTAAGAATGGGTATTGCAAAAACCATGTCAATCCTTAATCCTGAACCATTTATTGGTGAAAATCTCTCATCAGATATTTTAGTAATCGGAGGTGGAATAACAGGAATTACTTCAGCAATTGAAGCAGCTAAAGCAGGATATAAAATTTATCTTGTTGAAAAATCAGATAAATTAGGTGGTTGGGCAAATAATCTCTATAAACAACTACCACAGAAATACCCTTATCAGCAATTGGAAAATCCAATAATTTCAGATAAAATATCAGAAATTGAAAAATTTAACAATATTGATATTTTTACTTCATCCGAAATCAAGGAGATCTCAGGGCAACCCGGAATGTTTGAAATATTGATTTCGCAAAACGGCAAGGATAAAAATTTCAGAGCCGGGTCCATTGTAATGGCAACGGGCTGGAAACCCTATGATGCAACTAAATTAACTGAATTTGGCTATGGCAGGTTTAAAAATATAATTACTAACGTTGAAATGGAACATCTTGCCAAAGAAAATAATATTATCAAACCTTCTGATGGAAAGCCGGTTAATAGCGTTTTGTTTATTCAATGTGCAGGTTCAAGAGATAATAAACATCTTCCATATTGCTCAAACTTTTGTTGCGGAACAAGCCTAAAGCAGGCAAAATACATCCGTGATTTTAATGCTGAATCATCAGTTTTTATAATCTATAAAGATATTCGTACACCCGGTCATTATGAGAATTTTTACAAAGAGATTCAAAATGACGAACAGATATTTTTAACAAAGGGTGATGTTGTTGATATTTCCGAAGAAAATGAAGAATTGATAGTTACTGTTGATAACACACTTTTTGATGAGCAAATACAAATAAAAGTTGACCTGATAGTTCTGGCAACAGGAATGACACCTGCAAATTCGGAAGAACTTAATCTTAATTACCGTCTTGGAAAAGGACTTCCTTTATTAAAATACAATTTCCCTGATTCACATTTTATCTGTTTTCCTTATGAAACCAGGAGAACGGGAATTTATGCAGCAGGTGCATTAAGAGAGCCGATGGATATTACTTCAAGCATTGAAGACGCTGCCGGTGCCACTTTAAAGGCAATTCAATGTATTGAAGCAACCAAACGAGGTGAATCCGTTCATCCAAGGTCGGGTGATAAATCCTATCCTGATCTTTATTTGGAAAGATGTACCGACTGCAAACGCTGTACTGAAGAATGCCCGTTTGGCGCCTATGACGAAACTGAAAAAGGAACACCTTTGCCCAATCCTAACCGGTGCAGGCGTTGCGGTATTTGTCTCGGTGCCTGCCCTGAAAGAATTATAAATTTCAGTGATTTCTCAATCAACAGCATTTCATCAATGATAAAAGCTGTTAATATTCCTGATGAATTTGAAGAGAAACCACGTGTACTTGTTTTTGTTTGTGAAAACGATGCTTATCCTGCCTTTGATATGGCAGGATTTAAACGATTGCAATACAGTGCTTATGTCAGAATAATTCCGGTAAGGTGCATTGGTTCGGTTAATAATGTCTGGATATCCGATGCACTTTCCCAGGGATTTGACGGTATTTTGCAAATCGGATGTAAACCCGGTGAAAATTATCAGTGTCATTTTATTAATGGAAGTGAACTAACTGAAAAAAGAGGTGAAAACATCAGCGAAACTCTTGAAAAAATGATGCTTGAACCCGAAAGAATAAAAACCGAATTTCTTGAAATTAACGAATATCACAGAATACCGGAAATTATTAACGATTATATTGAAATTATAGAAGATATTGGACCGAATCCTTTTAAGGAAATTTAAAAGGGAAATTCAAAATGACTAAAATGACTAAAATTTAAAAAATAAAAAAAATAAAAAATAAAAAATAAAAAATAATGAAAAATGATTCAGAATATAATCCGAAGAAATTTGCAATTCAATTAGAGGAAAGAACATTAAAATTTGGTGTTAGCATAATTCGCTTGTCATCAAAATTACCTTCTACTACTGAAGGAAAGATTGTAAGAAATCAAATTACAAAATCAGGTACCAGTATTGGTGCCAATTACAGAGAAGCAAACCGTGCAAGAAGTAAAGCTGATTTTAGAAATAAAATTAAAATATGTGAAGGCGAAGCAAGTGAGACTCAATATTGGTTAAAAATAATAATTGAAATAAATTGGAAAAATAAGAAGGAAATTGAATTTGAATATAATGAATGTAGCGAATTACTTGCAATCTTCACAACCATTGCAAAAAACACAAAACAATTTTATTCATTTTTTAATTTAAAATTTTAGTCATTTGTAACTTTAGTCATTTAACATTTTAGTCATTTAACATTTTAGTCATTTTAAATTTTAGTCATTTTAGTCATTTATAATGCTAAAAATAAAACCAAACATAGAATTCATAAAAGAACTGTCAAAGGACAGCAACTCTCCGCTAAAACAATGCATGCAGTGCGGAACATGTTCGGTGATTTGTAATCTTTCGCCTGCTGAAAAACCGTTCCCAAGAAAAGAAATGATATGGGCTGGCTGGGGATTAAAAGACAAACTTTTAAGTGACCCTGACATCTGGTTATGTCTTCAATGTGGTGATTGCACAACCACATGCCCGAGAGGCGTTAAGCCCGGCGATGTGCTTGCATCTCTTAGAAATTTTAGTTACCTGCATTACGCCCGTCCTAAATTTCTTGCCAAACTGTTAAGCAAACCGAAATATTTACCGGTTGTTATTGCTATTCCAATTATTTTTATCCTGACAATAATATACTTTGCCGGAACACTAACTATCCCCGAAGGTGTTGTAAATTATTCAAAATTCTTTCCGCATCTGTATCTGAATATTTCATTTTCAATTTTATTATTTCTCATGATAATTGGAATGATAAAAAGCATAAAAGTTTTCCAGAAAGACCTGAAAAAAAACACAGCTTTTAAAAAACATAAAAACAGTTTGTTAAGATGTTTTATTTCTGCAATAAAAGAAATATTAACCCATGAAAAATTCAACAAATGTCGCTATCACAAATACAGGTATTACACGCATTTGATGGTTTTCTGGGGATTTATAATTTTGTTGATTGTTACGATTTTTGCAATAATTGCCGTAGTTTTTTTTGAATATCCCCTGTCGCTTTGGAATCCCGTGAAAATAGCAAGTAATTTCGCCGCTTTTTTACTTTTTACCGGATTAACAGTTATGATATACAACCGGATAGTTAATAAAAGTTTTGCAGGAAACAGCAATTACATGGATTGGGTTTTCCTGATATCTATTTATCTTTTGGTAATTTCCGGAGTTTTCGTTCAGATTGCCCGTTTTCAAAACTGGACCATTGCTTACCATCTTTATACTCTCCACCTTGTTCTTGACTGGTTTGTAATAATCTATGCTCCTTACACAAAATTCGGGCATTTTATATACAGAACTATTGCAATGACTTATGCAAAATATGTTGGAAGGGAATGATTTGGGATTTGAGATTTGAGATTTGTGATTTGGGATTTGAGATTTGAGAATTGAGATTTGAGAATTTAGATTTGGGATTAGTGAATAAAAATTTTCTTCTTTTAAATTTTTTATATATTTTTTCATTTATGTCCGATTAAATTATAATGAGTTGCTAATTATTGTCTTAACTTTGTTTTATATTTCGCTCCTACGGAGCTTAAAATTGCGGTTATTACTATGTTCTACAAATATTTAACTCCTAACGGAGTTTAAAAAAATAGTCCTGTTAGGGACTAAATGTTTATAGAAAAATACATCCTTAAAAATATAGCCCCGTAGGGGCGAAATATTCTTCAAAACATTATCAATAATGCATCTTATCATTATAAATTATTTTATTCGGACAACAGTGATATTTTTTATTTTAATTCTTCATTTTGTTTTAGGCAACTCTTTGGGGGGAATTTTTGCATAAAACACAAATTCATTATTATTTGAAAACTACTGATTATCATTTAATTGAAAAATAATATCCCCATGAAATATTCCGACAAGTCAAGCCGGACTTCATAAGGTAAACTATTGAATGACTATATAATATATAAACAAACAACAAATTAAAAACAAAAATAATATTTGTGGCAGCATTTACACTAACTATACCTGATCGCCTTCACAGGTGTAATTTTAGTTATTATATATGACGGGATAATTAGTATAAGGAAGCAAATTATCAAACTTCCGGCATTAAGATAGAGAATATGTAAGAAGTTCAGGTTTACCGGTACAACAGATACATAATATGATTCCTGGGGCAAACCGATAATCCCAAATTTCAATTGAAGCAAGCAAATACCGATTCCTGCAATATTTCCCCAAAGCAGTCCCTTCCCGATTATATATACTGCATTGTACAGGAATATTTTACGAACACTGCGATTTTGACTCCCTAATGCTTTTAGAATCCCTATCATATTTGTTCGTTCAAGAATTAGTATTAAAAGTGTGGAGATCATAGTTATTCCTGCAACCAATACCATCAACACAAGTATAATTATCACATTCATATCCTGAAGATCAAGCCAGTCAAAAATTTGCGGATAGATATGCTTAATGGTTTGTGTGTTCAAATCATAACCAATTGTATGATAAATGAGTTCGTTCATTTTATCTAAATCATTAAAATTTTCAATCAGCACTTCAAATCCTGCAACCTGATTTTCGTCCCACCTGTTTAATTTTTGAATATGAGCAATATCACCTATAATAAATAACTTATCAAAGTCTTCAAGGCCTGTTTCATAAATTCCTGTAATTTTAAACTTTCTTCCCCTCGGCTGTGACCCGCTTGACGAAACAAAATACATTCTAAGGTCGTCATTTAATTTTAGTTTTAATTTATCTGCAATTATTTTTGATATCAGCACATCGTTTGTTTTTTCCGTATCATTAATGATCACAGGTTTTCCTTCAATAATTTTGTTTTCAAAAAACGACCAGTCGTAATCACTTCCAATGCCTTTTAAAACAACTCCCTGTATTTGCTCATCGGTTTTTATAATTCCGGCTTTATTTGCATATACCTGAATGTGCCTGATACCTTCTACAGTATCAAGGTATGGATAAAAATCCTGTTCTTTATCAACCGGGCTTGCTTCATAAGAAACATTATAATCATAATTATTAATTTGTATATGTGAACCAAAACCAATAACTTTATCCCGTATTTGCGACTGAAAACCTGTAACAATTGCAACTGAAACTATCATCACTGCCAGTCCGAGAGCAATGCTTACTATTGCAATCCTTACGATTGGACGTGAAAAGTTTTCTTTATTTTTTGAAATAATATGTCTCGCTATGAATAATTCGGTGTTCAATTTTTTGTTTTTTTACAAAAGTATAAAAATAAATTTACTCATTTTAATATCTTTTAGTATAATAATTACATCTGCATGCTCACAACAACAGCAAAAAGAAAATTTAATCATCATTTATTCAAAAGATGTAAAAGTCGGAGCTGAGAGAACCGAGGAATATTTACCGCTTATTAAAAACAAAAATATTGCTATTGTTGCAAATCACACATCTTTAATAAAAAATACACATCTTGTTGACAGCTTATTAAATCTTGGAATTAATATCACTAAAGTATTTTCGCCTGAACACGGATTTCGGGGAACTGCTGATGCAGGGGCAAGCATTGAAAATAAAACTGATAAAAAAACAGGATTACCTGTTATCTCGCTTTACGGAAAAAATAAAAAACCAAAGAAAGAAGACCTTTCAGATATAGATATTATGATTTTTGATATTCAGGATGTCGGTGCAAGATTTTATACTTATATCTCAACAATGACTTATGTTTTGGAAGCATGTGCAGAAAATAATATTCCTGTAATAATTCTTGACAGACCTAATCCGAATGGTTTTTATGTTGATGGTCCTGTACTTGAAAAAAAATATAAATCATTTATCGGCATGCACCCTGTTCCTGTTGTTCACGGCATGACAACAGGTGAATATGCAAAAATGGTTAATGAAGAAGGATGGCTGAAACATGGAATAAAGTGTCATTTAAATATTATAAAATGTTTGAATTACGATCATACAAAACTATATCAGCTTACTGTAAAACCTTCGCCAAATCTACCTTCTATGAATTCTGTTTACTTATATCCTTCACTGTGTTTTTTTGAAGGAACAATAATAAGTATTGGCAGAGGAACCGATGCTTCTTTTGAGCTAATCGGTCATCCTGATTTTTCTGACGGGGATTTTACTTTTACTCCAAAAAGTATTCCAGGTGCAAGTTTAAATCCTCCGTATAAAAACATAGGTTGCCGGGGATATTATCTTAAAGATTTTTTTAAAGATAAAGATATGAAGAAAATCCATCTGAATTTATTAATTGAGATGTATGATTTTTTTAAAGATAAAAACGATTTTTTCAATTCATACTTCGACAAATTAGCAGGAACATCAGAATTGCGGGAACAAATAATTGCAGGAAAAAGCGAAGAAGAAATCCGCAAAAGCTGGCAGGAAGATATTGATAGGTATAAAAAAATCAGGAAAAAATACTTGCTTTATCCTGATTTTGAATAGAATCCTGTCTTATAATTATAAAAGTATGCTAAAAGCATACTAAATGTTAAATTTAAACATCATTCTCACCAAACTGAAGTTTGGTGCTATTCTGATAAGTACAATTCTAATATGATTAGCACCATGCTTTAGAGTCTGTGTGAAAAGGTAAAAAAATTGAAAATATCAGATTAGCACCATTCTTTAGAATGGTGATTTAAAGTTAGTTACAGGACAACTATCAGTCCGCTTAAGCGGACTTTTACCTGATATCCGATTGAATATTTTAATTCGTTTTCCCCGGATAAACCTTCAGTGCTTCCTCAAGACATTTCATTGAACTTTTCAGATCATCAACTTTAAGAACGTAGCTTATCCTTACTTCATCCTTACCTCTGCCCTTTGTAGAATAAAAGCCGGACGCAGGTGCCAGCATCACAGTTTCATTATTATATTCAAAATCCTCAAGCAGCCACCGGCAGAATCTATCGGAATCATCAATAGGTAATCTGGCAACTACATAAAATGCTCCGCTTGGATTCGGGCAAAATGCACCGTTAATTTTATTTATTGATTCAACAACAACATCACGCCTGGCAAGATATTCTTTCAAAACATCATCAAAATATGAATCAGGAGTATCAATAGACGCTTCGGCTGCAACCTGTCCAAGTGTCGGTGGACTTAATCTTGCCTGAGCAAATTTCAGGGCTGTCAGCATAACTTCTTTATTCTTTGATATCATACAGCCGATTCTCACACCACAGGCACTATAACGCTTGGAAACCGAATCAATTAAAATTACATTATTCTCAATTCCTTTAAGATGCATAGCTGAATGATGTTTTTTCCCATCATAACAAAATTCACGGTAAACTTCGTCGGAAATAAGATATAAATCGAATTTTTTTACAATATCTCTTAATGTGTCTAATTCTTCTTTTGAATAAAGATAGCCCGTAGGATTGTTTGGATTACAAATTAATATAGCTTTGGTTTTCGGGGTTATTGCTTTTTCAAAATCAGCGATTGGAGGTAATGCAAAACCTGTTTCAATTGATGAAAATATTGGTTTTACAATTACTCCTGCATTTGTTGCAAAGCCATTATAATTGGCATAAAACGGTTCGGGGATAATTATTTCATCACCCGGGTCAAGGCAGGTTTGCATAGCAAAAAGTATAGCTTCGGAAGCTCCTGCACCGATTATTATCTCATCAGCAGTTATATCAATATTATGCTTTTTATAATAATTAACAAGCTTTTTACGGTAAGAAGGGATCCCTGCCGAATGGCTGTATTCAACAACTTTTGCTTTGAAGTTCCTGATAGCATTTAATGCAACTTCAGGGGTTTCAATATCAGGCTGTCCGATATTAAGGTGATAGACTTTTATACCTTTCTTTTTTGCTTCATCAGCATAAGGTACAAGTTTCCTGATAGGCGATTCAGGCATCATCCTGCCTTTATTTGATATTTTTGGCATAATTATAACTTTTAGATTTATATTATATCAAAATTTAATATCTAATCATTTTTATATACAATTGCTGAATTATAATAGAAATAATGGAATGATGGAGTAATGGAGTAATGGAGTGATGTA
>JAUXFX010000106.1 GCA_030622635.1 Bacteroidota bacterium
CACCCGATTTTTTGCCCTTATCGTAAAGTTAAATTGGAAGGCGAAATTAAAGAACATCCCGAATGGCTTATCAGGGGTAAAAAAGGAGAAATCTATCTCAATCTGAATATGGCAAATCCCGAAGCACGTGAATATTTTAAAAGGGAAATTATCCAGGCACTAAAATATGATATTGACGGAATACATTTAGATGGCATTCGTTTTCCTATAAATCAGGGGTATAGCTATGATAAAGCTACTTGTGAAGCCTTTAAAAAAGAGTTTGGTTTCTCACCGCTTGATGTTCATCAGGATTGCGGAAGTATGGTTTGGTGCGAATGGATAAAATGGAACGCAAATCATATAACAACTCTTGTAAGAGAAATCAAGGAAATTATAAATAAATCAGGGAAGGATGTAGTTTTGGGTGTTGATGTTTTTCCAGACTCTGAAACTGCAAAAGTTTTAATTGGTCAGGATTGGGAATTCTGGGCAAAACATGGTATTGTTGATATTATCTGCCCTATGCAATATACAAATGACTTTGATGTTTTCAGAGAATCAGTTAAAAAATCCGTAAAAATTGCAAACGGAAAATGCAAAGTTTATTCCGGTATTGGAATCCGTTCGTCACATAACACAAACACTCCTGAAGGTGTTGTGCAGGAAGTAATAATTGCAAGAGAAGAAGGTGCTGACGGAGTGGTTTTTTTCTTTGGCTCTACTTTGACAGATGAATTTATGGATAAGTTAAAGTTGTCTGTTTTTAAGGGAAAATATTATTGATTAATAAGCACCACAGCATAAGCCGAAACCCCTTCTTCTCTGCCTTCAAAACCTAACATTTCGGTAGTGGTTGCTTTTATTGAAATATCTCCTTCGCTGATCTGTATGGTTTTAGCAAGGACTTTTTTCATTTCCGGGATGTGTTCTGAGAGTTTTGGTTTTTGAAGACAAATTGTTGAGTCAATATTATTTATTGAATAGCCGTTTTCGGCAAGCAGGCTAACAACTTTTTTCAGTAATATCTTGCTGTCAATATTTTTGAATTCGGGGGATTTATCAGGGAAAAAGAACCCTATATCGCGTAAAGCGGCAGCACCTAATAAAGCATCACAAATTGCATGTATTAAAACATCAGCATCGGAGTATCCAACTGCACCTTTTGTATGTGGAATTTTAATACCACCAATCAGGAAATCCTGATTATTTTCAAGCTTATGAACATCAAAGCCAAATCCTATTCGTATCATTGTTAATATCGGAATATCAAAAATATATGCTGTTAATCAAGAAATTATATAATTTATTCCTTGCTTTGCCCTTTAAATGCGTCAAAATTAAATAATAATGAAAAGCGGAGAGTGTTTTCAAGTGGGTTGTGTTGTTCAAGAGGAATTAAATATGAAAAGTCCAAACCAAACACATTATATCTTAAGCCGGCTCCAACGGTAAAGAATTTTCTGTTTCCTTTGGTTTTATCTTCATAGAAGAATCCGGCACGAAGTGCAAATTGTTTATCATACCAGTATTCGGCACCTACTGCAAAACTAAATTCACGCATTTCTTCGCTAAATCCTCCCGGTGCATCATAAAACGACTGTATCATTCCCGTAACAACTGATACTTCAGGGTTTTTTCCTTTTAAGACTATTGGTTTGCCTGTGGCGGGATCAACTACTTGTTGCCCTGTGGAATCATTAACTTCATAAATTGGAGGTGTTGGCACGAGTAATTTATTTACATCTACCATGAATGATATAGTATTATATTCATCAATATCAAGGGTAAGTGATGGACCGATACGTAAATTTGTTGGTATGAAATCTTTAATAACATTATCGGTGTAAGAAATTTTTGCACCAATGTTTGAAATATTTATACCCCAGGCAAAAAGTCCGTCTAAATTTGCCATTGTAATTTCTTTTTGCCAGTAAACAGATACGTCAGCAGCAATAGAAGTTCCTGCATGTGTTTCATGTCCTTGTACAAACTGCCCTTGCGTAAGGTTGGAATATATAAACCGTGCTGCAACAGCACCTGACAGATTGTTAGATAATTTTCTGGAATATGTTCCATCAATTGAAAATTCATTTGGCCTGTAAGTGCCTAAACTATTTCCCATTTCATCTGTAAAAGTAATATCTCCCAATGAAAAATACAATAAAGTGGCTGCAATTGTCTGACGGTCATCTATACGTTTATAAAATCCTAAATATGCTAAGTTTATATCGTTAACCAACTTTCTTAACCAAGGGCTGTAAGAAACTGAAAATCCCATATCTTTTTCAATAAAGGCATATTTTGCGGGATTCCAGTGCATTGAATTTACGTCTGGTGTTGAGGAAACACCTGCATCGCCCATAGCTCCGCTTCGTGCATCAGGAGCGATCATCAAGAACGGAACTGAGGTTGTTATTGTATTAATTGTCTCCTGTCCTAACCATTCGTTTGTATTTTGAGCATAACAATTTAATAATGCTACATTCAAAATAATAATTATTACTAATCTTAACTTCATAATTTAATTTCTAAAATTTATAAAAGAGTGCAAAATTAACGAAAAATTATTTATTATATTGTTTATTTAATAATTACTAATTTTTGTGATTGTTCGGTAATAATATTTTCATTTTCTTTCACTAAAAGTTTGTAAATATAAAATCCACTGTCAACTCTGCTTCCGTTATCATCCAAGCCATTCCAGTAAACCGGCTCAATGTTTTTTCCATCAGAAGCAGATTTTTGTGTTAATGTTTTTAAAAGTTTGCCTTCAATGGTAAATATTTGTATTTGTATGTCAAGTTGCTCACCGGGCTTATTATGTTTAAATGTAAACCATGTTTCTGTAGAAAAAGGATTCGGATAGTTTAGTACATTATTAAGTGCAAGTTTTGCCGATTTGTTTACAATAAATTCAATACGGGCTTCTGACGAATTATTATACACATCCCATGCTTTTAATTGCAAAGTATGTAAACCATCATCCAAGTCTGAAAGAAGATATTTTATTTCACCTTTTTGATAAGAATCAATACAGGGTTCATAATAATCATTTAAAACAATTGAGTGGCAATAATCATTATCCAATACTGCGACAATATCGTGTCCTATGCCATTGCTAAAGTAATTTATACCTTGTTGGTCACTGAGATATGCTAATAATAATGGACTTTTATTTGTAATATCACCGGAAACAAAGTTTTTATCATTTAAATAAAGTTTAATTTCCGGTCCTGCAAAATCAGGGGTTGCATTTTCATCAATTCCTCCAATAGTAATTTCTTCAAATCCGTTTGCATCAACATAGTTCATTGTATCCCTGGCATAATAACTTATTTTACCCAGCCCGAAATTGTAAGAAATATCCTTGGGAACAACAAAACTAAAAGAAAACTCACCGTTTATCACACTAAATTTACCTTTATAAATAATATTGGTTTGAGTATAAAAAACATTTGGCTGACTATGAACATCATTGCCTAAGGTTGAATTTTTTACATGCTTATCAAAAATTTTCGGGAAAATATAACCGTTAAAATCAGAGCATTTATTACCATCAACATCGTGAACCATACCGCTGATTGAAATTTTTGACATAGCCATAAGTGTGTCGGATGGTGATTTAGTTTCCTGAGTATTTATTGAGGTGGTTGAAATATTATAATGAGGATAGGCAATTTGAAGTGCGGGATCACCTAATAAAACAAAGTTTTTTACATTTATGTTTGAAGGTGTTTTTGATATTCTAACTAAATCTCCGAGCCTGGGATATTCGCCATCAATCATTTCAAATGCATTTTGATAGAATTTTTTATTGAGGTTAAAATTTGGTAGGGCATGAGAAAGTCTTGTTGTCGTAAGCAAAGCAATGCCGCCTCCATTAGGATTTAAAAAGACAAACTCACCGGCAGAAGTTAGTTCCGGGTTATCAAATCTGCTGAAAGCACATGTAGCGGTAAGAAAAAAAGGTAAATTATTTTTGTTGTTCCAGCTATTGATTGTAGTTATATCAAGAACCGATTCACTTGACCACCCTAATTCTCCGCCATGTCCGGTATAATTTATAATTAATGCTCCTTTTTTTACGGTTTCATAAATTTCCTGATTTACGTCGGGATAACGTTTTCCGCTCGGAAAGGAAATTTGTGGATATGCATCTAAGTATATTTTTTTCAGGTTGTATGTTTTATAAGAAGTATCAACGATGCTTGCCAGTTTTTCAGCTTGTCTGAAATGGAGGTTGTTATCTTCATCATCTGCAACAAAACAGATTAAATTTCGCCAATCAGCATAAGTAGAATCATTTTTAGTAATATAGTTCTTTACTTTATTTATGGCATTTTCAGCCTGTTCAATAGATTGAACCGGAAGACGACCAATGCCGATATCAACAGTTCCGCCTGCATCATAACCTTCATTATAATCAAGCAACCCGAAAAAATCATCCGTAACATAAGAGATTGTGCATCTTAATGATTCATCAGACTGGAATGTGGGAACAAAATTATTGTTTCCGGGAATTCTGTCTTTTGGATCATACGAGCCATCACCGAAAAGCAAAAGATATTTTGGTATTTGCGTTGGTTCGGCCTTGTCGTATAGTAGTTTTATGAAATCACGTATTGCAGATATGTCCTGTACGCCAGATGAAAACTCATTATATATCTGCTGAATAGCAACTACAATAACCGACAGATTATCTTTGCTATGGTGTAAATTTGCCAGTTCATAAGCTTGTGATATAAACAAGGGGTTAGTAACAATAACCATATCAATTGGTTCTAAACTATGAAGATTTTGATTTTCAACCTTTTCAATAAATTCGGCAGAAAAAAATAAAGAATTATCCCATGCAAGAAATTCTCTTAATGAATCGGTTGGAACTGTATAATATAAGTTTGTACCGGTAATTTCCACTTCAATTTGTTTTATGTTAAATTTATCCGTTATATCCCATATTTTTATATCAGGGTTTGCATTTGACAGGTTAAATTCCGTAATATTTCCTTCCCCTATTGATGATAGCTCCCTGAAAGCCAATTGCTCACCGTTAAAGATCAAATGTCTTTTTAAATTAAGTTCAAGAAAATCTAACCAAGTAATAGATGTTTGAGATGGTGAATTGTATTTAATAGTTATATTTAAATCCGGTTGATTTTGGTTGAAGATAATATTTTTATCAATACTTAATGCGTATGTTGATCCACCTGTGTTGAATGCAGGCAACTCAATGCAGGCAATTTCGTGATTGTTTGCATAAACGGTAAAATTGCTTTTCTCCTCCGATCTTACCACATAACTGAATTTCATTTGAACGTCGTACCCTGAATCAATGTTTGGAAACTCAAATGGAAAATCGTAAAAGAAATCGTTTTCAAATGATTCGCCAAACCATTCCTTTCCTGATTTTAATAAATTAACATAATCATTTTCATGCAAATCATAGTCGTGAAATTTTGATACAAAATTTGTAGGCTCCAGTCCTGATGAGGAAGTAAAACTTATTCGTTTTCCTTCACCCAAACTTGTTGAAATAAAATAACATATGTGGTCGGAATATAAATTAACCTTATGTTCAAAAATCTGTTTAAACACATTAAATTTCCATGTTACAGTAGATTCGCCGTAAAACAATATGTAGTCGTTTTGGTCAAAACTTCCGTCTTCTTCACCAACAACTTCAATTGCATTTTCCAATAGGTCATCATATCTTGGTTGCATATTTCTTTCAGGAACCATTCCGTTACCATTTCCGTATATTCTGATATTGCGGGGGTCAATATTGTCAATATCTATGCCCATCTCAACCATATCGCTGTATGTAATTTTATGAATTCCCTTATTTGTTACTTTAATTCTATACCAATCGCCTGTTGATAATACTGAGTTTTCAACGTAAGTTCTCCGGTAAGTTTGTTTTTCGGATTTACCCGTAATTTTAAAGTCAATATCAAATGAAATCAGTTTTTCATATTTCCCTGAAGTTGAATTTTTCCTAATAGGTATAAATGAAATTAAAGCATAAGGCTTTTTCATTTCAATAACCAAAGATGTATTTATAATTATGCTGTCAGGGATGTTTTCAATATCATTTATTTTTTTAATAATATTTTCGTCAAATTCTTCAAATACTTTGTTTTTCAGGATAACATGCAGTTTGTCATTAGCTGAACTTAAAGGAAATCTTTCGGTATAAACAGGTAATGAGCCGGTTTGATCATGGTAAATTGCATTATCAAAATACAGGATGTTCAATATTTGATTTTCTGCGATTTTTACTTTTTGAATACCTTCCCACATAATCACTCTTTTATTATCGCCGGTGTTTGCAAATGCTATTACCGGTAAAATAATAAATATCAGTATGATGTTTTTAATTTTCATTATTTTTTAATTATTTTATGAAGTAATGTTATAAATATATAATATTAGACACAACATTATAAAATTTGGTTGCATATTATTTCATTAGAACCAATTTTGATCGTTTCTCATTAAAAGAACCGTCAGGATTTTTCACTAACAACCTGTAAATATACATACCTTTTTTAACATTACTGCCATTATCGTTAGTGCCGTACCATTTTATCGGATCCGACCTGAATCCGTTTGTGTAAACAAAGGTATTAATAGTTTTAACAAGTTGTCCGTTCAAAGCAAATATTTGTATCTGCACTTCAAGGTTGGTGTTTGCCTGATTATGTTCGAAAACAAATGAAGTGCCCGTACCTGAAATAAACGGGTTAGGATAATTATATAAATGTTCAATTGCCATTTCTGACGATACAGTAACAAAAAATTCAATATAGGCAGTTGAAGAATTATTAAAGACATCCCAGACTTTTAAGCTTAGATTATGCATACCTTCGCTTAAGTTTGAAAAAGGATACCTGATTGTACCGCTTGTATAGCTGTTAATGTCGGCTTCGTAATAATCGTTTAAAACATATAAGTTTTCGGTATTATCATCAAGTATGGTTACAATATCATGACCTATTCCATTGCCAACGGTATTGATACCGCTTTCATCGTTAACAAATGCCAGTAAATCAGGGTTTTCATTTGTAATGCCGCCAAATACAAAGTTTTCATCATTCATATAAAGGTCAATAACAGGCCCTGTATAATCAGGTTTTACATTATTATCATAACCTCCTACAATAATGTTTTCATAATAACCGCTTGCATCTGAGTTTTTATCCTGTGCGTAATAACTGATTTTTCCGAACCCATAATTATATCCAATATCTTTCGGTACAACGAAGGTAAAAGAAAAGTCGCCGTTTGTGATTTGGGCTTTACCTTTATAAAGAATATTGTTTTGAATGTAGAAGGTTTTGGGCGTACTTCCCTGATCATGCCCGAAGGTTGTAATTTTTGATGGTTTATCAAATACGGTAGGGGTAATGATACCATCGTAATTTGTAAGTTTTTCCCCATCATCTGAAAAGATTGAACCGCTTATTGTTACTTTTGATAAAGCTTTTATTGTGTCAGGAACTATATTTATTTCCTGACCGTTAATTGATACGGTTGCAATACTATCTTCGGGATAAGCCATACGCATTGCAGGATCGCCAAGCAAAATATATTTTCTGTCATTAGTTGTAGAACCGGATTCTATTTTTGAAAGCATAATAATATCTCCCATTCTGGGATATTCACCATTAATTTTTTTAAAACCAATAGTATAAAAGCATTTGTTAATCTTAATATTAAAGCTTGCGTAAGTAGCCCTTGAAGTTGTAAGCATTAAGACACTTCCTCCATCAGGATTCAAGAAAATATATTCGCCTGCAGAAGTTCTTTCAGGGTCGTCATAACGGCTAAACTCACATGTTGCGGTTACAAAAACAGGTAATTTATTATAATTTTCCCAGCTATATATATCTGAAAGTTCGAGTATTCGTTCATGAGACCATCCAACTTCGCCTCCATGACCGGTATAATTAATTACCAATGCTCCTTTTTCAACTCTCCTGTTAATTGCTTCTTTAACTTCCGGGTATCGTTGTCCTCCTGGTGTTGAAATTTGCGGATAAGCATCCAGATATATTTTATCAACATTAATATTTTTAAAATTTGCATTAATAATAGCAGCCATCTCTTCAGCCTGTTCTAAATGAAGATCACCGTCTTCGTCGTCAGCTATGAAACAAATTATATTTCGCCAGTTGCCCATTACAGGTTCTGTATTAATGATATAATTTAAGGTTTTGTCAACAGAGGCTTTAGCTTGGTCTGTTGTAAAAACAGGGAATCTGCCAATACCTATATCAAGATCACCATTTGCAGACGTTCCTTCATTATCATCCAATAATCCAAAATAATCATCTGTTGCATAAGAAGTAGTAAGGTTTAAAGATTCAACCGATTCCCATGTAGGAACAAAATTTGTATTATCCGGTAATATGTTTTTATAATCAAATGATGCATCACCGAATAAAAGCAGATATTTTGGTTCTTCACCGGTATTTGCTTTATCATATAACATTTTAACAAAATTCCTGATAGCAGAGATATCCTGAGCACCCGAAGAAAATTCATTATAAATTTCCTGGGGTTTCACCAAAAATACGCTTAAATTATCATAATTTATATGATGTTCAGCCAAACGGTATGCCTGATCAATAAAACCGGGGTGACTGACAATTATCATATCAATATTATTTAAAGCATGCAAGTTCTGATTCGGAACCTTTTCAACATATTCAGGCGAAAGATATGAAGTTCCGTTATGTGCTGTAAATTCCAGCAATGAATCGGTAGGGAGAGTAAAAGTTAAATCATTTCCTGATAAAGTTGCATCAACATACATTATATTATGCGGGTCGGTAATATTCCAAATGTTAACTGAATTATTGGCATTAGATAAGGTAAATTTTGAAATATTTCCAATACCTGTTGAGCTTGCATTTCTGAATGACATTTGGCTACCGCTGAATTTAAGGTGCCTGCATACATTAATCTCAAAGTAATTTAGCCATCCAATTGAATTTGAAGCTGTTTTTCTATAATCAAGTTTTATATTAATATTATCATTATTAACAGGGAAACTAAAATATTTTTCTACAGATTTTGCATAAGATGAATTGGAACCATTGTATATTTTTGGAACAGAAAATTCATTAATAGATTGACTGTTTGCATAAACTTTAAAATAACTTGTGTTATCCGATCTGGCAGCAACAGTAATCCTAAAATTTACATTTTTACTTTTATCTAAATTTGGAAAGCTAAACGGAAACTCATAAGAGGTTACAATGTCAAATGTTTCGCCATACCATGTTCTCCCGGTATTTATTAGGTTTTCCATTTCTATTTCATGATAAGCATAATCATCAAAAACAGTAATAAAATTTGTTGGAGTTAAACCTGATGATTGCTGTGATATAATTCTTTTGCCTTCACCCAGATCGGTTGTAATAAAATAATACGTGTAATATGAATAATTATTTAATGTATGTATATAGTATTGGTTTAAAACTCTGTATTCCCATGTATTTGGAGATTCACCATAAAATAGGATATAATCATTTTTATCAAAACTGCCATCGTCTTCACCTATAACAATAATAGCATTTTCCTGAAGGTCATCATACGTGGAAATAAGATTTGATTCAGGTAGCATTCCTCCACCGTTACCATAAATTCTTAAATTCTTGGGATTAATTGATGAAACATTTATTCCCATATTTAAAAGATCATCATAAGTTATTTTATTAATACCTGTTTGATTAACACGTATTTTATACCAGTCGCCGTTAGAAAGAACCGAATTATTCCTGTAATTTACTGTCTTGTATACATCTTTTTCCGCTTCAATGATGTTTATTTCCAATTCAAAGAAAATAAGTTTTTCGTATTTTCCGGTTTCGGAGTTCAATCTTATTGGGATGAATGAAATGTTGGCATAAGGAACTTTTTTTACTGCAGAATGAGTGATATGAATAATTATACTTTTTTCAATTTTTCCCGATTCAATAATATGGTTTGTTTCCAGATTATTTAGCGGTTTATAAACTGTATTTTTAAATTCGGCATGAATTATATCACCTTTAGAGGATAATTCAATTTTTTTGAAATAAACCGGCAGATTACCCGAATAGGATTTAAAAATTGCATTTTCAAATGTTAATAATGTTTGTGTTTCATTTTCGGAAATATGAATTGATTTTATAGGTTTCCAATTTATTTTTTCTTTAATTTCAATTTGTTTGGAAAATGATAAAAAGGGAATAATATTCAGAAGAAGAAGAAAAAATATTTTATATTTCATTCTGATAAAATGTTAATTTTATTTTTGTTATACCGTATAAAAATTAAAAAAGTAAATCAATTTTTTAAACGATTCAAAGCATTCAATATTGTTAATATTTAAATAAAATAAAAAAAAATAGCAAAAATTAAAAAAAAGTTTGTATATTTGTAATCCCAAATTTTACGACATATAAATTATGAGAAAATTTGTTATCATACTGATATTTATGATATTTGCAACTAAGTTTGGTTTCTCCCAGGATCCAAGTTCTTCACAATTTTATGCAAATCCGTTGTATTTAAATCCTGCATTAACCGGATCGACTGAGTGCGGAAGAATAAATTTAAACTACCGAAACCAGTGGCCTTCGTTATCAAATGCATTTATTACTTATAGTGCTACATACGA
>JAUXFX010000187.1 GCA_030622635.1 Bacteroidota bacterium
ATTTAAATGAAATCAGCAAAATAAGAATATCATTGAGAATCTAAAAAATTATCATCGAATTACGCAGATTTCACGAATTTTCAATTCGTGTAATTCGTGCAATTCGATGACAAAAAAACATTAAAGAGTGATGATGGTGTGTTGTCATCTTACTATGTGCGACCCTTTTTTCAGGGTCTTGTGACTCGGGATTACATGATACTTCTGACATCTTACCTGCCTTCGCCGTCAGGCAGGCATTTGACATAACTCTAACGCATCCTCCACTGTTTCAACATTGAAAAAAGTCAATGTTAGTTTATCTTTTGCTTCCCTCATCCTGCATAGAGACGGATTTTGCTGTACAAATCTCAGCACTTGTGTAAACTTTTCCGATTGGTAATAGGGTGAATCCTGTTTGGAGATAAAATATCCGGTTAGTTTTTTATTTTTCAAAACAATTTTTTCAAAGCCGATTTTTTTTGCCAGCCATCGTAACCTGATAGCATTTAACAATTCTGCTGTCTGCTTTGGAACAGGTCCAAAACGGTCAATCAATCTTTTCCGGAATTGCAACAAAACTTCTTCCGACTGAATATTATCAAGCTCTTTATATAAACTCAGGCGTTCGGTAATATTTGTAATATAATGGTCGGGAATAAGGATTTCAAGGTCGGTTTCAATCAGGCAATCCTTAACAAATTCATCATGTTTTTCATCTTTAAATACATCTTTAAATTCATTTTCTTTTAACTCCATAATTGCCTCATCAAGAATTTTATGGTACATTTCAAAACCTATCTCTGAAATAAAACCACTTTGCTCTCCGCCCAAAATATTACCTGCACCACGAATATCCAAATCACGCATGGCAATATTAAAACCACTGCCAAGCTCAGCAAATTCCTCTATTGCTTTTAATCTTTTTCTGGCTTCGGTTGTTAATACCGAAAGTGGCGGAGATAAAAGATAACAAAGTGCTTTTTTATTTGTTCTTCCCACCCTGCCTCTCAACTGGTGTAAATCGCTAAGTCCGTAATTTTGTGCATCATTAATAAAAATCGTATTAACATTAGGAATATCCAAACCCGATTCAATTATTGTAGTAGCCACCAAAACATCATATTTCCCTTCAATAAAATCCAGCATGATTTTCTCAAGTTTTGCACCTTCTAACTGACCATGAGCCACGGCAATTTTCACATCAGGACAAAAACGCTGCAACATTCCCTGAACTTCCAAAATATTCTGTATCCTGTTATGAACAAAAAATACTTGTCCGCCCCTTGAAATCTCATACATTATTCCATCCCTTATAACTTCCTCGTTAAACATTGTTATTTCGGTTTGAACCGGATATCTGTTTGGCGGAGGTGTATTGATAATTGACAAATCCCTTGCTCCCATCAATGAAAATTGTAATGTTCTCGGTATAGGAGTTGCAGTCAAAATTAAAGTATCAACATTTATCTTAAATCGTTTAAGCTTTTCTTTAACCGAAACACCAAATTTTTGTTCTTCATCAATAATCAGCAAACCTAAATCTTTAAATTTAATATCCTTACTTACAAGCCGGTGAGTACCAATCAAAACATCAATCTTTCCTGACTCAAGATCTTTGAGAATTTGTTTTTGTTGTTTAACACTTTTAAACCTGTTAATATAATTGATATTACAGGGAAATTCGTTTAAACGGTCCATAAAGGTTTTATAATGCTGCAATGCAAGGATTGTAGTCGGCACAAGCAATGCAACCTGTTTACTTTCGGCAACCACTTTAAAAGCAGCTCTGATAGCTATTTCGGTTTTTCCAAAACCAACATCACCGCATATCAATCTGTCCATCGGGTAATTTTGTTCCATGTCTTTTTTAACATCAATTGTAGCTTTTAACTGGTCGGGAGTATCTTCAAAAATAAAAGAAGCTTCAAGTTCATGCTGCAAATAAGTATCGGGTGAAAACTGAAAACTTTCGGATAATTTACGTTCTGCATATAATTTTATAAGGTCTTTGGCAATATCTTTTACCCGTTGTTTTGTACGGGTTTTAAGTTTGTTCCAAACATTTGACCCAAGTTTATTAAGTGATGGAGCTTTTCCTTCTTTGCCAACATATTTTGCAATACGATGCAATGAATGTATGCTCACATATAGCAGGTCGTTATTTTTATATACTAAACGGATTGCTTCCTGCTGCTTGCCATTGTTTTCAATTTTTTCCAAACCGTCAAATTTTCCAATTCCATGGTCAATATGAGTTACAAAATCACCTGGCTTTAAGTCATATATTTCTTTTAAAGTTACAGCTTGTTTTGTTTTATAACCGTCTTTAAGAAAAAAACGATGATGTCGTTCAAAAATCTGATGATCGGTATAGCATGCAATTTTCAGGTTCCTGTCAATAAATCCTTCGTGCAGTGATGTATTGATGGTTGTAAAATCAATTTTCAGTTTCAATCCGTTGTTATTCCTGATATCTTCAAAAATTGAATAAAGTCTTTCAATTTGTTTAGGATTATCCGAAAAAATAATATTCCTGATATTTTTAGCTGAATTTTCGGTTAGATTTTTAATTATTAACTCAAAATTTTTATTGAACGACGGCTGGGGAATAATATCATAATTAAGGATAAAACTATCTTCAAAATAAAATTGTCTGCCAAATTCAATAACAGAGAAGTCTAATAATTTCTTTAAAAATTGCCTGCCGTCTTCAAATAATTCGTCAATAGTAAAATGTTCAATTTCATCATCCAAGCCCGAACTGATATTTTTAATTTTCTTATACTCATCATTAATTTTATCAACTGTAAAATTTATATCGTCAATCCAAATGCTTGAATTTTTAGGAATATAATTTAATAATGATTGCCTTGTCTCTTTTATTTTCCTGTTTTGTACATCAGGAACTATTGTAGCCCATTTATGTTTATCAATTGATAATTGAGTAATTGTATCAAATGTTCTGATTGACTCAACATCATCTCCAAAAAATTCTATTCTGAGCGGATAATCATTAGAAAATGAAAACACATCAACAATTCCTCCCCTCACTGAAAATTGTCCCGGTTCAACTACAAAATCAGTTCTTTCAAAATTATATTCATTCATCAGATCAATAATAAAATCAATTGAAAGGCTTTCGCCAACATTGATTTTCATTGTATTTTTTGCAAGATATTTTTTTGAAATAACTTTTTCACAAAGAGCTTCAGGATATGTAACTATCATGGTTTTTCTCGCAGATGAACCAATTCTGTTAAGTATTTCGGCACGCAACAACAAATTTACATTATCAGGATTTTCAATATCATATTGCCGTTTGTATGAAGTTGGATAAAACAAAATTTTTTTCTTTGAATAATCAAGTGATCTCTCATCATAAATATTTTCAATATCATTAAAAAAGTGAGCTGCAGTTTCTTTATCAGGTAAAATAAAAAGATGGATTCCTGAAATCTCATTAAAAACACTTGCTGACACTAATGCTCTTGACGAACCTATCAATCCTTTTAATTGAATACGGTTTCTGTCATAATTCTGAAGAGCATTAACAATCTGCTCCGAATTTTTTTCATCCCGAAACATTTGTATTAATTCATTTAAATTCAAATTAATAAGTCTTTAAAAATTTTTCTACAAAACTACAAAGAATTTAAATCTTTTATAATTTTATAAGTCCAAAGTAAAAATATTAACCAATTAATTCAAAATAATATGAAACTAAAAAATGTAATTAAATTATTATTAATCCGTTAAGACTGGAATTAAGTTGCTTACATTTTGTAAGCGGAACTGTGGAAATTACTCCTGAAAACAAACCAGTCAGAATTCTTGATTATGGTAATGGAGAATGCGACAGAATTGCAACAGTAACAATTAATGGTCATACTTTCATCATCCTGTTGTGGTAAACTGAAATTTAAAAAAACATAAGTGGATATTTCTTTTTAAGTATCCACTTTTTTTTATTTCCATTCTTCTGTTACATTCAAATATACTGAATTCAAAAAGTTTTAATTTCGGTTAAAGTAATAAATTTTAACTTTGTAAATCTTCATAGTAAAAATAAATTAAAATAAACATGAAAAAATCAATAGTAATTTTATGTGGTGGAGGTCCTGCTCCGGGAATAAATACAGTTATTAGTTCAGTAGCAAAAATATTTTTAAAAGACGGATACAGGGTAATCGGTTTGCACGAGGGATATAAAAATCTTTTTTCTGAAAAACCTGTTATGCAGGATATTGATTTTCAGTTTGCCGATGAAATCTATAAAAGCGGTGGCTCGGCTTTGCAAATGAGTCGTTACAAGCCCAAAGATTCGGAATTTAAAACCGACTTTTTTGTAAACAATAATGTAAAGCTGCTTGTAACAATCGGTGGAGATGATACTGCATCAACAGCTAACAGAATATCAAAATTTCTTGCAAAAAATAATGTAAAAATCCAAAATATCCACGTGCCGAAAACCATTGACAATGACCTGCCATTACCTGAAGGAACACCAACCTTTGGTTATCAGTCGGCAAAGCAAGAAGGCGTAAAAATTGCTACTACCATTTATGAAGACGCAAGAACAAGCGGAAATTGGTTTGTCGTTTCTGCAATGGGAAGAGAGGCAGGGCACCTTGCATTCGGAATAGGTGGAGCATGCCATTACCCGATGATAATTATTCCTGAAATGTTTAATAAAACTAAAATTACTTTTGATAAAATCATTAGATTAATTATCTCCTCAATGATAAAGCGAAAAATTCTTGAAATTGATTATGGCGTGGCTATAATCAGTGAAGGAGTTTTTCATTTTATGACGGACGAAGAAATTAAAGCCACTGAGATTAATTTTACTTATGACGAGCATGGACATCCTGAGCTTGGAAATGTTAGTAAAGCTCATATTTTCAACATGCTTTTGCAGAGAAAGCTGAAAGAATTAAATATAAAAATTAAAAGCCGTCCGGTAGAACTCGGTTATGAAATCAGATGTGTACGTCCGATTGCCTTTGACCTGATGTATTGCGCCCTGCTCGGAATGGGTGTTAAATATTTGTTTGACAATGGAATAACCGGCTGCATGGTTACTTCCGACCCTAAAGGAGACATTGCTCCTCTTTATCTTAAAGACGTTGAAGATGAACATGGAAAAGTTAAACCGCGTTTGGTGAACATGGATTCACAAAAAGCAAAACTGATTTTTGAGGACAGTCTGCAATATTTAATTAGAGCCGATTACAATGCTGCAAAAAAATATATTGCCAATCCGGAAGAGTATGATTTTGTTAAGATTTTGAACTGGAACAATTGAATAATTTTTATTATCTACTAAAAATTTATGTGATGCAAAGTCTGTCAGTTGAAATAAATAATGAAATTAAGTCATTAAGACCTCTTTACTTGAAAGAGGTACATGATTTTATTTAGTTCTTGAAAGAAGATTCAAAAACGATTTATTACATAGCCATCGCACACGAAAATTGTAATTTAAGGTAATAATAATAAAAGCAACGACTTACTTTTCCACCTAAGAGGCAGTATCATTGATACTGGTAGGCTTATTATAAATCAAACGGGGTAAATCCATCCATACGGATACATACGTACTAATGAAACGAAGTGAATCCGTATAGACTTCGTGTCGTTTGCTTCGCTTCATATGACTATAAGGAATCCGTATGGACGGACAAGTTTTGTACATTTTGATTTATTTCTTTTTCCTGAAAATTCGTGATTGTCCCGTTAGGGACTATATATTTATAGAAAATGAAATACACCCATAACAAAGTCCCGTAGGGACGTAATATAAAAAGAACATGGCTAATACATATACACAAATGTATATTCAATTTGTATTTGCAGATGAGCGGTA
This sequence comes from Bacteroidota bacterium, assembly GCA_030622635.1. Taxonomy (GTDB): domain Bacteria; phylum Bacteroidota; class Bacteroidia; order Bacteroidales; family JADFUO01; genus JADFUO01. The sequence goes on from JAUXFX010000187.1 coordinate 5,849, forward strand.
TATTTTAAAAGACATTCAATTATATATCGTCCCTACGGGACTTTGTAATAGTTGTATTTCTTTTCTATAAATATATAGTCCCTAACGGGACAATACAACAACAAAAAA
>JAUXFX010000031.1 GCA_030622635.1 Bacteroidota bacterium
AACTAACCGAAGGTGGAACAAAAGGTCCGTAGTTTGCACCGGACAGAACACCTGAGAATATATCAACAATTGCCCCTAAGCAATAACCTTTATGGCTTCCGTGAAGTCTGTCGCTTCCCAAAGGAAGAATTGCACCACCTTCGGTTAAAATATTAGGGTCAGTGCTTGCTTGTCCATCTTTATCCTGAACATAGCCAATAGGAGCATTCTCGCCTTTTTTGTGCATTACTGCTAATTTCCCTCGTGCAATCGGGGTTGTGGCAAAGTCAGCGATAAAAGGATTTTCTTTACCGGCTGGAATTGCAACGGCTATAGGATTAGTTCCTAACAATCTGTCAATAGAAAATGTCGGAGCAACCAAAGGGTTTGAATTTGTCATTGAAATACCTATCATATCATATTCCAATGCCATCATTGAATAATATCCTGCAATGCCGAAATGATTGGAATTATTAACAGACACCCAGCCGGTACCAACATTTTCCGCTTTTTTTATTGCGACATTCATTGCATGTGTTGCCACTATCATTCCTAACCCACTGTCACCATCAATTACTGCTGTGCTTGGTGTTTCATAAGTAATTCTGATATCAGGTTTTGAATTTACTCTTCCTTTTTGCCACAATTGAAAATAATCTTTTATCCGTAAAACCCCGTGTGAATTTATTCCTCTGAGTTCGGCTGCTAATAATATTTCCGTTACTTTTTGTGCATCACTGTTGTTTAAACCGATTTTTTTAAAAACAGATATTATTTGATTGTAAAGTTGGTTGTATGAATATGTATGCATGTATGATGTTTTTTTAAAAATTAGTAATAACTATTTATTCATGGAATACTGGAATACTGGAATACTGGAATACTGGAATATTGGAATATCCATCCATACGGACTTCCTTTGGTCGTACGGACTCCTTTTAGTCGTTGGGAGATTGGAATACTGAGTTCCCTCTGAAAAGTCATTTTAGCTACTAAGACCCAAAGACTCAAAGAATTCACAAAGGCTATTATATTGATTGTGTTTTTTTTGTGTATCTTTGTGTCTTGCTTTCTTTGTGGCATTTTTTTTCTCATTTTTTTTGACTTTCCAGAGTGAACTCAACACTCCATTACTCCATCACTCCACTATTCCATTACTCCATCCATCCATCAATCAATCATTCAATCATTCATTCACTCCATCACTCCATCATTCCATTATTTCAAAAGCCAAAGGGTGTCCATATACATACTTCCGTTATACTAATGCGGAACAGAAATGCAAAAGTTTTATAGGTCTGTTCCGCACGCATAACTATTTCTAAACAGCTATGCTTCGCAAAACTTGCCCGTATGGGCCTGTTAAGAATTAGTATAAATAAAATCTGAATCAAACCAATCTTTTATTAAAACGGTCTTATCTTCAGGTTCGTCTTTATGTCTGAATTCGTTAGTATGTTTGTTATAGATGTAATCTTTTTCCCATTCTTTATAATTTTTTCTTATTTGATGCAGACCGTCAATAATTGTGAAAAGTTCCTGATTTGTTGTTGTAGGATGAAGAGATATTCTTATCCATCCAGGTTTTTCAGACAGATCGCCGCAGTTTATCAGTTCGGTAATTTTTTTTGATTTATCATAACTTACATCAAGCAAATAATGTCCGTAAGTGCCTGCACACGCACAACCGCCGCGAGATTGTATCCCAAATCTGTCATTTAAAATTTTAACAACAAGGTTAAAATGAATATCATCAATGTAGAACGAAAAAACTCCCAAACGGTTTTTAACATTATCTGCTAAAATATGTAATCCCGGAATTTTACTTAAACCGTCAAAGGTAATTTTTACAAGTTCTTCTTCACGATTACGAATATTATCTGTTCCGATTTTATTTTTCAGTTCAATACACAAAGCAATTTTAATTGATTGTAAAAAGCCGGGAGTTCCTCCGTCTTCGCGTAATTCAATATCATCAATATATTTGTATTCTCCCCATGGATTAGTCCAGTCAACTGTGCCACCACCGGGATTATCAGGAGCCGGATTATCATATAGTGAAGAGTCAAAAATTAAAACTCCGGATGTACCTGGTCCACCAAGAAATTTATGTGGAGAAAAGAAGATAGCATCTAATTTTTCCATTGGGTCGTCAGGGTGCATATTAATATCAATATAAGGGGCTGAGGCAGCAAAATCAATAAAGCAAACACCTCCGTATTCGTGCATTATTTTTGCCAATTTATGATAAGGGGTTTCAATACCGGTAACATTTGAACAAGCAGTAAATGACCCGATTTTAAACTTCCTGTTTTTATATTTTTCAAGTTCCCTGCGGAGTTCATTTACATCAACAAGCAAATCTTTGTCAGGCTGCAATTGCACAACATCAACATTAGTTTCATACCATGATGTTTGATTGGAATGATGCTCCATGTGAGTTATAAAAACTACCGGAATTTCATCTTCCTTAATGTTATTTAAATCATTATTATTATGCTTAAAACCAAGCATTCTCTGTAATTTATTAATTACTGTTGTCATGCCCGAACCGGCTGTTATGATAACATCATCTTCAGAAGCATTTACATGTTGTTTTATCAATTTATGAGAATATTGATATGATTTGGTCATTAATGTGCCTGTTTCATTTGTTTCCGTATGTGTATTTCCGACATAAGGTCCAAATGTTTCAACAATTCTTTTTTCAATAGGGGCAAATAATCTTCCACTGGCAATCCAATCGGCATATATCATTTTTTTCATACCATAAGGTGTTTTAAAAACAAGGTCATTGCCAATGATGTTTTTCCTGAATTTATCAAAATAATTTTCCATATAAATAATGCAGATTAATTTTAAATCGCCTCAAAGTTAATATTACTGCTTGAAAGTTTTAAAAAAATTTAAATTATTTATATTTATAAAATTATATATATTTGCCTGATAATATTTTGGTGCTTGTCATTTGTGATTTTTAATAATTATTTAAATTCTTGGACATTATTGACGGGCACTATTTAGTAAAAAATGTTTAATGTTCAATGGCTACATGATTAAATGGCAACGCATACTTGCCGAAGGACAAACTTTAAACCTTGAACAGTAATAAAAATCAAAATAGTATCAAAAAATTATTTATTATGAGTTATTATAAAGAATATGAAAATAAATTAACCAGTCCTGAAAAAGCTATTCAAATCATTAAAAACGGTGATTGTATCATTCACGGGACAATAATAGCCGAACCATTAGCACTTTTACAGGCTATTGCCGACAGGGCAAGGGCTGATGATTTGAAAAATATTAAAATACATTGTTTTAATCCGCAGGCACATGCAAAGAACACTTATTATGCTTTAGATTTAGTTGACTGTATTGAGACTTTTTCATGGTTTATCAGTGGTGTTGACAGGTCAATGGCAAGGGTTGGACTTACACAGTTTATTCCTTCATATTTGTATCAGATTCCCAGGTTTATTGAAGAAATGATGGATGTTGATGTTACAGTTACCACTGTTTCACCAATGGATAAAGCAGGCTTTTTTAGTTTCGGAGTTGCAAATGATGTTATTTCAACAGCAGCGAGGAATACGAAAAAATTAATCGTAGAGGTGAATAAAAATATGCCAAGGGTTTTTGGTGATTCTCTTCTACATATATCAGAAGTTGATGCTGTTGTGGAAAATCATATACCATTATTACAACTTGCTCCTCCACCATTAAAACCTGAAGATGAAAAAATTGGGAAATTCATGATTGAGGTTATACCTGACGGGGCTTCTCTTCAATTAGGAATTGGAGGAATACCTAATGCTGTATCAAATTATCTTGGTAATCATAAAGACCTGGGCATTCACTCCGAACTTATAGGACCCGGTATGATTGAGCTTATTAAAAAAGGAGTAATTAACGGAAGGCGAAAAACTCTGCATCCCCGAAAACATGTTTTTACTGTTGCTTATGGCATTGACAGTACATTTGAGTTTATGAATGATAATCCAAGTATGGAAAGTTACCCGTCTTCTTATGTGTTAGATCCATGTGTAATAGCTAAAAATGACAGAATGGTTGCAATAAATTCAATTATTGAAGTTGACCTAACCGGACAATGCAATTCGGAATATATAGCGGGAATACAATATAGCGGAACCGGCGGCCAGTTGGATTTTGTGAGAGGAGCTTATGCCGCAAAAGACGGTTTGTCAATTATGGCTTTTTATTCAACTGCAAAAGATGGAAGTATTTCACGAGTTGTGCCTCGCCTGGCTGAAGGTGCAGTTGTTACCACTCCGCGTATGGATGTTAATTATCTCGCTACCGAATATGGTATTGTTAATCTGAAACAAAAATCAATAAGGGAAAGAGCTCTGGCTATCATCAGCATTGCTCATCCGAATTTCAGGGAAAGATTATTACGCGAAGCAGAGGATATGAATCTTATGTAAAGTCTTGGGTTGGTGATTGCAGTGGTAGTATCAGTATCAGTATCAGTATCAGACAGATTTTAATAGCGGAAACATGTCAATAATAGATTTTTTTATAAATGATATTCCAAAAAATTTATTTCAAGATTTTTTAATACTACCTCTTTATCCTTCGTGAATATCTTTAATCTTATTATTTTATTATTTTCACTCACAATCGGCAGAAATTCGTAGTTATATTCACCGCAATGAAATTTGTTCAACCCTTCTTTCCAATAGTGTATTAATGGAAGTTTGTGAAAATAATAAACTTCATGGGTTAGAGAGTCTCTAATCGATAATTCCATAAGGGCATCCTGCTCTGTATCAAATTTATTATCCAATACTACCTGAATAATATTTACTTTATCAAAACCATCAATGTTATTACTATACTCAATATAAATATCACTTTCAACATTTGACTCAATTTGCAGGTCATTAATTGATATTGAATATATATTTGTTGTGGTTTGCTGATTAAAAAAATATTTCCTCTTCCACAAAATACCTTTGAAACGATCTTCCTGCCTTAAAAATATGTTCCAATATTTTTCTTTATCCATATCTATCCAATGAAGTATATATTCTTTATATTGCTTTGTTTGGATAATATTTACAGGAATTGTTAATACTGAAATCAATATTATAATAAGTTTTGACCAAATCTTTAGTTTATCTATTAATATTGCCAGTAAAATAAAAAAAACAGAATAAAAATCAATATATGCTCTTAATCCATAACTTCCACCATAAACCCAACAATGCCACGAAGAAAGAATGTAAGTGAGTATAATGAAAAATATGAGCCATGAAAAAAATAAGTAAAATTGTTTGTTTTTTAAAAAAACGAAACAACTTATAAGCGATATAAACAATATAGGCGTATAAATAAACAAACCTTTTTTATAGCTAAATAAAATACTGATAAAAGCAGGAGAAAGAAAGTTAAAACCCTCTCCTTGATATGAATAAACAAAGAAATTTCCTGTTTGTAAATACCATAAAAACAATTGGATGGATGCAATTCCTGAAAATAATAGTACTCCTTCTACTAAGCCCCATTTGTTTTTTATAATCTTAATTATTCCTACTTTTAAATTTTTATAAGAACCTGCAAGAAATGGTATGAAAAGTATGATTATGACATTTATTTGTCTTAGTATAACAATTAATCCCAAAAGCGCACAGGCCCATAAGAAGTGTTTTATTTTCTTGTGTAAAAAATAGGATTTTGTAAAAAACAAAAATGTAGTAATAGCAAAAAAGGAATAAACATGGCTAAAAGAGGCTTCATAATTTGTATAATATGTTAATGAAGTTGAAAAAACAGCAAAAAGTTGCACTAAAAATATGCTAATTCCTGACAGATTGTATAAAGATAAAAGCTTTCTTAAGAAAATAAGAGCCAAAAAAAGATAAAAAATAGCAGCATAGAATACTGATTTTTGATATGGTCGAGTAAAACCATTGTTCTCAAATCCTTGAAATGGCGCAGTTATATGAGCATAATAAAAAAAAGGTGATAATAAAACTGAAGTACCACATGGATATTTATTAATTTTATTACCTTTGTATTCAACGTAAATAGCCAATTTATTAACCCTGTCGGAGTAACCTGTTGACTCAATGTTATTTTTATATGGAAAGTCTGCATAAATAAATAATGCAGGTAAATAATCATAATAACCTTTACCATCTGCTTTAATCGTTATATCTTCATAACCTAAATAGTTATTATATGTAAAAAGCAGGAGGAAAATTATTATTAATTCTACTAAATATATCTTATTAAGATTAATTTTTTTTATAATCCTATTACAATGTATATTGAAGAATTTCATTATTTTGTGATTAATAAAGTCATCCAATGTCAATTATTTAAATTTTAATTCTTCTTAGACCAGATTCAAAAAAATTAATTATTAATCGTTTCTGCAAATGAATACAGGTCTTTAAACCTGAAATCAATTAATTTTTGATTTTGTATTATTTGGTCAGAATCGCCGGAAATAAAAACAGTAAGCATTTCTGCATTTTTCCCAAACTGCATATCAGTAATTGAATCACCTACCATAATTGATTTTGTAAAATCTATTGACGGGGAATCATTTTTTGCCTGCAATGCCATGCCAATACCGGGTTTGCGAAAAGCATTCTTGTCTTTTTCTAAATATGGGCTAAAGTAAATTTTGTCAATTCTGCCGCTGTTTTTAGTAATTTTTTCAATCATTTTAGCATGGACTTTATTCAAGTCGTTCTCAGTCATTAAACCTTTTCCAATTCCTTGTTGATTAGTAACAATAAGAATTCTTCCAAAAATCAAAGATAATTTTTGCATTGCTTCTAAAACCCCGTCAATAAACTTAAAGTCTTCCCAGTCTTTTATATAATCATCAATGATTCTATTGTTTATTACGCCGTCTCTGTCAAGAAACAGTGTCCAGGAGTTGTTAATATTTAAGTCGTTTAAATTCATCTTGTGCTTTTTGAAAATCTTCGGGTATGCCAATATCTAAAAAATAAGAAGAACAGCAAAAACCATAAAAATTTTCGGTTTTATAATATTTTTCAAAAAAATCTTTTTCAATTGAGAATTTCTCAGGCAAATTAAAGTTTAAAAAATAACCCTTATTAATAAGGTAAAATCCGCCGTTAATATATCCTTTACCCGGTTTTTTATTTTTCTCGGTAAAACCGGTAATCTTAAAATTATTATCAAATTCAACTTCTCCGTACCTGCTTACATCATTTGTTTTTCTTAGCGCAATACATAAGTTGGCTTTTTTTATTTGTTGAAATTCATACATTTTTTGCATGTCAACTTCAAATAATGTATCGCCATTTAAAACAAAAGAAGAATTGCCAATAATTTTTGCAAATGCTTTTTTTATACCTCCGCCTGTACCTAATGGTTCATCTTCAATAACATAATCAATTTTTATTGACCTGTATTTATTTTTAAAATGTTTGATGATAATTTTATTTTTATAACCAACAGACAATATTACCCTGTTAATTCCGGATTTTTCAAGATAATTCAACTGATATTCAAGAAATGGCTTACCATTGATCAAAGCCATAACTTTAGGTATATCGCTGATAACATCTTTAAGTCTTGTTCCAAGACCACCTGCTAAAATTATTACCTCCTTTATCATTTAGGGAAAATTTCTGTTTCAATCAATTCACAAATGATATGACCGATTAATATGTGAGCTTCCTGTATTCGTGGTGTGTCGGTTGAAGGAACATTAATCAGGTAACAGCAATAGTCTTTCATCTTACCACCTGTTTCGCCTGTCATTCCAACTGTTGTCATCCCGATTTTATTTGCAGTTTCAAATGCCCTGACAATATTTTCAGAATTTCCTGAAGTTGAGATACCAATTAAAACATCTCCTTTTCTGCCTTTGGCTTTAACCATTCTTGAAAATACTTCGTCATAAGAATAGTCGTTTGCAACTGCTGTTAAGTATGAAGTATTAACGTGAAGTGCTTCTGCAAACAAAGGTTCCCTGTCATAATAAAACCTGCCTGAAAGCTCAGCTGCAAGGTGCTGTGCATCAGCTGCACTGCCACCGTTCCCGCAAAATAAAATCTTGCCGTCGTTTTGCAATGCTTTGATACATTCATCAGTAACTTGCTTTATTATGTCAAGTAATGAGTTATTTTTTAAAATTTCTTGTTTTAATTCAATTGATTGTTGAATTGCTTGTTTTATTCTCATATTTATTTTGTTATTATATTTTTTGATATAGTTTGTTTATCAGGGGTTTCAATAGAAATCAAAATAAAGTATTAGAGATTATAAAAATGCTTGCTAAAATAAAAATCGTCTTTTTCATATATAATACTATAGTTTAGCAAGCAAAAAATCGTAGGCGATTTCACCTGTAAAGTTTATTAGTTTCCTGTTATTCCATTAATAAATGTTTCTACAAAGCCTATAATATTTTTTAGGATTTGGTCGCCTATTTTCTTTCGTTGTAATACCGATGGTTTTTCTCCCTCAATCAATTCTAATATTTCATCTCGCAATGGTTCTCGTTCTGCAAACAAATAGTCCTCAATCAATTTTTGTGTTTTTTCATCCGACAAATTCTCGTCTTTTATCAGTTTGTTAAAAGCTTTCTGCTGTTCCTCATTCCAGAATTTTTCAAATGCTTCGGGAATATCATCTGAATCTTCAATTATGGGCATATTCTCCAAAATAAATTTCTCTATCAACTCTCTTTTACTTCGCAAATGTGCTTCACCTGCAAGTAAATCAAGTATTTCTTTCTGTTTCTTTTCTCTTTCAGATTTCTTAGCATCCTTTAAGTTTGCCAATAATTTTAGAATATAAGTTACATTTATTTCATCTCTGTGAATAAGTTCCAGTTCGAAGTCAACATCATCAAGAATGGAAACTTTTTCTTTCTGAGTATCGCTTTTTACTTTTTGCCACAAATCTAAATATTTGCTTCTGTAGTCATTCCAAAGTTGTTCGTTCATTGCCAAATCTTCCCATTTAAAATCGGCAAAGGCAGTCAGTATATTTTTTATGCGCATTAATTCCCTGAATGCTTTGATAAAAGCTAATTCATCTTTTTCACTTACCAAATCGTTTACACTATTTACAGTTGGTACAATTTTTAGCAATTCAATAAATGCATCATTATATTTCTGCACATAATCCTCGTAAGGTTTCATTATAATTACCTCTATCGCTTCTTTGTTGCTAAATAAAGTAATTGCTTCATCAGTAGCTTTTTTCAAATTACGGAAAACAACAATGTTTCCTTGTGATTTCTGTTCGTTTAAAATGCGGTTTGTTCTTGAATAGGCTTGAATTAAACCGTGGTATTTCAGGTTTTTATCTACATATAAAGTATTGAGCGGTGGACTGTCAAAACCTGTCAAGAACATATTTACAACCAGTAAAATATCAATTTTACGTTCTTTTACTTTTTTAGAAATATCGTTATAGTAATTGTAAAACGACTGACTGTCTTTAGTTGAGAATTTTGTCTCAAACATTTCATTATAATTTCCGATATATTTGTCTAATCGTTCTCTACTGTGTGCGTGTAAGCCATATAACGCTCTGGGTTCTTCTGCTACAGATAATTCTTCAGGTATAAATCCGTTGGCATCTGCATCATCTTCATTAGCCACATAGCTGAATATTGTAGCAATTTTTAAATTATGCTGTCCTTCTTCTTTTTTCTTTTGAAAAATATCGTAGTATTTAATCAATGTTTTAATACTGCTTACGCAAAACATTCCTGTAAATTCCTTATTGTAGGTTTTGCGATTGTGATGTGCTAAAATGTAATCTGATATTTTTTCTAATCGCTCTGGCGATTCCATTAACTCTTTGATGTCAATGTCTTCTACTTCAATGTCTATTTCGGTAGGGGAGACGTTGCCTGCAACATCTTTACGGTGTTTGTATCTACCAACATATTCTACTGAAAATTTCAAAACATTTTCGTCCTTGATGGCATTTGTAATTACATATTTGTGTAAACAATCGCCAAACAATTCTTTGGTGGTACGTTTTCCTAACTCATTTTTAACGGCATTATCGGCAAAAATAGGTGTGCCGGTAAAACCAAACATTTGATTGTTGTTAAAAAATGCTTTTATGCGATTATGTGTTTCTCCAAATTGTGAGCGATGACATTCATCAAAAATAAATATAATGCGTTCGTCTTTTAGTTTTTTCATTTTACCCAAATACTGCTTTTTTTTAATTGCAGTATTGAGTTTTTGAATGGTGGTAACGATTAATTTTGTATCATCTGAAAATTGTTTTACTAAAGTTCTCGTATTATCGGTTCCGTCAATACATCCTTTGCTGAAGCTATTGAATTCTTTTGTTGTTTGATAATCCAAATCTTTTCTGTCAACTACAAATACCACTTTTTTCACCTGTGGCATATTCATAATAATCTGACTGGCTTTAAATGAAGTCAAGGTTTTGCCCGAACCTGTTGTATGCCAGATGTAGCCGTTTTTATTGCGAGACGGGTTATGACCCGTCTTTACAACACGGTCAATTAGTGCTTCTACTGCATAATATTGATACGGGCGGAGCACCATCGGTATTTTTTTTGTTTCGTTTAGTACTATGTACTTACATATCATTTTTGATATATGACACGGCTCCAAAAACTCTCCGGTAAATCCGTTAACTATATTTGTAAGGGGTTTATTTTCTTTGTCTGTCCAATAGAAAGTTTGCTTGAAAGATTGATGTCTGTTGTTGGCATAGTACTTTGTATTTACGCCATTGCTGATAACAAAAACCTGAACATATTGAAACAAAGCAGATTTTGCACCAAACGAATGCCGTTGATAACGATTGATTTGGTTAAATGCTTCTTTGAGTTCTAAACCTCTGCGTTTGAGTTCTATTTGCACCAAAGGCAAACCGTTGATAAGTAATGTTACATCGTAGCGGTTTTTATATTTTCCGTCAATGGTAACTTGATGAGTTACTTGATATTGATTCTGACACCAATGGTCTGTATTGATAAATTCAAAATAAAGATTGTTTCCGTTATCTCTTACAATGTGTTGTTTTTCTCTTAGTGTTTTAGCTTTTTCAAATACCGAACCTTTGCTAAGTGTGTTTAAAACCCTATCAAATTCTTTATCGGAAAATTTTTCATTACCTGTTTTTAATAGGGTTTCTTTGTTATGTTTTTCCAACTGTTGTTTAAGGTTAGCAATAAGTTCCTTTTCGTCTTTAATTTGCACCAAACCATAACCCAACGTTTGTAGTTGAGCTACCAATTGATTTTCTAATATTTGTTCGGGTTGTTTAGCCATTGTTACTTCTCTAAAAATATTTCCGCATAATTTTTTTCTATATCAGCAATTTCATCATCTGTTAATTGCCGGAACTCTTTGCTCCTTGCCCTTTTTGAAATTTTCCCTTCATTTTGTTCCAGGAAACGAACCAGCAAGGCTACCATTTTATCGGGCATTTCAAATCCGTCATCTAAATATTTTTTAAACTCATCGTATTTTGTAAGATAAGATACTTCATAAGGAATAATATTTATAATAGTATCATTTACGCAATCATACAAAAATTCAGCTTGTTTTGTTGCATCAAAATATTTATAAAAATCAGAAGTTTCGTTTAATACTTTGATGTTGTGATCTTTGGTTTCTTTCCATTCGATAAAATCCAATAAAGGAAGAGAAAAAGATTCAAGTACTTTTCGGTAATCGGCAATATGGTCTAAAATAGAAGCAGAAACAGGAAAAATCATTCCTTGTTGTGCAAATTGTTTTTCGGCTAACAGATGATGAATTAAATAGCGATGAATGCGACCGTTGCCATCTTCGAAAGGATGAATAAACACAAAACCAAACGCAATTATGGCAGCAGATATTACGGCATCTATTTCATTTTCGGAAAGTATTTTGTTGGTAGCGAGCAATCCATCCATTAACTGCTCAATATCTTGCCATTTGGCTGAAATATGGTCTGGTAAAGGCTCACCTGTTATACGGTCGTGTTCGCCAACAAAACCGCCTTTTTTACGAAAGCCCATGTCAACAAAGCGTATATTTTCTATTACTACTTGTTGTAATCTTATTAATTCTTCCTTACTAAGGTCTTTTGTTCCTGCTTGACCTATCACTTTTCCCCAACGGGCTGTTCGCTTACTTTTAGGGCTTTCTCCCTCAATGGTAAACGATGCTTTTGAATCTTTTAGCAATAAAAATGCTGATGCTCGTTGTAAAATATCTTTCCGAATGCCTTTGAGATAATCGTTTTTTTTGTCCTTAAGGTTATCGTTGATGTATTGCTCTAATTTTGGTGTTTTATGTACTAAAGGACAGAAATCTTTTGTGCCTGGCAGATTATTAATAATTAGATGACGAGGAGATTTAACACCCTCAATACAATACTGAAGTTTTGAATCTAATAAATAAACATAGCTTTTTTTTGCCAGATTTTTCTTCGCCTGTAATTGTTTGCCGGAAATCCATTCTATTAGAAACCAAATTTTACGAGAATACTGTCCTGTGGGTTCTATATTAACCAATTTACTTAGTTGAGCTTGGGCGTAATATTTAACTAAAAAGCTAAAAAACAAAAGGTTTACACCCTCGTATTTAAGAGCAAATACCAAATGTTTATATAAAACTTCTATTTCCGATAATTCACTATTTTCATCCGGCAAATAACTTTTAGGAAATACATACCATTCGTTGGTTTGATACTTTTTGTTTTGCTTACAAACCAATGCGATTTTATCGGGCATTGGTATTTCTAATTTTAAACTGTTAATGATAGATGCATAACCAACAATTGAACCTTCTTCGGGTACATCCTTGCCATGAAAAACAGGTGCATAAAATGAAAAGCGGGTGCTTTGTAACATAATAAATATTTTATGAGCGAAAGATATGAAAAAAAAACAAGCGCATTACAATAAAAATGAGTGCAAAATCGACCATACCAAAAAATATGAGCGCATTAAACAAATTATACTAATGCGGAACAGGTTTGCAAAATTATTAAAAATCTGTTGCAACACATAACTAATTCCAAACTCATAAGAGTTTGTGCGTATGTATAAATAGCTATTGCTTCGCATATCTGTTAAGAATTAGTATATAAATAGTTATAATTGGTGAAATATAATTATTAGCTGATTATTTTAGTGAAAAGCACTTACGATTTACACAAACATCTGCTGCAAAAGTCCTTTTTTCCATTGCTCGGTTTGTTCTATTTGATTATCAACTTTCGTGATTTTATTATCTATGGCTGAAAGAAAATTGGCAATTTTGGTTTGTTCTTCTGAACAAGGAAGTTTGATTTTTATTTTCATAAATTGAACTTTAGACATATTATATCTTGTACTTCCTTGAGAAAGTTTTACAATTTTCTTTCTTGCAATTTCACTTCTAAATAAAAATTGAGCAAATTTTGGATTAAGTTCTTTTAAAGAATTTGGTCTGAAACCAAAACAAAAACTATTTAAATACAAATTTTGAATATTCTCAAGAATAACGGATGAAAAACCTATTTCATTTGGTGTTTCTGATGATATTGTAAAAAACAAATCACCATATAATGCTTTATTTTGTTTTTCATTCTCATTTACATCTACTAAACCAAATTTAGAAATATCAATTATAGAATTTTCAAAAATTTGTTTGTATTGAATATAAGGTTTTCCTTTCCCAAAATTTTCTTTGGTTTTACCTGTTAATCCATTATAAGTTTCTCCAATCTCCCCCAACTTCTTCTCTTCCCATTCAGGGAAATCCTTACCATTCTCATCCCTAAATCGTAACTCTTGCGAGAATATTTTTTGCATCACGCCTTTTTTGTATTCTTCCAAAAGGGCTTTCTTTTCTTTGAGTTGGTTTATTTTGTTATCCAAAACTGTAAAGAAATTGGCTATGCAGGTTTGTTCAGGGAGGGTTGGAAAATAAAACTTCAATTTTCTTAATTCAACCATTGTTAATGCTTTTTGAGTTGAACCTATAGAAGTTCTAATTAAAGCATTTGTATTTAATTGTATTAATACTTCTAAAAAATCAGGGTTTTCTTCTATGTTTTTTAGCCAAATTAAATTTCCGTCTTTGAAATAGAATTTGTTATCATTTCTAATTTTCAATACATTACCAAGTGTTCCAACAGCAGTTATTAAAATGTCATTTATTTTAGGTATTCCATATTTGCTCTTATATTCTTTGTACCTTTCTGCTGAAATATATAAAATGTTAGTTGGCTGTTTGCCATTTTTCAATTCTGTAATTTCTTTACCTCTATAAAAAGGTATTCCTTCTTTTACATAATCTGATAAATAAACTCGTTTACTTGAAGTCAAATAACAAATATCCCCCAACTTTTTCTCTTCCCATTTTCCCTCAAACTCCGGAAACCTTACAAGTGGTATATTTCGTCTACGCTCAACACGGTTTTTGGTTTGTAATTTTTCCATTGTTTATTTCTTCTTTTTCAAATTACTCAATATTTCAACGGCTTCCATATCCATTTTAGAAAAGGCAAACCATTTTTTTCCTAAGTCTTTAAGCGAAGCTCCAAAATGATAGATTGTATGTTCATCAATAATTAAAAAACGGTCGTGTGCTTTTGTAAATTTCTCAACTTGTATTTTGGGATATTGTTGGTTGTGTTTTTCAATATCCTGTGTTAACACTTTTGAAATGTTTTTGGTATAAATGCTTAGGTTTACGCCTTTACCTCTTTTGGTAAAAAGTTGTAAAACACTTTCGTCAATATAATTATCAATTAAGCTAATGGATTTTGTTGCACTTTTGATTAAATCGGCAATAAACACATAAGCATCAAAAATTTGTCCTTCGTAAAAAATGCCTTGTTTTGGTTTAATGCTTTTGTCTTCAAGAGCTTTAAAAACCTTGTCAAATTTTGTATCTGTTTCAATTTGTTTTTGCTCTATTTTATCTAATCTTTGAAATATGCCGGCATTTATAGAGATGAATTTTCGCATTTGAACAAATGCTTGTATTATTTTAATACTTATATCTATTGCAATATCACTTTTCAAAATACCAGCCAGCATAGATACTCCCTGCTCTGTAAAAACAAATGGCATTTTTCTTCTACCACCCCGGCTTTCTTTTGATGTCACAATTTGTGATATCAAAACTTGTGTATTCAGGTTTTCAAATTCGACTTTGCTTAATCGAAACATAAACTCAGAAGGAAAACGCTTAATGTTTCTTTTAACAGTCTGATTTAAAATTCTTGTTTCCACTTGATATATTTCTGCTAAATCGCTATCAAGCATAACCTGCACATCACGAATTGTATAAATTCGGTTTTGAATATCCTCTGTTTTTATAATTTCTTTCATAATTATCCTTTTTCAAACCGTTACAATTTGTCACGGTTTGGTTTAAAAAGGCGTATCAATATTAAGTTTTTTGCAAAGTGCAATCAGTGCTTTGTCTGTTTCTGCCATTTCTTTATCAATATTTTTGAGCTCTTTGGCTACGGCATCAATATCAATAGGTTTTTCTTCTTCAAAAGTATCTACATATCTTGGTATGTTTAGGTTGTAATCGTTTTCGGCTATTTCATTGAGTTTTGCCAGATAACTGTATTTATCTTCTTCGGTTCTATTGCGATAGACATCAATTATCTTGTTAATATCTTCTGTTCGTAAATGGTTTTGAGTTTTTACTTTTTCAAAATGCCGGCTGGCATCTATAAACAAAATATCATCAGGGTTTTCTCTACATTTTTTGAAAACCAAAATACAAGTAGGAATACTCGTACCATAAAAAATATTGGAAGGCAAGCCGATAACTGCATCTAAATAATTACGGTCTTCAATAAGGTATTTACGTATATGACCTTCAGCCGCTCCTCTAAACAAAACTCCGTGTGGCAACACAATTGCCATAGTTCCGTTTTCTGCCAGATGATAAATCATGTGTTGTACAAACGCATAATCGGCTTTGGTTTTTGGCGCTAATTTTCCGTATTGGCTAAAGCGGTCATCACTGGTAAAAAGCGGGTTGGCACTCCAATGAGCCGAAAATGGTGGATTAGCTACAATGGCTTCAAATTGCAGTTCAATATGTTGTGGATGCTCTAAGGTGTCTTCTTGCTTTATGTCGAATTTACGATAATGCACATCGTGCAAAATCATATTCATTCGGGCAAGGTTGTAGGTAGTTCGGTTTAATTCCTGTCCGTAAAAGTTGTTTACTTTTTTTACTTCTTTGGCTACTCGCAACAACAAAGAACCCGAACCACAAGTTGGGTCATAAACCGATTTTAGTTTTGTTTTTCCTGTCGTTACCAGTTTTGCCAAAACCATACTTACCTGTTGGGGTGTATAAAATTCCCCTGCTTTTTTCCCGGCACCGCTTGCAAATTGTCCAATCAAATATTCGTAAGCATCACCCAAAACATCTCGTTGAGACGCACGGCCGTGCGTCTGTACATCTAATTTAAAGTCTATTTTGTCGAGATGCGAAAGGACTTTTGCAATAAGTTTATTTCTTGCATCGGTTGTTTTACCAAGTTTGGTACTATTCAAATCCATATCTTCAAAAAGATTGTCAAAATCTTCTTCACTTTCAGTTCCCATTGTAGAAAGTTGGATATTGTTCAAGATTCTTTGCAGGTCTTCTAATATAAAATTGCTTTCAGTATCATTGTTTCCGTTTCCTCTTTTGGCAACTTCACTGAACAATTCAGAAGGTTTTAGAAAGTAGCCTAATTTTCCAAGTGCATCCTCTTTTATAGCTTCAATGTATACTTGTCCTTGTTCAGTATTTTCTTTAATTTCTTTGTATTTTATACCGTCAGGTTTCAAAATGGTATTGGCATGTATTTCCATTTTTTCGGCAAGATATTTATAGAATATAAATCCCAGAATATAGTCACGAAACTCATCTGCATTCATTTTACCTCTTAACTCGTTGGCTATATTCCAAAGCTGTTGTTCAAGTACTTTTTTTTGGTCTTCACTCATATTAAAAAATTCTTTATTTCAATACCTTAGTAATTAAATCAGCAGCATCCTGCAGCAATATTGCCGAATAAACTTTTAAACCTGATTCATCAATTAATTTTTTACCTTCTTCGGCATTTGTTCCCTGAAATCTAACGATAATCGGGGCATTAATCTTGTCTAAAGATTTGTAAGTGTCAATAAGTCCTTGAGCTACTCTGTCGCATCTTACAATTCCTCCAAAAATATTGACAAGAATGGCTTTTACATTAGTATCTTTCAGAATTATACTAAAAGCTTGTTCAACTCTTTTGGCATCAGCCGAGCCACCAACATCAAGGAAATTTGCAGGATTACCACCTGAAAGTTTAATAATATCCATTGTTGCCATAGCAAGACCTGCACCATTAACCATACATCCCACATTACCATCTAATTTAACATAGTTGAGGTCATAACGGTTGGCTTTCCTTTCAATCGGGTCTTCTTCATAAACATCGTGCATAGCAGCAATATCAGGATGACGGAACAAAGCATTATTATCAATAACAACTTTAGCATCAACTGCAAATATTTTATTATCCGAAGTTTTTACCACAGGATTGATCTCAATTAATTTAGCATCGGAGCCAACATAAGCTTTATACAACTTATCAATAAAATTAAGCATTGATTTAAATGCGTTGCCTTCTAATCCGAGATTAAATGCAATATTGCGGCACTGGAAAGGCAATAATCCGACTTTCGGGTCAATGAGTTCGGTGAAAATTTTATCCGGGCTTTCTTCGGCAACTTTTTCAATATCCATACCACCTTGCGGAGAATACATGATCATATTGCGACTTTCAAACCGGTTTAACAATATCCCGACATAAAACTCCTGTATTTCCGACTTACCTGGATAATAAATATCACGCTGTACTAATATTTTCCTTACAAGTTTACCTTTTTCACTTGTTTGGGGAGTTACTAAGTGCATACCGATTATTTGATCTGCATATTCAATAACTTCATTATGATTATCGGCAAGTTTTATTCCTCCTCCTTTTCCTCTGCCGCCTGCATGAACCTGTGCTTTAATTACCCATTTATCAGTACCGGTTTGATCTTGCAATTCTCTTGCGGCTTCCAATGCCTTAGCCGGCGATTCAGCCATAATACCCTCTGGTACAGGAACACCATATTTTTTTAATACTAATTTTCCTTGAAATTCATGTAAATTCATTTTACGATTTGTTAGTTTAATAATTTATGAAACGCAAATTTATTACTTTTCTGTTATATTTGCATTTTTAATACAATAATATGATTAAAGCTAAAGATATTTATAAATCTTATAGTAATCTACAAGTGCTCAAAGGCATAAATCTTGAAATACAAAAAGGTGAAATAGTTTCTATTGTCGGAGCTTCCGGATCAGGTAAATCCACATTACTTCATATTTTAGGCACACTTGATAAAGCCGATCAGGGAATAGTGGAAATAAACGGAATTGCCGTAAATCAATTATCTGAAAAAAAATTATCTGAATTCAGAAATAAAAAAATTGGGTTTGTTTTTCAATTTCATCATTTGTTACCTGAATTTACAGCTTTGGAAAATATATGTATTCCTGCATTTATTGCAAAAGAATCAAGAAAAAATGCTGAAAAAAAAGCATCTGAATTACTAAATATTTTAAATTTAACAGACAGGGCAGAACATAAACCTTCGGAACTTTCCGGCGGTGAGCAACAACGTTTGGCTGTTGCCAGAGCTCTTATTAATAATCCGGCAGTTGTGTTAGCCGATGAACCTTCGGGAAATCTTGATTCTGCTTCATCCATTGAGCTTCATGAATTATTTTTTTCGCTCCGCGACCAGCTAAATCAAACATTCGTTATTGTAACTCACAACAATGAACTCGCTAATATGGCAGACAGGAAATTGGTGATTAAGGATGGGGTAATTGAATAGTGTACGTCCAAAATAACAAAATAAATAATTAAAATTATTCTTAGTTTAATGATTATTATTACAATATTCATTTTTACAAAACGTTGATAATTGTTAATTTAATTAGTTTCTTTTAAAATAATTTCAAACAGGTTTTTAATGACTATTTTCAGGATTAGCAGACTAATATTTTCACTATTATTTTTACTTATCTTTTTTTCCGGCATTGCTCAAACAACTGAGGAATCTTATAAAGATGCCATTGAAAGCGCTGATAAATATTTAAAATCAAAAGATTTTATCAAAGCAAAAACTTCATTCCAGTATGCAAGCCGTTTGAAACCTGATGAACAATATCCTAAAGACAAAATCAAAGAAGTTCTTGAATTGCTCAGGTCACAAGTATCACAAAATAATTTATACGCGGAAACAATTATAAATGCTGATAAATTATATGATGAAAATAAATATAATAATGCATTAACCGAATATCAAAATGCACTGAAAATATTTCCTGACAAGCAATATTCCAAAGACAGGATAAGTGAAATTAATAAAATACTTGCCGATGAACAGGCAAATATTGATGCATACAATCAAGCTATTTTAAACGGAAATAATTTTTTTATTGACAAAGACTATGAAAATGCAAAAGTTGAATTTCAGATTGCTATTAGTTTAATTTCAGGAAAAGAATATCCAAAGCAAAAAATTGAAAATATTAATGTACTATTAGATGAACTTGGAGAAAAACAAAAACAATATGATGAAATTATATCAAATGCTGAAAATTATTTGCAACGAAATAACTATAAAAAAGCAAAGACAGAATATGAAAAAGCAGGCAAACTTTTGCCAGACAAACAACTCCCAAAAGATAAAATTGCAGAATTAACTCCAATAATTGAAAAAGACGAAATTTATAACAAACTAATTGATGAAGCCGACAATCTGTATATCGTCAGGGATTTTAATAATGCAAAAGAAAAATATTTTGAAGCAGCTAAAATATTTCCTGATGACCGTTACCTAAAGGATATGATTGAAAAAATCAACTTGGCTTTAGCAAATAAAGCTACTACCGATAAAGAAGATTACGACAATGCTATTACAAACGGTGACAGTTATTTCAGCGAAAGCGAATATGCAAATGCTAAAAATGAATTTGAATTTGCAAGCCGTTTAAAGCCTGATGAACAATATCCTAAAGATAAAATATCTGAAATAAATATAATTTTAGAGGAACTCGCAGCACAAAAAACAATTAACGAAAATTACCTCAGTACAATTGAGCGAGCAGACAATTATTTTAATGCCGGAAATTATGAAAGTGCTGAATCAGTATATAAAGAGGCTTCTGAAATTAAACCCGCAGAACCATATCCGAATGAAAGAATTAATGAAATACAAACTATTCTTGCAGATTTATCCGAACAACAAAATATTCAGCAGAATTATATGCTTGCTATAACTAAAGCAGATAATTATTTTGATGAAAAAAATTATGAAGAAGCCGGAAAAGAATATCAAAATGCTGTTAAAATTAAGGCAGATGAGCAATACCCAAAAAACAGAATAGAAGAAATAAATAACATCCTGACAGCCATCGTTAAACAAAAAGCTGAAGATGAAAAATATAACAATCTGATTGAAAAAGCAGATGAATTATTTAATTCGCAGGATTATGATAATGCAAAGATTGAATATCAAAATGCAGGTCTTGTTAAGCCAAACGAATCATACCCAAATGACAGAATATCAGAAATAAACAGCATTCTTGACGATATTGCCAAATATAAAATTATCCGTCAGGAAAAATATGAAAAAGCAATTGCTGATGCTGATGATTTATTTGTTTTAAAGAAATATGAGGAAGCAAAAATTGAATACCGGAATGCTATCTCTTTGAAAAATGATGAGCAATATCCTGCAAATAAGATTAGTGAAATTGATATAATTTTAGTCGAAATAGCCGAGCAAAAAAAATTACAGATTAGATTTGATGATGCCATAGCAATAGCTGATAGTTTGTTTTTCCTAAAAGAATATGAATTAGCTAAGACAAAATATGCAGATGCAGGCAAAATCAAACCCGATGAATCATATCCGAATAATAAAATCAATGAAATAAACATTATTTTACTTCAAATTGAAAAAGAAAAACAAAAAGCTTATGAACTGGCAATTGTAAAAGGCGATAATTTTTTCAACGAAGAACATTATGAAAAAGCACAAATATCTTTCCAGACTGCCTCCAACATTAAACCTGATGAACAATATCCAAGAGAAAAAATACTGGAACTAAACTCAATAATAGCTCAAATTCAAAAAGCCAGACAGCAGGCTTATGACATAGCAATTGCTGATGCTGATAAATTTTACAACTCAAAAATTTACGACAAAGCAATACAATCTTACCTTATTGCTGCTGAAAAAAAAACAGATGAGACCTACCCAATAGAAATGATTAAAAAAATAACAAAAATCATCAGTGAAAATGTAATTATTGATATAAATAAAGAACAAATTATTATCCCTGAAAACACTGAGCGGAAATTTTCATTTGAGCCTATTCCAGTGAAGGAAAGAAAAAGTAATTACATTTTACTTAAGGCAAAGAGCACTGTTGACAGGAATTTTAAAGTTATTCTAAATTATGGAAAAGATAACTCAAAAAGTGGAGGAACTCTTATTAAAATCCCTGTTAGTAACGAAGTGAAAGACTATATTATCAGGATTGGAGCACAATATAAATGGTTCAGTGAAGATAACAACTGGATAAGTTTATATCCCGAAGGTGGTGAAATTGAAGTTTCTTTAATTCAGATATCCAAGGGAGATTAATATCCTGTTTTCCTCATTTGGACATCCTAAACACAAATATTTATAAATTTTTTTTAATTGTTCTTTTGGCTTGAACCAAAAGAACCAAAAGTTCAAGACTTCTTAGAATTCCCATAAGAATCTCTAAGCAGCAATAAAACCCCGCAATCCAAGCCGCTCACTTTTTTCATAGAAGTAAATTTCAGGGTCTTTTAAT
>JAUXFX010000140.1 GCA_030622635.1 Bacteroidota bacterium
AGCAGAAATAATCCCAAAATATAATTCACCAAACATCTTTGTTGCTTGTACTCCAACCCCTGCTGCTCCAATAGTATGTGCAATTGTATTCAGAGAAAGTATTGCTGATAATGGTCTTTCTATATTATTTTTTAGTTTAATAAATGCTGTTGCTGATTTATTACCACTTTCTTCTTTTACGATAAGGAAAGACATAGGAGTTGAAAGTAAAACAGATTCCATTACAGAACACAGGAATGAAACAAATAAGGCTAGAAATAAATAGAATAATAGAAAAATCATTACTGTTTATTATTATTTAAAAATAATCAAAGATAATTAAGTTAAATTTTAGACCCTTTCTAAAATGCCACCCAACGGGAGTTTGCGCTTAAACTCCAAATTTTACGCTAAAATAGTAAATATTTCTATATTACATTTCACGTAATGCTTTAAAAACAAATCTTGAAATTTTGCAATTCTGTTCCGTACAAGTATATTAAAACCACATATCCTCTGAAATAGCTGACCCCGCTACTTTTGGTGTCGTTCAACAATGCATATAAAAACCGTAGATGCTAGCGCACTACGGAATTTTTATATGCTTAGGTGTTACCTTGCGTATTTTTTATATCGATCTTCTTGTCAAGTCTCTCGCCGAATGGTGTACGGTTAATATATCAATTTGATTTTCAGAAACAATCTTGTATATAATTCTGTAATTTCCTTCTATTAATTCTCTAATGTTTTTGTCATTGATTTCAGTAACTATTTTACCACTTTGAATGTGTGATTTTAAAATATTGGTTCTGGTTCTAATTTTAACAACTTGAAGTTTTGCATATCGCACAGAATCAATTGAAATATATTCTGCAATACTTTTTAAGTCCTCTCTTGCTTGATGTGTCCAGTTTATTCGAACCATTTTTTGATTTCTTTATCTAGTTCAGAATCTGAAATCACGTCTCCATTTTCCGATTGTTTGATTCCCCGTTCTATTTTTTCAATTAATATCAATCTATCGATAAGTTCATCAATTGAAAATTCTTCAGGAAATTTTTCAATTTGTTCTTTTAATTTAGTTTTTGTCAACATTCCTGTGTCATTTTAATATTTAATGCAAATTTACAATTTTTTTCAACTTCTTATTTATGAAGTTTCTTTTTCTTAATTATATATAACAACATCCCTGATGCATCTTTCATTAATATTTGAGATTGTTAGTTCATCTACAGCAGGATTTGGATAAATAGCAAATTCAGACTCAACACTATATCCTGATACCTTTACAAGGCAAGCCTCTTCAACTTCTTCTTTACTGTTACAACCTGTATAATTATTATTTATTTCAGCAGCAGTCTTTCCTGCAATCGCCCAATGTAGTTTATTCTGAACAGCAGCAAAAAAATCTTGGGTTAGTTTATCTGAATTGTCATAATCAATAGATAAAGCGTAAATATCGGTTATCTTTTGATAAAATCGTCTTTCACTTGCCCGAATCTCACGAATCCGTTCAAGTAACTCATCAAAGTAATCCTTACCAAAGTACTTTCCTTGCTTTAAACGTTCATCATCTAGCACAAATCCTTTTATTATAAATTCTTTTAGAGTCCTTGTTGCCCATATCCGAAACTTTGTAGCTTGATGAGAATTAACCCTGTATCCGACTGCAATAATAGTATCAAGATTGTAAAATACTGTCTTATAGCTTTTACCATCGTCAGCAGTATGTTCCAAAATGGAACTAACTGATTCTTCAATCAATTCTCTCGAATTAAAAATGTTTTTCAAATGTTTAGTGATTGCTGGTCTTTGAACTCCGAACAACTCGCTCATTTTCTTCTGAGTCATCCAGAATGTCTCTTCTTGATAGAAAACTTCAATCTTTATATTTCCAAATCATCAAACGGGCTTTTTACGTTTTTTATACTTTTTGTACTTACATGTGTGTATATTTCAGTTATTTTACACCATAATTTTAAACTACATTATTCGGGTTAAAATATTTTTGGTACTTTTGCAATCTAATTTATTTATTATGAAATTGACATTTTTTCACATACCCAAGTCCAAAATATTTGATTATAAGCCGCTTTACTACGATAAAGAAGAAGACGAAAGAGAACAACGAAAAAAAGAGCTTGGCATTAGTAACAGCAGTGATAAAACCACTTTGTTTAGAGGGGATTTGCAAAAAAGATGGAAAAAAGACAGGGCAAACCAGAAGCGTCAGCAATCAAAAATGAGATTTTTGATTTATTTGCTTTTAATCGTTTTTACGGTTTATTTGTTCTTTTTCACAAATTTTATTGAAAAACTGGTTTCCTTATTCAGAATTTAATGATAACGGATATTATCAAAATATTACCCGATTCGGTTGCTAATCAAATTGCAGCGGGCGAAGTTATTCAGCGTCCTGCTTCTGCTGCTAAGGAATTACTTGAAAATGCAATAGATTCAGGTGCATCAGCAATCAAACTGATTATTAAAGATGCCGGCAAAACATTGATTCAGGTTATTGATAATGGTTGCGGAATGTCGGAAACAGATGCCCGGATGTGTTTTGAAAGGCATGCAACTTCTAAAATCCAAAAAGCCAACGACCTGTTTGCCATTCGAACTATGGGCTTTCGTGGCGAAGCTCTTGCCTCAATTGCAGCTATCTCACAAATTGAAATAAAAACAAAAAGAATTGAAGATGAATTGGGATCATCCATTGAAATTGAAGGATCAGAAGTAAAAAGTCAAAATGCTGATAACTGTCCGAACGGAACTTCTATTGCAGTAAAAAATCTGTTCTTTAATGTTCCTGCAAGACGAAACTTTTTAAAATCAAATACTGCTGAAACAAGACATATAATTGAGGAATTTAATCGTATAGCACTTGTAAATCCGCAGATATCTTTTTCAATGTTTCACAACAATAAACAGGTTTTTCAATTATATCCGTCAACATTAAAACAACGAATTATTGCTCTTTTCGGAAATATGTATAAACAACGATTAGTGCCGGTTGAACAAAAATCCGATATTGTTAATATCAGCGGTTTTATCGGCAAACCCGAATTTGCTAAAAAAACACGGGGTGAGCAATACTTTTTTGCAAATAATCGTTTTATTAAACATCCCTATTTGAATCATTCTGTTAATGGTGCTTTCAAGGAACTGCTTCCTGCAGATACTTATCCTGCTTATTTTCTTTATCTCGAAGTTGACCCGAAAATGATTGATGTTAATATACATCCAACAAAAACAGAAGTTAATTTTCTGGATGATAAATTGATATATTCTATCTTAAGAGCTACCTTAAAACAATCATTAGGAAAATTCAGCATCACTCCTACCATAGATTTTGATATTGAAGGAAGTATGAAATTTTCTGATTTCCCCAAAAATAAAGTTGTAAAAGATCCTTCAATAAAACCCAACCCCGATTATAACCCATTTGAAACAGGCAAAAAACAAATTTATGATTTAACTATTGACAACAGGCAAAAATCAAATAAAGATAATTGGGAAAAGCTTTATATTTCTGATGAAAAAATTCCGGATAAAAACATAAACGAACAAAAATTAATTGAACCTGACTGGGAACAAAAGGAGCTTGAACAAAGAACTGAAAAGATTTTTCAAATTCATAATCGTTATATTCTTACTAATATCAAGTCAGGGCTGATGATAATTAACCAGCAAAGAGCTCACGAACGTATTTTATACGAACGCTATTTGAATATATTGAATACTAAAAAAGGTTTATCGCAACAAGAGCTTTTTCCTCAATCAATCAGTTTTTCGCCGGGAGATGCTGAAATAATTGACGAAATAAAAGATGATTTGCAAATTTTAGGTTTTAATATAAACAAACTTGGGAAAAATACTTTTGTAATAAACGGAACACCGGCAGATTTTCCTGAAAAAAATATCAGTCATGTTCTTGAAAAAATATTTGAAAATTATAAAAACAATTTACTTAACCTGAATTTAGATAAAAAAATTAATTTAGCACGCTCAATGGCATCTAATATGTCTATAAGATCAGGTAAAGTTCTGATGAAAGAAGAAATGAAAGCATTGGTTGACGAACTTTTTGCATGTAAAGTTCCGGATGTTTCACCCGGAGGAAAACCAATAATTCAAATAATATCTGTTGAAGATATGGATAAAGGATTTCAGTAATTTTAAGTGTCCGTCTATCAAGTCGACTAAATTCAAATAAACTGAATAATGAATAAGGATTAACGATTTTAGATTTTAGATTTTCAGCTACTTCGTTAATCGTTAATCTGTCCCGAAAGCTTTCGGGATTATTCTGAAATCAAAAAAAATACTTACTTTATGGACGAACACTAATTTAAAGTAAATATATAGCCAATAACATCAAACGTCAAACGTCAAACATCAAACTTATAAAATATAACATAATTTAAATGAACACACAGCAATACAGACCCAGAGGGTTTCGTCTTCTGCCTCCGGTAGTTAAGAATCTTCTAATCATAAATGTAATTTTATTTCTTGCTACAATTACATTTCAAAATGCTTTTAATATTGACCTTGTTAATTATCTCGGATTACACTATATCGCTGCTGATAAATTCAGTCCTTATCAGTTTGTAACTTATATGTTTATGCATGGCAGTATAGGCCATATATTTTTTAATATGTTTGCATTATGGATGTTCGGTAATGTTCTTGAAAATGTATGGGGTCCGAAACGTTTTCTGATTTATTACATGGTAACAGGAATAGGTGCCGCAATTGTTCATTATATAGTGTTTTATTTTGAAATTTCCCCTGTATTATCAGCAATTAATAATTTTACTGAAGACCCGTCAAATGCCAGCCTTCAGGCATTTCTGAACTCTTCAAATTTCAGGATTTCATCTTATGAAATGCAAAATCAGTTTAACGAGTTTGTTAGAAATTATAATAGTTTAATAAATGTAAATCCTGATAGAGCATTACAAACTGCAATGGATTATATTTCGCAATATAAAATGGATTTTTTAAATGCTCCTGTTGTGATAGGAGCCTCAGGTGCTGTATTTGGTATACTGCTTGCATTTGGAATGATGTTCCCAAATTCATTAATTTATATTTATTTTGCTTTTCCTATTAAAGCAAAATATTTTGTTATTATTTATGGAATTATCGAACTTGTTTCAGGATTTTATGATACGGGAAGTAATGTTGCTCATTTTGCCCATCTCGGAGGAATGGTATTCGGTTTTTTCCTGATAATATACTGGAAGAAAAAATTAAAATTGTTCTAAACAATAAGTAACTGATCAATCCAATAAACGTTAGTATATGATTGAGAATATAAAGGGAGGATGATGGGGTGATGGAGTTATGGAGTGATGGAATGATGAGTCCACTCCGAAAAACCAGTTATTTTGGGCTAAAGACAATAAATACAAAATGATCAATAATTAAAATTTGAATATTCTATATGAAAATGCAGGATACTTTATAAATATAAGATTAGAGAAAAATGAAAAGAGTTTATGAATTAGGGGTTTACAAACTATCGAAAGAATTGTCTGATTTGGTTTGGTACGATTTTGACAAGTGGAACAAAAAGGTTCAAAATAATAATTGAAAAACTTGGTCTAAAGTTGAATGCCTTTATCAACAGCACAAAAATATGATAACATAAATTTCCAAACTTGTCCTTTAGATTTCTAATTTCTAAACTTGTTAGTATGGATATTTAATTTTTTTATAGTTTGGATTTTAAAAACTAAGTTACAAATGTACTATCAAAATAACCCAATAGAAAATATAAAAACATTTTTCAGACAAAAATCTGTACTTTCAAGATTGATAATTATAAATATTGCAGTATTTGTTTTTGTTAATATTGTCACCCTGTTTTTATGGTTATTCCAGGTAAATTCAGAAATCTCCAACAATTTAGGTATTTCACCGATAGTATATTGGTTTGCAGTTCCCTCAGATATAAATTTGCTTCTTTCAAAGCCATGGACATTGTTTACTTACATGTTTCTACAGGTAAATTTATTTCATATTTTCTTTAATATGTTTGTGCTGTATTTCGGAGGCAGAATCTTTTTGGAATATCTTAACAGTAAAAAATTACTTGGAACTTATATTTGGGGAGGTATTGCAGGAGGATTGTTTTATGTATTGGCTTACAATATCTTTCCTGTCTTTAGCAATACCGTATCCATTTCAATTGCACTTGGAGCTTCAGCATCGGTATTAGCTATTCTTGTAGCCATATCAGTTTATGTTCCGAATTATACTGTCACACTTTTTTTATTTGGCAGAATGAAGTTAAAATATATTGCTTTAATTCTTGTAGCCATAGATATTCTTAGCATTCAGGGTGATAACCCAGGTGGTCATATCGCCCATCTTGGCGGAGCCTTATGGGGATTTTTATACATCTATTTCCTGAAAAAGGGTTTTGATTTTAACAACATTATTAGATTTAATAAAATATCAGGTTATTTTAAAACTTATAAAAAACCGAAAAAATATTATTCAAAATCATATTATAGTAATAGACCGCTTACTGATGATGAATACAACAAACGTAAAGCAGTTAATCAAGAGAAAATTGATGAAATCCTTGATAAAATATCAAAATCAGGTTATGAAAAACTGACAAAAGAAGAAAAAGAATTACTTTTTAAAATGAGTAATAAATGAGTTTTCAGCTTACATCCGAATTTAAACCTACCGGTGATCAGCCGGAAGCTATTAAGCAACTCGTTGAAGGATTAAATCGTGGTGATGAAGCTCAAACTCTTCTCGGTGTTACCGGCTCAGGTAAAACTTTCACAATTGCAAATGTTATACAACAAGTTAACAGACCTGCATTGGTTTTGAGCCATAATAAAACTTTAGCAGCACAATTATACGGCGAGTTCAAACAATTTTTCCCAAACAATGCAGTTGAATATTTTGTTTCATATTATGATTATTATCAACCCGAAGCATATATTCCTGTTACTAACACTTATATTGAAAAAGACCTTTCAATCAATGATGAAATTGAAAAATTAAGGTTACATGCCACATCTTCGCTTTTATCAGGCAGAAGGGATGTAATTATTGTATCCTCGGTATCATGCATTTATGGTATTGGCAATCCTGATGATTTTACAGATAATGTTATAAGAGTAAAAAATGGTGATTTGATTGGTAGAAATAAATTTCTGTTCAAGCTGGTAAATAGTTTGTATTCCAGAACAGAAGTTGATTTTTTCAGAGGTAACTTCAGAGTAAAGGGAGATACGGTTGATGTTTTTCCGGCTTATGCCGATTATTGCTACCGTATTTATTTCTTTGGTGATGAAATTGAAAGCATAGAAAAATTTGATCCGGTTAACGGAACAAAAATTGAGGATTTAGACAGTATTATTATTTTTCCGGCAAATATTTTTGTTACTTCACACGATAAAATGAAGAAATCAATAAACGAAATTCAGGATGATCTTGTAAAACAAATTACATATTTTAAGGAAAACGCTAAGAATTTAGAAGCCAAAAGATTAGAAGACAGGGTTATATATGATATAGAAATGATGCGTGAACTTGGCTATTGTTCGGGTATTGAGAATTATTCACGGTATTTTGACAGACGGCTTCCCGGTTCACGTCCTTTTTGTTTACTGGATTATTTTCCTGATGATTTTATATTAATAGTTGATGAAAGTCATGCTACAATTCCACAGGTTAGAGCGATGTATGGTGGCGACAGATCTAGAAAACAAAATCTTGTTGAGTATGGTTTCAGGCTTCCTTCAGCTATGGACAACCGTCCTCTTAAATTTGATGAATTTGAAGCCATGACAGGACAAGCAATATATGTTAGTGCCACTCCTGCAGATTATGAATTAAAAGAATCGGAAGGAATTGTAGTAGAACAATTAATACGCCCAACCGGCCTGCTTGACCCTGTAATTGAAGTCAGACCAAGTATTAATCAAATTGATGAGCTTTTAGAAGAAATAAATACAGTAGTAAATAAAAATGAACGGGCACTTGTTACAACTTTAACTAAAAGGATGGCTGAAGAATTAACAAAATACCTGTCAAATATCAATATAAAATGCAGATATATTCATTCGGATGTTGACACAATTGAAAGAGTTGAAATAATGAGAGATCTGAGACTTGGAGCTTTTGATGTATTGGTTGGAGTAAATTTATTAAGAGAAGGATTAGACTTACCTGAAGTTTCGTTAGTTGCAATACTTGATGCTGACAAAGAGGGTTTTCTACGTTCCGAACGCTCACTAACACAAACCGCAGGAAGAGCAGCACGTAATATCAACAGCAAAGTTATTATGTTTGCTGATAAAATTACTTTTTCAATGCAAAAAACTATTGATGAAACCAACAGAAAACGAGAAAAACAAATTGCCTATAATATTAAACACAATATAACTCCTTCTTCAATAAATAAATCTCATGAATCAATACTTGGTCAAACAGCAGTTGCTGACACAAAAAACATTATTCCTGTTCCATATATTGAAAATGAAAAGATAAACGTAGCTGCTGATCCTGTTATAAAATATATGACTACCAACCAATTAAAACAAGCTATTGCCAAATCAAAAAAAGAAATTGAAAAAGCTGCTAAAGAATTAAATTTTATTGAAGCTGCCCGCTTGCGTGACGAATTAATTGAACTTGAAAATTTATTAAACCTAACCTGAGCAATAAGAACTAAGTACAGAAAATCTTTAAATATTTTTTAATGTATTTCAAATAATTTGTTTAAATTTAGCGAATAATAACAGA
>JAUXFX010000172.1 GCA_030622635.1 Bacteroidota bacterium
CCAGATGACTGTCAAAGAGGCATATGAAGCATATAAGAAGGGTGAATTGAAACCTTTTTAAGGGAAGAAAATTAAAAATTAGAAATTAAAAAGTGAAGAGGAGAAGAGGGCTATACTTATACCTTAAATTTTAGTTAAACGGTTAAATACCCAGGTTATTTAATATGAGCAAGTCTTCAAATGTTTTTATTATTAAATTAATAAAGGGAGATGTTCGTGCATTTGAACAGGTTTTTAATACCCATTATGTAAGTCTTTGCCGGTATGCTCAAAAATTTGTTATTGATTTGGACGACGCCAGGGAAATCGTGCAGGATACTTTTGTTAAGCTTTGGGAAATAAAACATTCACTGTTACAGGACACTTCCGTTAAATCCTACTTATATAAAGCCGTTCGAAACAATTGCTTAGACTACCTGAAGCATATAAGAATAAGCAATGAGTATAAGGAAGATCTCTTACGAAAGATCATGGATTCAGGTTTTAAATCAATTGCTTCACCGGAAAACTGTCTGAATGGTTTAATTGAAAAAGAGCTTGAAGACCGTATCAATGATGCTATTGCCTCTTTACCGGACAGATGCAGGGAGATATTTGAATTAAGCCGTTTTAAAGGATTAAAATACCGTGAAATTGCTGAAGAATTGAACATCTCAATAAAAACTGTCGAAACCCAAATGTCACGTGCTATTCAGTCTTTACATAAGAAATTAGCCGATTATTTCGAATGAATCATAACTTTTTGGACAAAATATTTTAGTCCATTTTACAATTTTAGTCATTTTACAATTTGTTTGTAGCTATAGCAGCGCTATGAATAAACCAGGTTAATAACTAAAAGCAAAATTCTAAAAAAAAACATATCCCTTGTCAGGGTAAATTCACACATAGTAGTTATAATAAATGTAAGATATGAAAAAGAATCGAATAATGAACAAAGAAAAAATCATTAAGTATTTACTTGGTGAAACCAGTGAAGAAGAAAGTCTTTTGGTAAATCAATGGCTTAATAAGAATGAGAAAAACAAAAAATATTTTGATGAAATTGCATTTGTCTGGAAAACATCCGGTATAGCACAAAATATTGAACAGAAGGATGTTGAAAAAGACAGGAAAATTTTTATTCAAAAAATTGGTGCGTTACCGGATGAAAAGACCATGAAATCCCCTGAGCCGGTAAGAAGGAACCTGCAATTATTCAGGAGCAGTACAGGAGCAAAATATTATCAATGGCTACGGATTGCCGCAATATTTATTCTTGCATTTTGCCTCTCATGGACAGTTTTTTATTTTGCGAACAGGAAACCAGATACCGGTTCACTTGCATACAACCAAATCATTACTACCAAAGGACAGAAATCCCAGATCATTCTTTCTGATGGCACAAAAGTTTGGCTGAACTCCGAAACCACTTTAAAATACTCATCGGCATTCAATGAAAAAAAACGTGAGGTTTTTCTGGAAGGAGAAGCTTTTTTCGAAGTGCAAAAAAAAGGCAATAGGATTCCTTTTATAGTTAAAACATCAGAGATAGATATTAAAGTTCTGGGAACCAGCTTTAATGTGATGGCATATCCTGATGAAGAAACCATTGAAACTACTGTGGTAAAAGGATCTGTTTGTATAGTGAGGAAAGACTTAATATCATCACCGGATCAAAATATTATTTTAAAACCAAATCAAAAAGTCACATTATTAAAGAAAGAATCACGTGTAATTCTTTCGGAAATTGAAACAAAAAAGCCAACCTTGATTAAAAGTACAAAAACAATACGATC
Organism: Bacteroidota bacterium; assembly: GCA_030622635.1. GTDB lineage: Bacteria > Bacteroidota > Bacteroidia > Bacteroidales > JADFUO01 > JADFUO01. Next base: position 1,779 of record JAUXFX010000172.1, read on the forward strand.
TATATCACCATCTGAAAAAGCACAAATTTTAGTTTCCCCGGAAGTTGACATTGAACTGCATATAGCATGGAAAGACGACCGGTTAATCTTCCAAAGTGAAACATTTGAAAACATTTGTTATAAACTGGAAAGATGGTATGATGTAAAAATCCATGTTCGGAACGAAGATTTAATGAAATACCGGTACACAGGAAAATTCGTGCACAAAGAAACCATTAACCAGGTGTTGGAAATCCTTAAGCTTACCACGCCGATTAATTACACATTTAAACAGAATGATTTATACATCGATAAAGTTGCCGAATAATTTCGAAAATATCTGAAAGTCACTAAATAACATAACCATTTAGCTTGATATTGTACAATTTTATGAAGTATATTTAGAATGACACATTCATAGGTAGTTTAGGTTAATAATTAGGGTTAAAAATTCTAAATAGTTCAGGGCATTCAAGTTAAATACATAAAATTTTTACAACGGATAGCTAAATGGTTTTTATAGAATATGAAGGCTATATTATAAATTTAATATCTGTCCATAAAATAATTATTATAAGCAACACATTAAAAACGAATTGCCTATGGTAAAACCCTGAAAAAAATTAACCCTAAAAAAATCGGGAAATGCTGATGACATTTCCCGAAAAACGCCTTTAATTAAAACTAATGTTTCCCTGTACTAACTGAAACATTAGAGTATTATTAACTAAAAACATACAAATTTATGAAAAATAATAGTAGAAAATGTATGTTTTCTATTAATATCAATAGAAACATACTAAAAATCTTAATGGTTATGAAACTAACAACCTTCTTCTTTCTAATAAGCATTCTGGGTGTTGCGGCAAGGGGGTATTCTCAGCATGCACGTCTGAACTTATCCCTTCAGGATGCTACCATTCAGGACCTTTTCCGGGAAATTGAGAAACAGAGCGAATTCAATTTCTTCTATAAAGACGACCAGATAGATGTAAATAAAATGGTCAGCATCGAAACTGATAACAGTTTAATCGGGGAAGTTTTAAACCAGGTCTTTGAAAACACCGATGTTTCTTATACAGTTGTTGAAAAAGTAATTGTTATTACTCCGAAGAAAGAACAACAAGACTTCAAGGTTACCGGAACCGTTACAACTTCAACAGGTGAGACACTCCCGGGTGTTACTATTTTGGTGAAGGACACTCAAAAAGGAACTATTACCGGCACCGATGGTAAATTCGCCATTGAAGTCCCGGATGCCAATTCGGTTTTGGTATTTTCTTATGTTGGTTATAGAACACAGGAAGTAAATATTAACGGAAGATCTGTTGTGGATGTGATCCTGGAAGAAAGTATTGAAGCGTTGGAAGAAGTTATTGTTGTTGGTTATGGCACCCAAAAGAAAGCAAATCTTACAGGCGCTGTTGACCATGTAACCAGTGAAGCTTTTGAAAATCGGTCGATGACTAATCTTACGCAGGGACTTTTGGGAGTTATGCCTAATTTGAATATCAAACTTCTTGATGGAAAACCAAATCAAGCACCAAGTTATAATATCAGGGGAACTACTTCTATTGGACAAGGTGGAAATGCTTTGGTTTTGATTGATGGAGTAGAGGGTGATCCGAGTATGATTAACCCCAATGATATTGAAAGCATTTCATTATTAAAGGATGCGGCATCAGCCTCAATCTATGGAGCAAGAGGGGTATTTGGCGTAGTGCTTATTACTACTAAAAATCCTGTAAAAGGCGAAACCAGTATTACCTACTCATCGAGTTTATCATTAAAACAACCAACCGCAGTTCCCGATTTTGTTACGGATGGATATACCTGGGCGAAAATGTTTACCGAAGCATTTATAAATTGGGAAAATCAGTTCCCTCAGAAAGTAAATAAGACAATGAGATTTTCCCAGGAATATCTGGAAGAATTGAAAAGAAGATCGGAAAATCCTGATTTACCAAGGGTTGAAATTAATCCGGTTAACGGCGAATATGTATATTACGCAAGTACTGACTATTACAGCGAATTATATAAGGATTATAGTACCGGGACCGAACATAATATTTCAATTTCGGGTAGTAGCGAAAATACCAGCTTCTTATTGACCGGAAGGTACTTTGGTCAAAATGGAATATTTAGATACAATTCAGATGATTATGAACTATTAAATTTACGGGTTAAAGGATTTCTCCAGGTATTTCCATGGTTGTTAATTAACAATAATTCAGGGTATTCGGACATGACCTATCATAATCCAATGAATGTTGGCGAAGGATCTGGTATCTGGAGGAACATAGCTGATGAAGGCCATCCCATGTCTCCGATGTTCAACCCCAATGGAACACTGACACATACATCAGTTTATAATATTGGTGATTTATGGTATGGGAAAAATGGTATCGATACCCGTAAACGGGTGTTCAAAAGCACAAGTGGATTCTTAGCCCAGTTCCTTGACAATAAATTCCGGATAAAGGGTAATTTCACTTTTCAAAACACCGATAATAATGAAAAAAGGGTACGGGTTCCTGTCCCCTATAGTAAAATGCCTGATGTAACCGCGTATGTTGGAACCAAGTACAATGATATCAGGGATATTTACAGGGAAACTCAATACCTGGCAACAAACTTTTATGGGGAATATGAAAATACTTTTAAAGAGAATCATTATTTAAAGGCAATGGCAGGTTATAACTATGAACAGTCAACCTACACAAGGCTTTTGGTTTCAAGAAACGGACTTATCTTCGAAGATGCAATAGATATTAATTTAGCTTTGGGTCAGGATATTAATACTGAAGGAGGCTGGGAAAAATGGAATATTCTTGGTGGATTTTCAAGGATTAACTATTCCTATAAAGACAAATACCTGATCGAAATTAATACCCGTTATGATGGTTCTTCAAAATTTCCTGAAAATGAGAGATTTGCTTTATTCCCTTCTTTTTCTGCCGGATGGAGAATCTCAAATGAGTCGTTTTGGAAAGTGCCTGATCAAATAATTTCAAATGTTAAGCTTAGGGCATCGTATGGTTCTCTGGGAAACGGGAACATTGCTTCTTATGTGTATCAGGAGCAATTCTCAATATCTCAGTCAGGAGATGTCATTAATGGTGTAAGACCGCAATATACAAGCCGCCCAAGTGTGCTTCCTTACGGACTTACTTGGGAAACTTCAACAACCAAAAATATCGGATTAGACATAGCAATGGCTTCAAACAAGTTAATATTTGTAGGTGATGCTTATATTCGAAATACGACCGATATGTTTACAATCGGAATGACCCTTCCTGCTGTTTTTGGTGCAACTCCTCCAAAGGGAAATTACGCTGATTTAGAAACCAAGGGATGGGAAATAATGTTATCATGGAGAGATAGATTTAATATTAAATCAAAACCTCTTAACTACAATATAGGTTTTACCCTTGCAGATAATAAATCTGTAATTACCAAGTATAATAACCCTGAGTACGTTTTATCCGATTATTATGAAGGAATGGTAATTGGTGAAATATGGGGGTATATTTCAGAAGGATTTTTTACATCTCAGGAAGATATCGACAGCCATGCAGACCAGAGTAAATTTAAATCCACTTCATGGGGGCAATATTTCCCGGGTGATATTAAATTGCAGGACACAAATGGTGATGGCACTGTTGACCCTGGAACCAACAGGTTGGACAATCCCGGCGACATGTCAATAATCGGAAATAGTGCCCCACGATATATCTATGGAATTAAACTGGGTGCTGATTGGAACAATTTTTTCTTCTCAGCATTTTTCCAGGGAGTTGGAAAACAGGATTGGTGGCCAAGTAGGGAAGCCAGTATTTTCTGGGGCCACTACAACAGGCCTTATAATGATCCACCAAAATGGCACATTGATAATCATTGGACTGAAGATAATCCTGATGCTTATCTTCCAAGGTATGTTTCGCGTCTTGCAAATCGTACCGGTGGCATACTCAGGGTACCTCAGACAAGATACCTTCAGAATATAGCCTATGTCCGATTGAAAAATATTCAGTTTGGATATAACTTACCAAAAAACCTTATTTCAAAAATAAAGGCAGATAATGTCAGGATATATTTTTCAGGTGAAAATCTTTTAACGTTGTCCCCGCTTTACAAATATTCACGTGATTTAGATGTTGAAAGTACAGGACCATCCGATCAGTTATTTACCTCCGGCAATTCCGGGGATGGATATAACTACCCGATGATGAAAAATGTAACGTTGGGTTTATCTGTAACCTTCTAAATTATTACTTTAAAATTTATAGTTATGAAAAAACAATATTTATGGCTTTTCCTTATTTTTACGCTGTTTGTTAGCTGCGAAGATCTATTGGAACAAATTCCTCAAGACACTACTTCAAAAAGTGCAGTTTTTGGCAGCGAAAAGGGATTGGAATTATATTCCTATTCATTTTATGATATCCTTCCAAGTGCTAATAATATTCATACTTGTGATGCAATGTCTGATTATGGAGCACGAAGAGATGTACCTGATTTTTTAAAAGTTGGTGGATATGACCCAAACACAACTTGCAATACATCTGCATCAGGTTATAATTTAGTCGCACTGGGGCCCGATTGGAATTGGGGATGGGGATCGTTACGAAATCTCAATTACTTTATAGTGAATTGTAACGATCCGGGCATTCCTGTTGAAACGAAACAACATTATATCGGATTAGCAAAATTTTTTAGAGCATTTTTCTACTTTGAAAAGGTGAAAAGGTATGATGATGTCCCCTGGATTGGCAAACCTCTTGATGTTGAAGACCCTGAATTATTTGCAGCCCGTGATTCACGTACTCTTGTTATGGACTCAGTTTTGGCAGATATTGACTATGCATGCCAGCATATTAAAACCATCAGTGACGGATCGCGCAGTTTGATTACCAAATATGTTGCTTATGCTTTTAAAGCAAGAATATGCCTGTTTGAGGGAACCTTTAGAAAATATCACACAAACCTGGGGCTTGAAAGCACTGCTTCTGCCTGGCTTACCCAAGC
>JAUXFX010000195.1 GCA_030622635.1 Bacteroidota bacterium
GGTCGATGGTTGCCAAAACAGATGCAGCCAATCCTTCTATTGCTCCCACAGTCACAATTATTTGTGAAATATTGGCATCAATATTATTGTCCCTTTTGAGTTTTTTTACAATTTCTTTCCTTAATTTCGGTAGCCCTTCATTTTGAGAATACCCCCCGGTCAATCCTTTACTGATAGCTTCAATAACTGCATCATTGATATGTTTGGGAGTTCCGGTTGTAGGTTTTGCCCACGACAAAAATGCTACATCATCATATTGTTTTGACAACCTTGTCATTTCGTGGATTGCCGATTTCCTGATTTGATTTACTCTGTTTGAAATATTCATAATTTTATTTTTTATGTGCCTTTATTACAACAAAACTACCTTGTCCATACCCGGTCAATACTATTTGCTTTTTCACGCAAGGTTTCGGAAGGATCTACTCCTTCTTTAATTCCTTTATTTAAAATAAAGTTTCTTATTTCACTCATCTCAAGAATATTGTGATAAAAATTTTCAACCTCTTGCTGATCAGTAGTTGTAATAGCTATATAATTTAATTTCATTTTAAAATTATAGTAATAGTACTTCCGACAATAGGTTTGCTAACAACATTTGTTTCAGCATTGTACATTTAATACGACTAATATTTATATACTAACGTGACATATTCAAATCTTATTTTTTCTGCAACAATATTGGCGGCATTAATTAACGGGTATGCTGTCGGGGATGCAGTTAATAGCGGGTGTGTCCCAATTTGTGCCGTTTGAAGCGTGTATATATTGGTTCTGCTTTGGATAATGAAGCCGATTAAATTTACAAGCTCACCCACACTTTTTCCTCCTATGGCTTCCCCTCCTATAATTACACCTGACTCTCTGGCAACAATTAATTTTACAATTTGTTTGTGCATATCAGGCAATTTGCCAGGATGCCTGTCCATACCCTCAAAAGTCCCGGTAACAACATTAAATCCTTCCTTAATAGCTTGAGCTTCTGTTAATCCGGCAGCTCCAAAACTGGTGCCACTTATAGATGTGGAAAAAATTGCAATTGTACCGCTAAAAGTTTTTATTACTGAAAGCCTGAATAAATTCATGCCGGCAATTCTGCCTTCGGCACATGCTGTTGAGGCAAGCATAATACCGGTCTGTTTTCGGGTAACAAAGTCTATCTTCTCAGCACAATCACCAACAGCGATAATGTCAGGATCATTTGTTCGCATATATTCATCCACACAAATAAATCCAATATCATTAATCCGAAGACCGGCTTCACTGGCAAGTTTTGAATTTGGTTTGTAACCCATAGATAAAATGACGGCATCCGCGTCAAGTTTATCTCCATTATTCAATAGGATGCCGGTTACTTTTTCCCCATCCCCTAGTATTTCCTTTACACCAATACCGGTATTTACTTTAATTCCGCCATTTGTAAGAATATCTTCAGCCATTTTATCCAGCTCTTTATCAAAAGCCAGACTCAGTATGTGCGGCAATATTTCGACGAGGGTAACCTCCTTGCCTGCTTTACTTAATTCATCAGAAAATTCCACCCCAATAAATCCACCTCCTACGATTACAATTTTTTTCAGATTTTGTAATTTATCTTTTACACGATCAAGGTAAATTTTGTTTTTAGGGATCGTACAAACGTTATCCAAATTTGTACCGGGCAGCCATTTCGGTACTACAGGAGTAGATCCGATTGCCAAAACGAGTTTGTCGTAGTAGATTTCTTCACCATCAAGTAATTTACACTTTTTGGCCTCTTTATCAATTGAAATAACTTCTCCAACATTATAGTCAATTCCTAACTTATCGTAGATGGCATCTGCGGGGAGAACATTTTGCTCGCTACTATCAAGCGAACCGAAAATATAAGGTATGCCACAGGGAACCATAACTTTTTCTTCTTTACGGATCATAAGAAATTTTTTATCAGGATAATGTGATTTACCTGTTGTCGCTACTGCAAGGCCTGCAGCACTTCCGCCAATTACTAATACATCTGTTTTTTTCATTTTTTAATAATTTTAATTAACCATATTTTCATTTTAATACCTGCATTGCCGGAGTCGGATTTTGGATGGTTGAATTTTTTACTACCACAAAATCACCTCTGTCGGCTCCAATTATTTTTCCTATCACTTCACATTTTACCATGAAAAGGAAAAAAATATTTTTTGATTTTTCATTTATCAATCCTTCAAGATTACCTTGTCCTTTTGAAATAATTAAATCCGCTGTATTATAAATTCCCCTGAATTCGTCAGATACTTTATCAATTAATGTTGAAGGAGCATCAGAACCATTTGAAATCACATGTGCAACATCATGCATTCCAACTGAAGTTGCTTCTGCAATTGTAACATCATTAAGTACAGGCGTTCCTCTTACTGCATAGAAAATATTCGGATGATCAATAGTTTCAATAAACAGTTTATCTAACACAATTTCTCCTGCATTATCACCTAAATAGAGGATAGTTTTTGCTTTTTTAATTTCGTGAAATAGAATATCAGAATGATCAATTTTAAATTCGGATGATAAAACATGATCGATCGTTTCATGAATATCATAGTCAGGAGATGCAACAATATCAATAATATTTCCTGCAATTGATAATCGCAAGGCTTTATCGAACGGATTTTCTGAAGATTCAACTTCCCTTTTAAATTCCGGATATAATTTTAACAGATATTTGTTAATGAATTCTTTTTCTTTTTTATAAGGATCGTTGATATTGGTTGATTTTCTTAATAAACCATAAATATCGCTTGCTGCTTCGGGCGCTGATTTCATAAAACCAGAATTAGACATATAGTAGTAAAAATCTTTAACCAGCGAATTTTTTACATCCTCTGTTACTAAGATTTTTTTTATCCTATCCTCAAATGCCCTTGTATGACAAAATATGCACTGATAATTCATTATTTGTTTTTAGTTTATGGTTAACGATCAAATAAATTCCCATTTGTTTCAATTGTTCCCTCCAGAAAATCATTTACAAGTTCGTTGGGATCTTTCATTTTTACTCCGACAAAGACATTGATTTTATATTGATTTAAGATTTCAATGGTTTTATGCCTAATTCCATCTGCAATTACATCTGTAACATTATGATTAGCCAGCCAGTTAGGCAGTAAACTTGATTTAAGTACAGGTGCTTTTATTAATTCTTCGTTAATGACCATTTGATTTTCCACATTATAAATTTTAAAATACTGACAATGGTCAAAATGCGGACTTAATATATTCCCGGCGACAGGTAAAGCTATTTTTTTCATTTGTCTATATTTTTATAATTAATCATATTTCTACGCCTGTTTTCGAACCTTTACCTTCTGGCCCTGTTTTATTAAATCAGGGCATGATCTCCTTCTTTTTTAAGTGAATTTTAATAAACTTTGTAATGAAACAAAAGTAATTTGAGATTAATAAATAATAATGAAAAATTGAGACTTTGGGCTTAATTAGAGTTTTGAGATTAATCAATGTTTATATTGATATTAACACTAATTTTGTATTGATAGAAATTAATTAAGTTCAAATTTGTATTTGATAAATATATCAACATTATGGATGATTTCTCAGAATCAATTAATTGCTTAGAATGTAAGAAAAGTTCGAAATGCTTTAAAAAGCTGATTCCTTCCGAACTGGAATTCATTAATCATAATAAAACACAAATACATTATAGGAAAGGAGAAAATATATGCAAACAAAATGCATTTGCTTCTTATGTTTTATACATTGCGGATGGCCTGGTAAAAATCTATTTGGAAAGTCCTGGTAATAAAAATATCAATGTTAGAATATCTAAAACTTCCGAATTTATAGGACTCTCAGCAATTTTTGGAGATAATATTTATAACTATTCTGCACAGGCTTTACATGACTCATCAATTTGTTTAATTGAAAAAGGAAGCTTCAGAAAACTGCTACTAAATAACGGCAATTTTGCATCGGAAGTAATTAAATGGTATTGCGAAAAAGAAAAACACTTATTTAACAAGATAAAAAGTCTTGGTCATAAGCAAATGCATGGACGTCTGGCAGATACTTTACTCTACCTCTGTAACGATGATTTTAAAAAAGATAATGTATTATCTTATATGAACAGAAAAGATATTGCTGATTTTGCATGTATTTCAACAGAAAGTGTTGTTAGAATACTGACTGAGCTAAAAAATGAAAATATCATTGACATAATAGGGAAAGAGATCAAAATATTAAACCTCAAATTGTTAAAAGAGATTAGCCGCCGGGGTTGATCCATGGATATTACCTGAATAATTTCTATAAATCATAAAATATTCTTAAAAGAATTTGTCATTATTAAATTTTGCATTACTTTTGCGAGCGAATACTAACTAACATTATATAAAAATGCTTTCAGAAAGACAGCAACAAATCATTGAAGAATCTATCAAAATCATTGATGAGAAAGGAATACAGGGGCTGACTATAAAAAATCTTTCAAAGGCTATTGGTATATCTGAGCCGGGGATATACAGGCATTTTGAAAGCAAAACAGAAATCCTGCTAAGCATGCTGAATAATTTTAAAGAGATGGCGATTATGCTTTCTGAAATAATGGAAACCCTTGAATCTCCAGCAATAGAAAAGATCAGGTTCATGTTTTCAAAGATGCTTGAACTGTTTTCAGAAACCCCATCAATGGTTTCAGTAATATTTTCGGAAGAAATTTTTAAGAATGAAGAAGTCTTAAAGATAAAAATAGTTGAAATTTTATCTCTGCATGGACAAACCCTGGAAAATATTATTTCGAAAGGGCAATCAGCGAAGAATATAAGGGGAGATATTGATGAAAAAAGCCTTGCTTTATTGGCAATGGGCTCATTAAGGCTGCTTGTAAAAAAATGGGATATGAACAATCACAATTTTAATTTAAGAACAGAAGGTAATAAACTGATAGATGTATTAAGTAAAATTTTAGGAAAATAAATTCAACACCAATTAGCATCGATACATTACGAAGAAGGGACTGTCTCAAAAGTAATATTCTCACAGATTTCACTGATGCACACAGATTTGTTGTTATTCTAATTATCGCAATATTAGGCTCTTATGCCATCTGTGAAAATCTGGGGTATCTGTGAGAACCTAAAAAGATTGACTTTTGAGATACCCTTTTTTTTTAGAGAAATGAAGTTAGGTAATATTAATTAACATAGATAAAGATGGAAAACTTATTAAAGAAACTTTTAAATCTGCCCTGGATAACGCTGGTTGTTACAATCTTGATCAGCGCTATGTTTTTTATGGTAATGAAGGATAACTCCAGGATGGAAACAGACCTTGATAAGTATATGCCACAAGACCATCCGGCTTTTGTTTATAGCGATCAGGCCGAAGAGTGGTTTGGGATAAACGATGGAATTATTGTGGCCGTCGAAAATCAAACCGGCATATTTAATACGGCAACCCTGGATACCTTAAAACAGTTAACCAGAAGGTTACAAAAGATGCCGCAGATTGAAAAAGCAGATGTTACATCATTATATACTGCCGATAACATTATTGGTACTGAAGATGGTATGGACGTGAAAGCTTTTTATAAACGTGTACCTAAGTCTGAAGAAAAATTAAATAAACTAAAGCACAATGTTGAAAATAACGAAATGACTTTTGGTCGTTTAGTTTCATTTGACGAAACAGTAACTGTGGTAATTGCAGAAATTAAAGATGATGTTTTTAC
>JAUXFX010000193.1 GCA_030622635.1 Bacteroidota bacterium
CCATGTTTGCCCATTTCAATTTCATCAATTGAACTGATCTTTTTCAAAGGTGTTAAAACCGAAATTTCAATATCAATTTTATTTATCTCAGATGGTTTTACCTTTGGAAATCTGTAATCCTGGGTTGCAGCAGCAATTGCCATCTGCTGAACGACTTTATACAGCGGCTCATCAGCAGTAAACCTTCCGATGCAACCCCTTAAACTATGATTTTTGTGCAAAGTAACAAAAGCACCGCAGTTGGTAAGTAAATCCTCAGAAAGTTTACTTTCGTCAATTTCAGGAACTTTGTTTTTGTTAATATATTTTTCAATTGTGTTACGGGCAATTTCAAGTAAAGTTATTTTTTCGCTTTTTGAAAGATGAAAACCTGTTGTTTCTGAAGCAGGTTTTTCTTTTTCCGAAACTACTAATGAATAATATCCAACTACACCGAATTTATCACCATAAGGATAATCACCGGAATTTTTATATTGCAAAGCCGTAATATCAATATCCGGGTTATCTTCTGTCATATAAAGTAATGTATATACCGCACTCCAGCCGCATAAGCTTGTTGATAAGTTTCTAATATTTTTTCTTGAATTATTATCAATTGCTTTTTTAAGATTATCAACAGAATTTGTTTCTATGGCTTGAGCAGTCAGTTTGTCAACCAGATTGGCATCTTCGTATGCAGGGTAATGCGAAAAATCGGTGCTGATTATAAAAAGATTTTTTTCGTTGAAATAGGGCTTAAGTGCCTTTGCAATTTTTTTACAGGGTGGCACAGACTGCACTCCCAATACTATCGGTACTATGCTGTAATCTGTCTTCATAATATATTGAAGAAATGGTAATTGCACCTCAAGACTATGCTCATTATCATGAGCTCTTGAGTAAAAAGTAAAAATATCGTTTTCTTTTATTAATTTATCTGAGAGCTTAATGTTGACTTTAACTTCACCAAGAGGTGTGATATAATTGCCTTTGTTATAAATTGAAGCACCATCAAAAGAAACGCTATGACTTGGAGCAAGAATAAAAATATTATCATATTCTTTTGTGGGGTCAATCTGGTTAAAGCTTGAGGCAGCTACTTCACCTGAAAATACATACCCTGCATGAGGTGAAATAATTGCCAGAACATTATCAGCTTTTTTTGGCAAAGCTTTTGCAAAAAGTTCTTTTAAATCGGTCTTTAATACTGCGGGATTAGAACTATAAAATCTGCCGGCAGCAACCGCTTTTCTGTTTTCTAACATATTTTTTGGTTTTTTTTCCTGTGATGAACAATTTGTTGAAAAAAATAATAAAAATATTGCCGAATAAAAAATATATTTTCTATTGCTCATATTTTCTGTATTTTCGTAAATAAATTTATGACGTTTGACGTTTGATGTTAAGTATTATATATTATTATAATAAGTTTCTAAGACTTTTGACAAATATACAAAATAAAACGGGAAAATAAAATGACAGGCAAAATATATTTATCATTTAAAATTGAAAATGCTATTAAATTTTCAATAATAGTTTTAGGGATAACTTCAATAATAACTCAAATAATCCTTCTGCGTGAGTTCCTGTCGGTTTTTTATGGAAATGAACTGGTTATTGGTATTATCCTTACAAATTGGATGTTGCTGACTGGTTTAGGTGCTTTTCTTGGGAAATATACCGGTCGTATAAAAAACAAGATAATAATTATCGTGATTTTTCAGGTATTGGTTGCTTTATTGCCAATAATTAATGTTTTTTTACTTAGTGCTTTGCGGAATATCATTTTTCCGGTAGGAACCATGCTTAGCTTGTCAGACGTGTTTTTGAGCTCATTTGTCCTGCTTCTGCCTTACTGTATTTTATCGGGTTTGATGTTTACGATATTTTCAACATTTATTTCCGAACAACTTAAAACCAACCTGATTAATAAAGTTTATTCATTAGATGCAATAGGAAGCATTATCGGAGGTTTGCTGTTTAATTTTTTTATGATATACTTTCTTACAACTTTTCAATCTTTATTTTTTTTAATGATAATTAATTTTCTGATAGCTCTGTTATTATCATTTTTTTTGAAAAAATATTTTCCGGGAATATTGATCTTTTTGATTGCAGTTACTTTTATTTTAATAAATTTTAAATATGATTTGGATATAATTTCAAAACAATTGCTTTATAAAAACCAGGATATTATATTTCAGAAAGAAACTCCTTTTGGAAATTTACTTGTTACCAAAACATCTGACCAGTTAAATTTTATTGAAAATGGTGTTACGCTTTTTTCTACAAATAATATAATTGAAAATGAAGAAGCAATACATTATGCCATGATTCAGCATCCAAATCCAAAAGATATTTTACTTGTTTCAGGAGGCATATCAGGGGTTCTTGATGAGATTTTAAAGTACAATGTTAATAAGATTGATTATTTGGAAATAAATCCATGGTTGATTAAAATCGGAGAAAAATATAAAGGTATCACCGAAAATGATAAAATAAATATCATAAATAAAGATGCAAGACTTTTTATAAAAGAAAATGATTTTATTTATGATGTTGCTTTAATCAACCTGCCGGAGCCGACAACAGCACAAATCAACAGGTACTATACTCTGGAGTTTGTTAAAGAATTAAAAGAAAAACTTTCTAAAAAAGCAATCATCTCAATAAGTCTGGCATCAACAGAAAATTATTTGAGCGAAGAAGCTATCCAATTGAATTCCACACTGTTCAATACATTAAAGAAAGTATTTGAAAATATTATTATTGTTCCGGGTGGTAAAAATTATTTTCTTGCTTCCGATGGCAAGCTGAGTATTAATATTGCCGGAAAAATTGAAAAACAGGGAATAAAAAATGTCTTCGTAAATAAGTATTATATTAATGACGAACTGCTTAGTTTCAGAAGCGATTTTATTACCAATTCCTTAGACAGCAAAGCCCCGGTTAACAGGGATTTTTTACCAATTTCATACTATCGCCAGCTGCTTTTATGGATAAGTTATTTTAAGATAAATATCCTGTATTTTGCAGTTGCATTATTATTAATTTTAATTATTTTATTATTCATTTTAAAACCTGTTAATCTGGGTTTATTCGGAGGTGGTTTTGCTGCTTCATCAATTGAGGTTATTTTACTGATTTCTTTCCAGATCATTTATGGATATGTTTACCAGATGATAGGAATAATAATTATGATATTTATGGCAGGTCTTGCCATTGGCTCGTTATATATGAAAAAAATAATACCTGTTATTAATATTAATAATTATATTAAGGTTCAGATTAGTATTGCAATATTCTCAATTTTATTACCTTTTATTTTATTGATAATGGATTCAATAAAGACAAACCCTGTGATAGTTCATTCGGTTTTCTTTTTACTTACATTGTTGATTGCTATTTTAACAGGAATGCAATTTGCGTTAGCATCAAAAATCCAGAAAAAGAATATCTCATCAGCCGCAGCCGAATCATACAGTTCAGATTTATTAGGCTCGGCTTTCGGGGCTTTACTGACATCTGCTTTTTTAATACCTTTGCTGGGAATAATTAAAGTTGGGATTGTTTTGGGAGTGTTGAATTTACTTATTGCTATTATAATTTTGTTGAAAAGAAAATAAATTTGACTATTTTTGTCAAAATAATATTTTCAAAATGCAGAACATCGGAGAATTAATACGAACATTAAGAGAAAAAGAGGGCTTACCTTTGCGAAAAGTTGCCGCCTTTTTAGATATTGACCAGGCAATATTAAGTAAAATTGAACGTGGGCAACGAAAGATAACAAAAGAACAAGTTATAAAACTGGCTGACTTTTATGATTACAATGAAAAAGAAATGCTGATTACTTTTTTAAGTGACCGGATTATGTATGAAATTGGCAATGAGAATTATGCAAAAGAAGCATTAAAAGTTGCTGAAGAAAAGATTGAATATTTATTAAGACCAAAACTAAGCCGTTCAGAAATTATTGAAAAAATAAAAAAATATTTTATTCATGAAAAAAAAATAGTAAAAGCATGGTTGTTTGGTTCGTTTGCCAGAGGCGAAGAAGATTATAAAAGCGATATTGATTTAATGATTCAGGTAACGGATGATTCTGGTTTTTCCCTTTTTGACTTGGCCGAAATACAATATCAGTTGGAAAAAAGTATTCCCTATAAAATTGATGTGGTTATGAGAGGTGGTATAAAACCCAATATAATGGACAGAATTAAATCGGATTTAAAATTGATATATGAGAGATAATGCAATTACAAATAAAGAACGCTTACAGCATATTCTTGAAGCTATTTCTAAAATAAATGGCTTTATTTATGGACAATCTAAAGAAAGTTTTTTAAATAGCGATATTATACAAAATGCTACTCTGTTTCAGTTTGCAATAATCTGAGAAGCAGTGGTTAATATTGACAGAGATTTACTTGACAAATATCCTTACCCATGGCACAATGTAAGGTCGTTCAGGAATTTTATTTTGCACGAATATCATGCTATTGAAATTTGGATTGTTTGGGAGACTGCCAAAAACGATTTACCAAAATTGAAACAAATTATTGAAACAATTTTAGATAGTGAATTTTAATAATAATGAAAAAAAATACTAATTACATTTTTATACGATTAGACTTATTGATAAATTAATTTTTAATAATTTTGATTTTAATAAAGAGAAAGATATAATGATAGACTTTAAAAAGAAAGCAGATTTAATATGGCAAGTAGCAAACTTATTACGTGGCGATTACAAACAATCGGACTACGGAAAAGTGATTTTACCTTTAACAGTTTTAAGACGCTTAGATTGCGTTCTTAAACCAACCAAAGAAAAAGTTTTAGCCTATTTACCTAAAATCCAAGATAAATCTGATAGTGCAAAAGATTTAATCCTAAATAATATTGCCGGACATAACTTTCACAACCGCAGCAAATTTGACTTTGAAAAACTAAAAGCTGAACCGGACAAGGTTGCTGCAAATCTGAGAAATTATATTAATGGTTTTTCTTCAAGTGCCAGAGAAATAATAGAATATTTCAATTTTGATGACCAAATAGAAAGATTGGACGACCCAAAAGCTGACATTCTTTTTCAGGTTGTAACAAAGTTTGCTAATATCGACATGGCGGATATGGGCAGTATGGAAATGGGATATGTTTTTGAAGAACTTATCAGGAGATTTGCTGAACAATCAAATGAAACAGCAGGAGAGCATTTTACACCAAGAGAAGTTATTAAACTTATGGTAAATATTCTTTTTATATCCGACAGCGAGACCCTGACCAAAGAAGGAATTGTAAAAACGCTTTATGACCCGGCTTGCGGTACAGGCGGAATGCTTTCGATTGGTGAGAAACATCTAAACGACTTTAATAAAAAAGCAAAACTGGAAGTTTTCGGACAAGAGATAAATCCTGAATCCTATGCAATCTGCAAATCGGATATGCTGATTAAAGGACAAAACCCTTCAAATATAAAATTCGGAAACACTTTTACGGTTGACGGACTGGAAGATGAAAAATTCGATTATATGCTTTCAAATCCGCCTTTTGGAGTTGACTGGAAAAAGGCACAAAAAATAATCAAATCTGAAAGTGGGAACAAAGGATTTTCTGGGCGTTTTGGTGCAGGATTGCCGAGAATAAACGATGGTTCGTTACTTTTCTTGCAACACATGATTTCTAAAATGAAATCAAGCGGAACAAGAATTGGAATTGTTTTTAATGGTTCACCTTTGTTTACAGGTCAAGCAGGAAGCGGAGAAAGCAATATCAGAAAATGGATTATTGAAAATGACTGGCTGGAAGCTATTGTTGCTATGCCCGACCAACTTTTC
>JAUXFX010000032.1 GCA_030622635.1 Bacteroidota bacterium
ATGATAATTGGCTTTACTTAAAATTCGTTTAACATTCCATTCGAGATTATATTGATTACTTTCAATTTCTTTTAATCGCTGAAATTCTCTAATTACCAATAATTTAAATTCAGGGCTTATCCAGGTTCCTAATTCAAAAGCAATGTCTTTATGAGCATAAGTTCCTCCGTATCTGCCGGCTTTAGCTACAATACCAATAGCATTAGTCCTTTCAATCCATTGTTTAACCGACATTGTAAATCTATTTACACCAGCTTCTTGCATAATTACACCGAATTCGGTGTAATTAAAATTAGGGTTATAAATTTTTTCCCAAACTCCAAGAAATTCAATGGTATTTTTATTACTCAGCCATTTAAAAATCAGACCACCACTTTCTTTATGTTTCAGCATATCTGTAAGACTAATGTAATCTTCTTTGTTATGCTGGGTAATGTGAATAATGGTTTCTTTAACTTTGATATGTTTGGTAGCTTTATTCATATTCAAATTTTTTATTCTGAACAAAGATACTTTATATTTCTGATTTAATCGATGAGGTCGCGGGTTCAAGTCCCGTCCTGACCGCTAAACAAAAAAGCCCATTTCAAATGATTTGGGCTTTTTTTATTTTCTGATTAAAAATCTAAATATTACCAGTTTCATTTGCAAAATATTATTTAGCCCTTATTTCAAAAATTCATACATTTGTGAGGAAATAAAGAATTTCCAAATCAGGTGAAAAAGGATTAGATAAAAAATGAGAAATAATAGATCTATATTAATTACCGGAACATCAACAGGAATAGGAAAAGCCTGTGCCCTCCACTTGGATAAAATGGGTTTTAAGGTTTTTGCCGGTGTTCGTAAAGACAAAGATAAAGAGATATTAATTAATGAGGCTTCCGAAAAGCTTAAACCGATAATCATAGATGTTGTAAAAGAGGATACAATTGTTGATGCTGTAAATATAATCTCAAATGAAACAGAATACCCTCTTTTCGGACTTGTTAATAATGCCGGTATTGGAATCAATGGTGTTTTGGAAGCTACCCCTGTTACTGAACTCCGGAAATTAATGGAAGTTAATGTTATTGGTCTTCATGCTGTAACCAAAGCATTTTTGCCATTACTACGTAAGAATAAAGGTCGGATTATCAATATCGGATCAATTTCAGGTTTTATGGCTAGTCCAGGTAGTAGTTCTTATGCGGCATCTAAATTTGCAGTCCGTGCCATATCAGACTCTCTGCGCCTTGAATTGAAACCATTAGGTATGTTTGTTTCGCTAATTGCACCCGGCGCGATTGAAAGCTCTATCTGGGATAAATCCAGAGCATATAAGAAAGAATTACGTAAAAGTGCAGACCCTGAGTTACTTGATGTATATGAACTTTTTGTTAAAGCTGGTGATAAAATGCTTGATTCCATAGCACCAATACCTGCAGTTGAAGTAGCAAAGGCTGTTGAACATGGATTAACATCAAAAAAACCGAAGAACGTTTACTTTGTTGGTAATGATTCAAAAAAAGTATACATATTATCAAAATTACCAAGACGCCTTTTAAATTGGCTGTATATTAATAGAATAACTGCAATAGCAAAAAAATAAATAAAATGAAAATATATTTTTTTTAATTTTATCCCGAAATTTTTATTCTGTAAATTATATTTATTTAAAAGAAACATGAAACATCCATGATTGATTTTAAACTCACAAGAGAATGATTATAAAATGGAATTTGAAACTTGAAATTCGAAATTCGAAAAAACCTTATTTTAACAGCCTAATTTCAAATATCCAATTTCTAATTTCCGAACATGAATTTTTCTAAAAATTATAAGTAGCAGAAAATAAATTAACTACAAAAATATAAACAGATGAAATATTTAGAACAAACCGTAAGATTTTTAGAAGATGAAGGAATAACCAAGCCTGAAATAGGAATAATTTTGGGTACGGGATTAGGAAAGCTTGTAAACGAGATTGAAATAATAAAAAGTATTTATTATGGTGACATACCTAATTTTCCTATCTCAACAGTTGAATTCCATGAAGGTAATTTGATTTATGGTGAGTTAAAAGGCAAGAAAATTCTGGCAATGCATGGAAGGTTTCATTTTTACGAAGGATACACCTTGCAACAAATAACTTTTCCGATAAGGATCATGAAAATGCTCGGTATAAAATATTTACTTGTTTCCAATGCCGGCGGTTCAATGAATCTGGAGTTTAAAAAAGGTTCTTTAATGCTGCTTGATGATCATATAAATATGTTACCCGGAACTCCGTTAATTGGTGAAAACCATGATAAATTTGGTACACGGTTTGTTGATATGAGCCGGCCGTATTCAGAAGTATTAAATGATAAGTTAATGAAAATTGCTGCTGAAAAAAATATTGAACTTCATAAAGGAGTTTTTGTGGTTGTTTCAGGTCCCAACCTTGAAACAAGAGCTGAATACCGGTTCTTAAGAATGATTGGAGCCGATGTTGTCGGTATGTCAACAGTTCCGGAAGTTATTGTTGCAAATCAAATTAATTTGCCTTGTGCTGCCATTTCTGTAATAAGCGATGAATGCGACCCTGATAATTTAGCTCCTGCTGATATAAAAGATATACTTGAAACCGCCGGTAAAGCCGAAGTTAAATTGATTGAGCTTTTCGTTACTCTGATTGAAGATTTGGAATTATCTTAATTTAAGCTTTTGTCCAACTTGTGGCCGGGAACTTTCCGGCATTTTATTTTTCTTATATAACTGCTTTAATTTAATTCCATATAATTGTGAGATTGAATACATTGTTTCATGTTCTTTTACAACATGGAATTTTAAATTTCCTTTTTTCTTTTTCGGCTGTATATAAATTATTTGTCCTTCTTTTAATTTGCTTGATTTTTTTAAGTCATTATATTTATAAACCTGCCAGGTGTATATTTCAAAATCCTGGGCAATTTTATAAAATGTGTCGTCTTTTTGTGCAAAAATAAATTTG
Source organism: Bacteroidota bacterium (assembly GCA_030622635.1). GTDB lineage: Bacteria > Bacteroidota > Bacteroidia > Bacteroidales > JADFUO01 > JADFUO01. The sequence goes on from JAUXFX010000032.1 coordinate 2,975, forward strand.
ACACTATTGTTTGTAAAAATTTGCCTGTTATTTCCACCGATCTCAATAGCTTCAAAATCTTCTTCTGAAGGTAAAATAAAATTCGGGTCGTAAGTAATTATTTCATCTTTTTTCTTTTTTGGTTTGATTGATGATGCAGTTGTTTGATCAAACTTATATAATTTGTTTTCTTCAATAATTTTGATAAGAAGTTGTGGGTATTTTGGATTAGTAGCATATCCGGCTTTTTTCAAACCGTAAGCCCAGCCTTTATAATCTGTAATATCAAGTTTAAAAAGAAATAAATATCTTGAACGTTGGGTAAGAAAATATGAGTGGTCGCTGAATGATTCTTCAACCGATTTATATTTCCTGAAACATTCACGTCTTTTGTCATCATCCAGTCTGAACTTCTTGCCATTCCAGTCTTTATGACATTTTATACCGAAATGATTATTTGCTTTTCGTGCCAGCCGGCTATTGCCATTACCTGATTCCAAAATTCCCTGTGCCAGTGTAATACTTGCCGGGATTTTATATTCTTTCATTTTTTTTGTGGCAATGTCTTTATATTTTTCAATATACTGTTGTGTGGTTTGTTTTTGAGCAAAACTATTAACAGAGAATAAAACTACCGGCAGAATAAATGAAAGAATAAGTGATTTTAAATTGTTTGTCATTTGACAATAAAGCAAATTTGATTTTTACAAAAATAGCTGAATGAATTAATGAAAAATCATAAATAAATTTGATTTATTCACAACGAAATGTTATTAACATTGTTGTTTGGCTGGGAGTAAAGTATTTTATAGAAAAAGTAATTAGAGGCGGTCTATTAACTAAGCATTTAGAATTTTTTAAAAATAACAAATTACAAGCACCAAATTTCAAATAAATTCCAATGTTTAAAAATTCAATGACCAAAACAGTTTCGGTCATTTGATCATTGATATTTCGAATTTATCCATACGGACAAGTTTTGTTATTTGTTTTTTGTTATCCATACGGACAAGTTTTGGTGCTTTACTTTTTACTTTTATCTTTTGAAGCAAAGCGAATCCGTACGACTAAAAGGAGTCCGCATGGATGGATATCTTGCAGTTTACTGCGTTATGACATGTATTTTAAATTTTTTGCATACAATACAATAAATAGAACGGTAATTAGTAATCCTAAAAATGGAAATTCAAGTGAAGGAGAATATATTGAAGGAATAATAAGTAATACTATTTGTGCAACAGTATAAATGTGAAATCCTATTTTTTTTAGTTTCCACATTTGGATTGCTCCGAATAATGAAACTGAATAAAAGATAAAACTTATAATAAAAAATTCAACCTCTAACGACAAAAACAAATCAACACCCGGAAATGTCAGTTCTTCACTTTGAACAATTTCTATAAATGAATCATAATTAAGTGAAATAATCAGATTGGAAAATGATGCCAATCCGCTTCCTATAAAGGTTAAAATACATATAACTGACAAAAGCTCCGGTCTTTTGTTAGTTCTCTGCGAACCGTCCTGATAATTAGAATCTTCCATAAATTGAATTTCAGATAAACAAAGAGAAAAAAAATATTAGAAGTAATAATAATTTAATTTACTCCAAACTTCCAATTTCTTTTTCAACCTCCTCAAGTATTTCGCCTGATTTAACCAATTCTTTCATTTTATTATGATCATCATACAGGGGGCGGTCAATGTCCAGAAAATCAACATATTTTCTTACAATTTCTTTGGCTTTTGTTACTCCTTTACCGAATTTATAATCACGGAAATCCAATGCCTGTGCTGCAGCCATTATTTCAATTCCTAATATACCATAAGCATTATCAAGTATCTGGAAATTTTTAAGAGCAGTATTCATTCCCATAGAAACAAAATCTTCCTGATCGGCTGCTGCCGGAATTGATTGAATTGATGCCGGAGCTGAAAGTATCCTTTGTTCAACTATTTGCATATCGGCAGTATACTGGCTTAACATTAAGCCTGAAAACATGCCCGCACCCTTTGTTAAAAATGCCGGTAAGCCTACGCTCAATGCAGGGTTGTTCAAACGGTTCATTCTTCGTTCTGACATAACACTTATCATTGTAATAGCAATTCCTGCCATGTCCATAGGAAGTGAAACGGGTGATCCCTGGAAGTTTGCACCTGATATTTGAAGATTTTCTTCAGGAAAGAAAACCGGATTATCGCCAACACCATTCAGTTCAATTTCAACCTGTGAACGGGCATAAACAAGTGCATCGAAAGCAGCACCAATAACCTGTGGTGTTGATCTCATAGAATAAGCATCCTGAACTTTACATTTTACTCTTTGTTCTTTAAGGTCGCCGCCATCAACTAATTTATTGATTGCATTTGCACATTTTACAGCACCTTTAAAACCGCGGATTTCATGCAACTTGGGTGTATAGGGTCTCATATTTGCTTTCAAGGCTTCAAGTGACATAGCAGCACCTATTTCTGCTTGTTTTAACCACCTGTTGGCGTCGTAAAGAAATATAGCGCTCATGGCTGTAAGTACATTTGAGCCATTGATAGTTGCCAATCCGTCACGGGCTTGTAATCCCGGTATAGGAATCCCTGCTTTATCAAGAGCTTCTTTACCTTCATATAATTTGCCTTTATAGTATGCTTTTCCTTCGCCCATCATCAACAATGCTATTTGTGACATAGGGGCAAGGTCGCCACATGCACCAACAGAACCTTTTTCACAAACCCAGGGTGTTACACCTTTATTTAACATATCAACGAGAGTTTGTGTAATTTCAAGACGTGAACCTGAATTGCCGTGAGCATGTACGTTAATCCTGCCAAGCATTGCGCCCCGCACATATTCAATTGGAAATGGCTCGCCAATACCTGCAGCATGGTTATAAACCAGGTATTTTTGAAAATCTTTTATCTGGTCATTATTTAAAACCATTTCGGAAAACTCTCCAATTCCTGTATTTACGCCATACATGATTTCTCCTGCAACAATCTTTTTCTCAAGCATTGCCCTGCATGCATTTATTCTTTTTATTGCGTCGGGATGAAGTTCAACTTTTTCATTGTTACGTGCTACATTAACCACATCCTCTATTGTTAATCCTGAACCTTTTATTATTAATGTCATTTTATTTTCTCCTATATTTTTTTTTGAAGTGCAAAAGTATAAAATATTTATTTACGCAGTTTTATTTTTTAATAAATCATTGATGAATTGAGAAACAGATAATCTTAGCTGTTCTCCTGTATTCATATTTTTAACTGTAAGGATTTCATCTTTCATTTCATTTTCTCCAACTAAAACCACATAAGGAATTTTTTTATTATTGGCATACGACATTTGCTTTTTTATTTTAACCTGTTCGGGATAAATTTCTGCATTGATACCTGCTTCACGGATTTCTGAAAGTAAAGAAAGGCAATATTTTTCTTCTTCTTTACCGAAATTAACGAACATTATTTGTGTTGTGGTCCGGCTTTCTTCAGGAAACAAATCGAGTTCTTTCATAACATCATAAATCCTGTCGGCGCCAAAAGATATTCCGACACCTGAAATTCCGGGCAAACCGAAAATGCCGGTCAGGTCATCGTATCGTCCGCCACCACATATACTTCCGATAGGGACATCTTTTGCAATAACCTCAATTATTATTCCTGTATAATAATCCAATCCACGGGCAAGGGTTAAATCTAACTGGAATTTTGCCTTTATATTCAAGTCTTTCAGATGTTTAATAACTTGTATTGTTTCCTCAATGCCTTCCATTCCGATTTTCGAATTCTTTAAGATTTCTTTAAGTTTAGGAAATTTTTCCTTAAGTTTTCCTTTCAGATTAATTATTGGTTGCAGTTGTTCAATAGCTTTTTTAGAAACTCCTTTTAGAACTAATTCTTCATTAACCTGTTCTATACCGATTTTATCAAGCTTATCTATGGCAACGGTGATATGAATAATTTTATCACTCTCTCCGATAATTTCTGCGATGCCGCTTAAAATTTTACGGTTGTTGATTTTTACAATTGAAGAGATTTTAAGTTTATCAAATACATCATCAATAATTTGAACAAGTTCAACTTCATTTAATAATGAGTTGCTTCCGATAACGTCCACATCACATTGATAAAATTCGCGGTAGCGACCCTTTTGAGGGCGGTCGGCTCGCCAGACGGGCTGTATCTGGTAACGTTTGAACGGGAAAGTGATGTCATTACGGTGCTGGACAACATATCTTGCAAACGGAACGGTTAGATCAAATCGTAATCCTTTTTCAGAAATCAAAGGTGTTAATTTATTGGAAGTCAGGCTGAATTCGTCCTGAATGTTGACTTTAGAAAGATAATCTCCTGAATTTAATATTTTAAATAAAAGCTTGTCCCCTTCTTCGCCACATTTTCCCAGCAAAGTTGAAAGATTTTCCATTACAGGAGTTTCTATCGGGAGGTAGCCGTATCGTTGAAAAACTTCTTTAATAATATTAAAAATATAATTTCTTCTCACCATTTCGGCAGGGGAGAAGTCGCGTGTTCCTTTGGGTATTGAAGGTTTTTGTGCCATTTAATTTTTTAAAATTAATTTCAATATTTATATAAAATATAGGGCTGTAACCCTATATTTACACATTATAGGGCTGTAGCCCTAATATTATATTTTTTTATAAATAAATACAAATTTAAACGATTTTTAATTCATGGAGTATTTTTTTATTGAAATCCGAAGCATTATCATCACCTTCTTTTGGAGACCATGGAGCAAAATGTTTGTCATCTTCCGGATTATAAGGGCCGTCTTTAACTTCATAAGCAACTGAATCTTTCTCCAGACTGATAATAGCATGCCAGGTTCGTGAAGGGATTTCTGCACCGTAATTACCTTTTGAAGCATCAAGTATTATATGGTCGGTTATGTTTCCTTTATCATCAAATTCAACTACTAAAATTTTTCCACGTAAAACAAAAAAAACTTCTCTTTTGTCAGGATTTTCGTGCTTGTGAGGTTGAATATAAGTTTCCGGCTCAATTGCGTTGAGCATACGTTGTAAAGTATCCTCCGGCTTTTTATGAAAATTGTAATTTTTTCTTTTACGTGGGGATTTTTTTGCCTTGTCGGAAGTTATACTGATAAACTGTTCGTTGATTTTTATCATAGCATAAGTTATTATACGGATTTAACTGTTTATCATCAATTCTTCAAGCTTTTCAGAAGCTTTTTCCCAATTATAATTATTCAGGACAAAATTATAACCGTTCAAAGCGATTTCATCTGCTTTATTTTTATTATCAAGCAAATAAATAATATGTTGTGCATATTCTTCAGCAGAATTACCAATTTTAATTTCTTTACCGGATTTTGCATTAAGTGCATTATTTGCAAGATGTGAGCTTATGCAAGGAATTTTCATAGCCATTGCTTCCAGGAGCTTATTTTGTAAGCCCGTTCCGATTTGCATGGGGGCAATAAAAATTCTGGCTTTGGCATAACATTCTCTAATATCTTCAACCCAGCCTGTTACATGAATATTTTTTGATTTTACTGCAATTACTTTTCTGTCGGGGCTTGCTCCTGCAATCAATACTTTAATTTCCGGTTTGTTTTTTCTTACAATAGGAAGGATTTGTTTAACAAGGAATTCAACCCCGTTAACATTTGGCGGGTATCCCATATTACCGGTAAACACTATGTCGTATTCTTTTTTTCTGTCAATAGGTTTGAAAAAATTCGTATCAACCCCATTCATGACTATTACTATTTTATCCTTTTCGGGATGTGGGATTAACTCGCGGTCAGGTTCTGAAATTATTATTTTATTATCAAAATAATCAAAAATTTTGTTCTCATATTTTAAAAGTCTTTTGTACTCAAGTTTTAAGAAAGGTTTTAAATAAAACGGAGAACTGTGTATTCTGCGTTCTACACCTTTTGAAAATACATCCTGGTAATCAAGTGTTTTTGGAATATTTTGATTTTTTACATATTCTGCTACACGTACAAGCTGGCAGAAAATATGATCAGGTTTGGTTTCGCTAATAATTTTATTTATGCGTTTTTTTGCCCTGCGACTAAAAAAGTAGCCGGTCTGCAAAGGTTTTCCATTAAAGAAAGCTAATAAAACATTAAATAATATGCTGAATTTTGAAAGGTCGAAAAAATTAATTGAGCGGCAATAAGGCTGCAATGCCTGAAAAGCTTTTTCTTCGTTTACTTTTGAGTCGTTGAGGGCAAATAAAGTGATTTCATGGTTTTTGGAAAGATATTTAATATGATTAAAAGCACGCAATTTATCTCCTTTTTCAAGCGGGTATGGGATTCTCGATAGAATAATAAGAATTTTCATTACGTTGATTATTAGATTTAGCTTTTATTAATTCGTAAATATAAAATTCAAAAGTCATAAAAATTTTCATAAAATTTAACTAATCGTTGAATAATTTTTTTATTGTTGTGTTGGTCGCTGATAAGTTTTTTAGCATTTTTCCCGATATTGTCGCATAAATCATGGGTTTCAACGCATTTTTTTACTGCCTCAAAAAATTCATCAGCCGTATTTGCAATTAAAATATTTTTTCCGTTTTCATAATTAATTCCTTCGGCACCGATTTTAGTTGAAATTATTGTTTTTCCAAGAGCCATTCCTTCAATGATTTTTATCCTTATTCCGCTGCCTGAGAAAAGTGGCACTATCATTACTGCTTTTGAAGTGATAAATTCTTTTGCATCATCAACTTCGCCTAAAACAACAACATTCGGATATGTGCAATTAGTAAGCCAGTCGGGCATTTCTCGGCCTGCAAGATAAAATTTTAAGTCAGGAAAGTGTTTATTGATTTTTTTCCAGGCATTTTCCAAAAACCACCTGATTCCTTCTTCGTTAGGTATCCAGTTCATTGCCCCGATATGAAACAAAGATGGAAACTCATAATCTGATTCATAACCGGAGAATTTTTCGGGGTCAATTCCAAAAGAAATATCAATTGTAGGGATTTTCAGATTGTGGTTTTTAAAATAACCGGCATCTTTTTTTGTAATGCCTGCAATCCCGTCATATTTATTTAATGAAGAAATTTCATAATTTTTCAGTGTTCTTGAAAGATGATTTAAATAAAATTTCTTAACAGGGTTTTTACATATTGATGCCACTCTTTCCCAAATCATGTGTTCAATGTTGTGAGCCCTGAGAACAATTTTTGCCTTTGAATGCTTCCGGATAGTTTCAATATATGGAGTTATAAAAAGTGTTTCTAATTGAATAATATCAAAGCTTTCATTTTTCAGTATCTCAATTAATTTATTTTCAAAATTCTTTGATATAAACCTTTGAACATGATAAGATTTATTTGTGAAAAGATTTAAAAAAGCATCAAAAGGTTTTATTGAAAGGTCAATATAAACGGCTTCAATATTTGTTTTTTTCCTGTATTCTTCCGGAATTTCATTTATGTTAGTAAAGTATTTATTTGTATTAATTGCAAGAACTTTTACCTGATGATTTGCGTTTATCAGCCCCTCAATAATCGTATTCATGGCAATAGGTCCTCCTTCTTTGGGAGGATACGGAGATTTATTACAAAGCATCAGGATTTTCATAATTGTTGTTTTTTTCTCTGAAAATTACCAAATATCATCATGAAAAATTTTCTCCATGCGTCTGGATCTAAAAGCGGCGAATCTGTGGTTGCCTTATAAGTCAGGAATACCCCGATAGGCAATAAAATGGCTGATGATAACCACATACCAATATTTGGATCCAATACTGCTGCCTCAGTATATTTTTTTCCTGTAATAGAAGTTATATGATAAAGTATAAAAAACAGAACTGAAATAACAACCGGTAATCCTAATCCGCCTTTCCTGATGATTGCTCCTAAGGGGGCGCCAATGAAAAATAAAACAAAACATGCAAACGATAGTGTAAATTTTTTATGCCAGATGATTTTATGTTCAATAATAATTTTATTTTTTGCGGCAATATCATCAATATTATATGTGATGTTGTTTTTAATATTTTTTGAGTTGATAATAGCAGCCTGAAGAATTTTTCCTTTTTCATTATGAGTAAAATTTTCAAGAAATTCCGGCTTTAGATTTTTTAATGTATCAATAATTATTTTTGTTGTATCAATATTTGAATAAAACCTATAGTTGTTTTTAATGAAAGAAGATTTAAAATCGGTTTTTTTCTTTTCTAATTTTGTTGACAGACTGTCAATAGCTTTATTGAGCTGGGCAATGTTCAGCATCATATAATGATCCTTGAAAAGGGTTTCATTAGTGCGGTTTAATTCAAATGATTTGAGATCAAAACGTCGACATTCTTCCTGAAAATGAGTGCGTTGAAAAGGTCTTGTAATTCTGTAACCTTTTACATCAACTTTTTCATGGTAATTATAACCATCGAATAAAGTAAAAATAATATATCGTCCGTCTGGAGTTGATTCCATCCTTCCTGATTTTGCTGTGGTTAAATCAATGTTCCCTAATCTTTTTGTATGATTATAAATCATAACATCTTCAATGCGTATCCCATCTTTATCTTTTTTTCCGATGCGAATAGTGTATCCATCCAAACCATTATAAAAAACACCTTCCTTAATATTGAAAGTCAGCTTCTTTTTGCGTATGTCATAAAGTAATGACTGGAATTTCAGATTTGCAACCGGTAAAATATTGTTGGAAAAATAAAAAGCTAAAAGGCAAATAAGAATTGATAAAACTATGAGGGGTTTCATAATTCTCCATATTGAGATACCGGCAGCTTTCATGGCTACTAATTCATAATGTTCACCCAAATTTCCGAAAGTCATTAAAGAAGATAGCAAAATTGCAAGGGGCAGTCCGAGGGGCACAAATGTTGATGAGGCATAAAACAGTAATTTGCCGATTAAATACCATTCAAGTCCTTTTCCAACAAGGTCATCAACATACTTCCATAAAAATTGCATGTCAAGAATGAACAATGCAATAAAGAAAGTCATTATTAACGGGCCTATATAAGATTTTAAAACAAGAATATATATTTTTTTCACTTATCAGGATATAAAAATAGAAGTTGCAAATATAACGAGAAAAATTGATGTTTAGGGTATATAATTGAATAAAATAGTAATGTTGAAATGATAATATATTGGGTTTAAGAATCAGTCTGACGTCTTAAAAATAAGGAAGAATTTTGTGAAGAGGATATGAGTTTTCTGATAATTTATCAAATCATATTAATTACCTTTGCTGTTTTAAATAAAGTTTGTCTATAAAGTCATACAAATTTTTAAAAATTATTATTAAATTTGTAATAAAAAATGATAATAATGAGTACAGAAGAAATAAAAAATCAATTGTACGAGGGTATTGAGAATATTGATGACAATGAATTTTTAATGACTATTAAAGAATTAATTGATCAAAAATATTCAACATCCTCAATTCCAAAATTATCCGATTGGCAGATTCAAATGATAAAAGAATCAGAAAAACAAATTGAAAATGGAGAATTTTTAACAAATGATGAAGTTGAAAAATTAATCGATAAATGGTTAAACGAATAATTTGGTCAAAAAATGCCATAAAAGATAAAATTTAGATTCTTAATTATTGGTATAAAAGAATTGGCACAAAAACATATTCAGCTAAACTGGATAAAGAATTAAGAAAAGCTATAAAGAATTTAGAGCGTTTTCCTGAGATGGGAAGACGACTTGAGGATACAGAAATTAGATTTCTCGTTAAAAACGAGTATCAAATTTTTTATAAGATTTATCAAGAAGAAATTAGAATTCTTCATCTTTGGGACAGTAGAAGAGATCCAGATGATTTAATAATTAAAGAATAAATAATTTAACATGCTTCCAAATTTTATAACCTGGGATGTAAGTCCTGAAATATTTACAATTGGCAGTTTCTCTTTAAGATGGTATGGGCTTTTATTTGCTTTATCTTTTGTGCTGGGATATATTATCCTTCAGAAGATTTTTAAAAAAGAGCATGTTCCTGTAAAATTACTTGACGAACTTACAACATACATGGTGATTGCAACCGTAATCGGTGCCCGTTTAGGGCATTGTTTGTTTTATGAACCGGAACTTTACTTGAGTAAACCATTAGAAATATTCAAAATATGGGAAGGTGGTTTAGCAAGTCATGGGGCTGCAATCGGAATTTTGATAGCGTTATTTATCTTTTCAAAAAGAAGCAAGAAACCTTACTTGTGGATTTTAGACAGAATAATTATAGTTGTTGCCTTAGCGGGATTTTTTATCAGGATGGGCAATTTAATAAATTCCGAAATTTACGGAACCGTAACAGATATGCCATGGGGATTTATTTTTATTAATGCTTTTGATCCGCGTCATGCAGTTGAACCCCGCCACCCGACTCAAATTTATGAAGCATTATCATATTTACTGATCTTCATTTTCTTGTTAACATATTATTATAAGAAAAACGGTGCTCCGCGAACAGGATTTTTATTTGCAATGTTCTTGATTTTGGTGTTCGGTGCCAGATTTATAATTGAGTTTTTTAAAGTACCACAGGTTGGATTTGAAAGTAACTGGGTTTTGAATTTGGGGCAATTATTAAGTATTCCGTTTATTATTCTTGGGTTTGTTATTTTGTTTTGGAGAAACAGGAAAAACATTCAACAGTAATGATGGTTTGAATAGTTAAATGGCTAAAGGCCAAAGATTGATTATTGTGGGTTGCGGGTTAAAAGATTTAAACGCAGAGGCACAGAGACACAGAGATAAATTTTTGCGGGTTGAACTACTAATAACTAATAACTAATAACCTTTAACGTATAACGGTATAACCGCTAACCAGCTTGTCTATTGAATATAATACAAAAGTGAATCAATATCCGAAAGTTCAGACCAATTTGAATTTTTATTATATTTTAATTTGTGCATAGTTATTACCTTATTCTGAGAGTTGAACAGAAATACCTTGTATTTTGAAATATCATCCTTATACAAGGAATAACATTCAGGGCATAATGTTTTAATAAAGTTAACATATTTTTTGAAATTCTTTAGAAGTAAGGTTATACAAAAATAAAGAATCACTATAATTGAAAGTTTTGTTAATTATTGCATGATCAAAATCTTTTATATAAGATGTATCTTTTTTTCTTGAATTATCTGAAGCTAAAAAGCTTCTTTTTTCTATACTCCCGTCTTGTTTGATGTAAGTATATTTTGAACATGAAAACAAGAATATTAATAGAATAATAATTCCAAATCTTTGTTTATTCATTATTTATAAAGTTAAAAAGAACTGTAATTGATTGTAAAAAATACTGTCAATTTTTTAAAATTCTTATGGATATTTATCTTTGCATCTTAATCAACTACCAACTTATCTGTTTTCTGCAAAACACCTTCTTTATTTTTAATTAATACAATGTAAATTCCTTTTGATAAATTGGATATATCAATAATTGTTTTATCCGAAGTAATTAAAACCTTTCCTGAAACACCACAGATTTCAATAATATAATTCTTTTCACATAAAATATTTACAGTTTTTTTTGCCGGATTAGGAAAAATTACAACATTATTGTCTTCAACTGAATTTTCAAAAAATCCGGATATAGTATTATTTTCATACCAAGCAATTTTATCATCAAGATAAGAAGCTGAAAGTACATCATTATCCCCATCGCCATCCAAATCTATAGCATAAACTGAGCAGGCACCATCGGCATTAGTTGTAATAAGCTGCTGGTCTCCAAAATTTCCGTTTCCATCGTTCTCATAGCATGCTATTTTATTATCACCAAAAGAAGCTGAAAGCACATCATTATCTCCATCGTCATCTAAATCTATAGCGTAAACGGAACAGGCACCATCAGCATTAGTTGTAATAAGTTGCTGGACTTTAAAGTTTCCATTACCATCATTTTCATACCAAGCAATTTTATCATCATGAACAGAAGCTGAAAGCACATCATTATCTCCATCGCCATCTAAATCTATGGAATAAACAGTACGGACACCATTGGCATTAGTGGTAATAACATGCTGGTTGCTGAAATTTCCGTTACCATCGTTCTCATACCAAGCTATTTTATGATCATTATAAGAAGAAGCCGACAGCACATCATTATCTCCATCACCATCTAAATCTATGGAATAAATAGCACGGGCACCGTAAGCATTATTGGTAATAACTTGCTGGTCGCTAAATGTTCCGTTACCATTATTTTCATACCATGCTATTTTATCATCATTATAAGAAGCTGAAAGTATATCATTATCCCCATCGCCATCCAAATCTATTGCAAAAATTGAAACAGCACAATTGGCAATAGTTGTAATAATTTGCTGAGTACTGAAATTCCCGTTACCATCATTTTCATACCATGCTATTTTATTATCATAACAAGAAGCCGAAAGTACATCATCATCTCCATCGCCGTCTAAATCTATTGCATATACTGACTTTGCATTATTAGCATTAGTTGTTATTACCTGTTGAGTTTCGAAATTTCCATTTCCATCGTTAATATACCATGCTATTTTATCATCACCAGAAGAAGCTGACAGCACATCATTATCACCATCACTGTCTAAATCTATTGAATAAACAGAACGTACACTATAAGCATTAAAGGTAATATCTTGTTCCCAGCTAAAATTTCCATTACTATCATTCTTATACCAGGCGATTTTATTATCAGTCATGGAAGCTGACAGCACATCATTATTACCGTCACCGTCTAAATCTATTGCATATACCGACCGCGCACCATAAGCATGAGTTGTTATAATCTTCTGGTCGCTAAAATTTCCGTTACCATCATTCTTATACCATGCTATTTTATTATCATTATTAGAAGCTGACAGCACATCATTATCACCATCGTTGTCTAAATCTATAGAGAAAACTGAAAAAGCTTCATCGGCATTAGTTGTAATAACTTGTTGTGAACTAAAATTTCCATTACCATCGTTTTCATACCATGCTATTTTATTATCATACTTTGAAGCTGAAAGTATATCATTATCTCCATCATTGTCTAAATCTATAGAGAAAACAGACCAAGCACCTTCGGCATTATTAGTAATAACTTGCAAGGAGCCGAAATTTCCATTTCCATCATTCTTATACCATGCTATTTTATTATTAATTGAAGCTGAAAGCACATCATCATTTCCATCACCATCTAAATCTATGGCATATACTGACCGTGCACCACTAGCATTAGTTGTTATTATCTGTTGAGTTCCGAAATTTCCATTACCATCGTTCATATACCATGCAATTTTAGAATCATAAGCAGAAGCCGAAAGTACATCATTATCTCCATCACCATCTAAATCTGTCGCAAAAACAGAATAGGCATAATTTGTATTAGTTGTAATAGCCTGTTGGGTACCAAAATTTCCATTACCATCATTCTCATACCATGCAATTTTATTATCATTAGCAGAAGCTGAAAGCACATCATTATCTCCATCACCATCTAAATCTATGGCATAAACAGACATGGCACCATCGGCATTAGTTGTAATAATTTGCTGGACTCCAAAATTTCCGTTACTATCATTCTTATACCATGCAATTTTATTGTCATCAGAAGAAGCAGAAAGCACATCATTGTCTCCATCGCCATCCAAATCTATTGCGAATACAGAACTGGCACCAATGGCAGGATGTGTAATAAGTTGTTGTTCTCCAAAAATAATTTGAGAAAAGATAGTTTTGGAAATAATAAAAACTGCTAAAATTAATAAGGTTCTTTTCATGGTTTATTATTTTAAATTGAATGGTAAAAATAAGAAAATAAATTGCAAAAAATAAAAAATTAACCATATCTAACTCATAGCCGTCAAGCTTAGGTAGGGAAGTTTGTTGAAACACACTATTATTAAGTGCTTTGTATTCATTCCACCAAACTAAAGTTTAGTGCTAATCTTATGAGAATAGCACCATGCTTCAGTATGGTGTGTTGATATACAGATGTTTATACTTAGCTGACTTTAGTCAGCTTTCCTTAGTTTGACGGCTATAACTTATATACCTGAAATTATAAGGGAAGTATATTAGTTAAATTTTCATTATTCCATTATTCCAACATTGAGTCCACTCCAGAAACTCGCCTTTTTGTTTTTATAAAACAACTCATAGTTTTTGTTTTTCAATTGCGCATTTCTATCAGTTGTACTTTTTCGTTTTTAAAGTAAAAAACAAATAAGCCAAAAATCATTAAAATAATTTCTAACAAGGCATTTTTAAGGATTTTAACACTTACATTTTTTATATCATCAGGCTATGCCTCTATTTCAAGCCTTCTAAAGTAATTTGCTACAGTTCTTGGTTCAAAGTATCGATATTTGTCTTTATTGCCCGGAGTATTATTAATTCTATATTTACCTTTTGTGGTTTTTAGTGCTTTTTGTGTTTTACAAGTTCTAAGGTCTTTTACCATTAAATCGCTACCTACCCATTCAAACTCATAAAGTCCCTTTTCTCCTTGTATCGCATTCAGATACCACTCAAGTGATTGGTTACGAGACTGAACAAAGTCAAGATTGTCAACAGAGTTGTATGCTCCATCTGTCCATGCTTTTTTTGTCCGCTGTCTTTATAGCGATAAGTGGCTTGGTCATCATGCGGAGATTGAATTGTATTGCCTTTTATTTCCTGTCCGTGTTTTGGAGTTATTTCTTCATGGCTCTCTTGGTATTGTTCATAATAAAGACGGAAAAGATGGTCATATTCTGAGCTATCAGTACTATTAAATTTTTGCAACATCCCTATAATTAATTGTAATCTTGTACATGCTGCAATATTGGAACTTATTAACTTTGAATCCATTCTAACTTTGCTACCATTAACATTAAATGTTTTGGCTTGTGTTCTGGTGAGTTCGTAAAATGCCATAGAAAATAAATCATCCCCTGTCTGTTGTTGATGTTTTGTCAATCTGACCTTAAAATCATAATAAGTGCTAGCAGCAGGTATTTCATCATTTATATTAGTCAAACCTAAAGCCCGCATAATTAATAAATCAAATCGACATTCATTAAATAATTGCTCATCTGACCAGTTAAAACCTTCCTTAAGAATCTGCATAGCAACTAATATTCTTAAAGGAGAATTTGGTCTGCCAGTATTGCTCGGATATAAAACCTTGAATACATTTTCATTTATTGAACTTGTGACTTCTTTGAAAAACATATTATGCCAATGGTTTTTAGAATCCATTATTTTAAGCTTTTGGGAACTTAATAATTGTGATGATCCTGTAAAAATATCTGGCTCGGTATATTCTCGACTTTTACGGTACATTTTTATTGAGTTTGTTTAAAGTTTAAAGGTAAAAGCTTTTTTTCAATTAACCAAGAAATATTTTGACTTTTCGGAGTGGACTCATTATTCCATTATTCCATTCTTTCCACATAATTCGTTAAAAAATTTTCATTAGTATTTTTATACTGATTAGTTACAATTTTTTTAAATTTGCACGGTAAATTATTAAATAATCGTAAAATTTTAATATAATGAAAAAAGATACTGAAATTTTTAAATTAATTAACCTTGAAAAAAAGCGCCAGTTACACGGTATTGAATTAATTGCTTCTGAAAATTTTGTAAGCGATCAGGTGTTGAAAGCTATGGGTTCGGTGCATACAAATAAATATGCTGAGGGTTATCCCGGTAAGCGTTATTACGGAGGATGCGAAATTGTTGACCAGACCGAACAAATTGCAATTGACCGTGCAAAAGAATTATACGGGGCTGAATATGCTAACGTACAACCTCATTCAGGTGCCCAGGCAAATATGGCTGTGTTTCTTGCCTGTTTAAAACCAGGCGATACTTTTATGGGAATGGACCTTTCGCATGGTGGTCACTTATCACATGGGTCTCATGTTAATTCATCCGGAATTTTATACAGACCGGTAGCATATAAAGTTAAAGAAGAAACCGGAATAATTGATTACAAAAATATGGAAGAAGTTGCACTTATTGAAAAACCAAAGCTTATTATTGCAGGTGCTTCGGCATATTCAAGAGATTGGGATTATAAGCGAATGCGTGAAATTGCTGACAAGATAGGTGCTATTTTAATGGCTGACATTGCTCATCCTGCAGGATTGATTGCAAAAGGTTTACTTGAAGACCCTCTTCCTTATTGCCATATTATCACAACAACAACACATAAAACATTAAGAGGTCCGAGGGGTGGTATGATACTGGTGGGTAAGGATTTTGAAAATCCATGGGGATTGAAAACGCCGAAAGGTGTAACCAAAATGATGTCAACTGTACTTAATTCAGCAGTATTTCCCGGTATTCAGGGCGGACCGCTTGAGCATGTTATTGCTTCAAAAGCAGTTGCCTTTGGCGAAGCATTAACAGACGGATATTTGGAGTACATCATTCAGGTTAAGAAAAATGCCGAAGTAATGGCAAAAGCATTTGTTGATAAGGGATACCACGTTATTTCAGATGGAACCGATAATCACCTGATGTTGATTGACCTTAGATCCAAATTCCCGGATATTACAGGAAAAATAGTTGAAAATACTTTAGTGAAAGCCGATATTACAGTGAATAAAAATATGGTTCCTTTTGACAGCCGTTCACCTTTCCAAACTTCAGGTTTGAGGATTGGAACACCGGCAATTACCACTCGCGGACTGAAAAAAGAACACATGGCTCCTATTGTTGATATGATTGATGAAGTAATAAGCGATATTGAAAACGAAGAATTATGGATTTCAGTAAAAAAACGGGTTAATGAAATGATGACGGAATTCCCGATGTTTGATTGGTAGATAGTATATAATGTTTGTTACTGTTCAGCCTCATGTAAAATAGAATAACGAACATTTGAACATCTGAACAACGAATTAAGAAGTGTGTTTTGATTTTGATGCTGTTTCAATACTTTCAACAAAAAATATTATATCAACAGCAAAATCAAGTAGCCGTTCTTCAATATCATATTTCTTTTCTCTCATTTTACTTCGTTTTTCAAATGTTCTATTATTCTATTATTCAAATGTTCAAATAGAAAGGTGAACAGTAACTAATGTTTTTTATTAAAAAAACGATCCCAAACCTTAGGGACGTAATTCCGTATCGGTATAGCTGTTAAGCGGTTTGAAACCGCTAACCAGCTTTTCTAAAAATTATATTTTTATTCAATCTTAATCATCTTTTTTCCTTTAACTAAAGCTCAGTTTAATTTTTCAGTACAATAATATACGCCTGTTTTAAGCCCGTCAGAATTTAACAGTATTTCATGCTTGCCCTTAGTGTAATATTTATCTGTAACTGTTTGGATGTTTATTGTTTTTAATCTTTTTTTTGGAAGATCTTACTTTAGGATCAGAGTGCTTATTATTTTGAATTTTTTTTGATTCTTCACGAAAAGTTTTATAAGCTTCTTCTAATTCCAGCAGAAAATACTCCTTAAAATCTATCATAATAATAAAATTTTGTAAAGAATAAAACTAATTTTTTTGTATTATAAGTAATTTGGTTTTGTTTTTTAATGAAGCTTGCCTTTTTTCAATACATATTTCATGCGAATTAAGTATTTCTCTCTTTTCTGTATCACTTAAATTATTTATAAAAGTTACACGTTCACGAATTGGTAAAGTCCTGATTTCTTTTAAAGGACAATCATCCGATTCTTTCTTTAAAGGACATTCAAAAATTAATCCGTATAATAATGTTTCTCTTCTATACATGGATATTTTATAAATTACAATAATTCTTTAGAATAGTCTAACGATTTATTAAATTCCGAACCTTTCAGTATTTTCCCAAGCGCCCTGTTCGTCTCTTCGGTTTTTGTGATTATATTTTGTAATTCAGCCACAAGTTTTTCATAACTATTTTCCGGGTCTTGTTTAATGTTTTTATTTTGATTTTTGCACATAAGAAATATTTTTCTTCAATATTACAACATAAAAAGCCGTTTTCCTTCAAAATACACCTTGATTTCTTCTGTACAAAGTAGAAAACACACCTTGATTTCTTCTGTACAAAAAGTTTTAAATAGCTGATATAATGTAAGATAAGATTTTAGAGTTTGTTCAGAAATTCCGATAAATTTTCGTCTTTTAATAAACCAATTTTTTTCCTTAATCGTGAACGGGAGGAATCTACACTTTCGGGGAGGGTCATTGTAATGGCAGCTATCTCTTTGCTGCTCATATTCAACTTGAGCATGGCACAAAGTTTTCTTTCGTTATTTGTAAGGTCGGGAACAGCTTTATCAAGATTTTTATAGAAAGTTTCATGAACTCTTGCAAATCGTATTTCAAATTCTTTCCAGCTTGTTTCGTCTAAGTTTTGTTTAAGTTCGCCAATAATATCGCGGATCATACCAATATTTTTCGATTTAAAATCTCCGGAACTTATTGCTAATTTTCGGGCAACTTTATTAATTACCTGGTTCTTTACATATATATTACTGACATTACAAACCAATTCTTTGTTTTTTAATTCAAGCTCTTTTTTTAGATTTTCAGCTTCATGTTTAAGAATTTTTTCCTTTTGTTTTTTTGTTTTATAAAGAAAGAAAATAAAGATAATTGCCATTATAATAATTAGTCCACCAATAACTATTGACATTAGAAGTTGGTGGTTTTTCTTTGAAATAAGTGTCTTCTGGATTTTTATTTCCTGTTCTTTTTTTTCGGTTTCGTATTTTGTTTGAAGTTCTGATATGGTTTTATTACTTTTTTCATTAAAAATACTGTCTTTTTCTATGGCATAAAGCTCATAATATTCAAGAGCTTTTTCATA
>JAUXFX010000192.1 GCA_030622635.1 Bacteroidota bacterium
ATAATACATATATTGCAAGGAAATGTTTACACTGATAATTACTCAATTAAACATCTTACCTTAAGAAACGGTAACGGCAATGTAAATGCTACTCATTATGGTGCCCTGATAACTGACGAAAACCACAACACCATATTTGAAGATCTTCTGGTTACTGAAAATATCGGATATACAGCAAGCAGTATTCGTATTTCCAGATCTAATAATTCCTTATTAAAAGATATAGAATTTTACAAAAATCATGGAGGAAAAACTTTCAGAGCAGCAACGGGTTATATTCCCGGTGGGCCACCATTTACAGCCGATACAGTACGTGTTGTTAATTGCATTTTTAGGGAAAATCTGCCGGATTATGATACTACTTTGTTATTTGGAGGTGGTGCTATTGTAAAGGGTATGCAATCCAAGCGGGATTCAATTACCTGCTATTTTATCAACTGCGAGTTCAAAGATAATCTCAGCATTACACCCCCGCCTTATAAATCTTCCTGTGCTCTTGCTGCAACTGATGGATCAAAAGTTTATCTTGTAAACAGTACTATTGGTAACAATACAACGACCAATCCTTATGGTGCAGGTGTTGGCTTAACTTATTCTTCAAGTTTAATAATATATAATTCAATATTATACGGGAATATTCCTGCGGAATTATATATTGCATCGGATGAATCCTGGCAGGACTGCACTTTGGAGATATACAATTCATTAATATCAGGCGGTGAAGCAGGTATTCGTGTATATGATCCTTATCACACGGTATATTACGATTCCACCAACATAGACTTAGATCCTTTGTGGGATACTTCCGGTACTTATCCTTATGCCTTAACTGCTGCATCCCCATGCATTGATGCAGGTACACTGGATTTACCAGCCCACATACAGCTTCCTGATACTGATTTAGCAGGCAACCCACGCATAAGCGGTGGAGGAATAGATATGGGAGCTTATGAGTATTTTCTAGTCGGTTTACCTGAGCTACAACAAAAAAAACCACAGCCTCTGCTCAAAGCTGCACCAAATCCATTTAATTACGGAACATACATAAGTTATATCACAAAAGAAAGCGGGCATATTATAATAGATGTTTATGATATGAACGGCAGGAAAGTAAACACTCTAATGGATGTTCGTCAACTGCCCGGAAACGGTAAGTTTTACTGGGATGGGACGGATGATTATGGGAGGGAGCTACCTGACGGTACTTATATTATTGGTCTTTTAATCAATGACAGGGAAATACAGTCAGTTAAAGTAATAAAACAATAAATAATCAATAGAAAATCGCTGAGTAACCGGTATTAAGATTCAATATATATAAGATAAAGTTAATCCATCCCATACTTCTTCATCCTTCTATCCAACGACTGCCAGGAAATATTAAGCAGGGCAGCAGCTTTGGATTTATTATTATTTGCTTTCTCTAATGCTTTGGTGATTAATTTGTGCTCAACTAATTCTATGTCAAATATTTCATCTGTAGCATTAATATATTGGTTTTTAGCAAGATTGTTTTTACTGATAATCTGAAAATGCTTTAAGCTTAAATTATCGTCTTCGCATAAAATCATTGCTCTTTCAATCATATTTTTTAATTCCCTGATATTTCCTGGAAAACTATATCCGGTTAGTTTTTTTAAGATGTCTTTATCAATATTTTTAATAGGCTTTGCCATTTTATTTGAATAATTTTTAATAAAATAATTCAATAACAAAGGAATATCTTTTTTTCTTTCCCGCAAAGGCGGAATATGAATTATAAACGAACATAGCCGGTGATACAGGTCAAACCTGAATTTTCTTTCATTGCTCATTTTTTCAATATCCTGATTTGATGCGGCGATAACTCTTACATCAACATCTATTGACTTATGCGAACCAACCCTGGTTATCTTTTTTTCTTCCAGCACTCTTAATAATTTTGCCTGTTGGTTCATTGGCATATCACTTACTTCATCTAAAAACAGAGTGCCTTTATTGGCAATTTCAAACCACCCGGATTTATCTTCGGTTGCTCCTGTAAATGCTCCTTTTTTATGACCGAAAAATTCGCTTTCAAATAAACTTTCAGGTATTGCAGAACAATTTACCGAATGAAAATAATGGTTGTTCCTTACACTCAGATAGTGAATTCCGCGTGCAACCAGTTCTTTACCTGTTCCGCTCTCGCCGGTTATCAGCACTGAAGTTGTGTCTGTTTTGGCAACTTTTGTCATCAAGTCAATAACATTATTCAAAGCAGAACTGTTTCCTAACAATCGTTGTCCGATATTTTCATAAAGCTCTTTTGAAAGCAGCGAATAATTTTGTTCAGCTTCTTTTAATTTTTGATTAAGGGTGATAAATTTTTTGGTTCGTTCAATTGCATTATTTACTTCAATTAATCTGAATGGCTTTTGGAAAAAATCAGATGCACCCAAACGCATTGCATCTATTACGCTATTCATATCGCCATGCCCTGATATCATTATAACTTCAATTTCGGGATATTGCTTTTTAATTTTTTTTAAAACACTTAATCCATTCATCTCAGGGAGTTTAATATCTAAGATGGCAATGTCAATTTCGGTTTGTTTTAAAATATCAAATGCTTGTGAAGGTAAACCGGCTTTTGAGACTTCATAATTATTTCCAAGTAAAAATTCTTCAATTTCATCTCTTACTCTTCTTTCGTCATCCAGTACTAAAATGTTAATTTTTTTCATCATGTAATTGTTTCGTTAACTTTTATCTTTCCGTTTTACCTCTATTATAGTTTAGGTAATGAAATTTTCATAATTGTGTGTTTGTTCAACTTGGTTTCCACATTAATATCACCTTTCATTTCTTTTAAGATACCATAAGTTATTGATAATCCTAGTCCTGTTCCAATTTCGGATTTTTTTGTTGTAAAAAACGGGTCAAATATTTTAATCAGATCATTTTCAGGGATTCCGATACCGTTATCTTCAATATTTATAAATAGATTATTTTTATTTTCATAAGTTTTGATTTTAATCTGTTTTTGATAGGATACATCGTTAGTTGTATTTTCTTTTTCATCAATAGCGTATTTTGCATTTGACAGTATATTTAAAATTACCTGTTCAAGTTTGTATTTATTACCATAAGTATAACAATCTTTACAATTTAAATTTAAAGTACATTTTACATTATGATTTTTATATTGAGCCTTAATCATTAAAAGTGCGTTATTAATAACCTCATTAATATTAACTTTTTCAAAATCAGATAAATCCTGAACTCTTGAGAATACTCTAATATGATTTATAATGTTTCGTATTCTTTCAATATCTTCAAATAATTTATTAAATTTTGTATTCAGGTAATCTTTGGTAACTTCATTGTTTTTTGATTTAATTAATATATTATCCAATCCCATTGAGATTCCGACTAATGGTTGATTGATTTCATGGGCAATTCCTGCTGCCAGTTCACCTAATGATTCAAGTTTTGATTTTTGAATTAATAATTGTTGTTGTAATTCAATTTTTTTTAATTCTTCTTTTACTCTTTTTTCAAGATGCTTATTAAGTTCGTTTAATTCTTCGGCAGTTTTTTTTCTGGTTGTTATATCGGTTAAGAACGTTAATACGGCAGGTTCGCCTTCCCATGAAGTAACATTTGATTTTATTTCATACCATTTTTCATTACCTTTTTTATCAAATGCTTTAATATCATACCTGTCAATTACTTTTTCACCTTTTAGTCTTTTTTTATGATTAGTTAAAACTAATTCCCTGTAGTCAGGATGAATAAAATTAATAAAAGGCTTTGAGATTGCTTCTTTGGGCATGAATCCTGTTATTTCATATATTTTAGGGTTAATAAAATTAATTATTCCGTTTACACTTAACAGAATGCCGTCATTGGCATTTTCAAATATCTGTCTGTAATTTTCCTCACTTTCCCTAAGTCTAATTTCCGTGCAGATGTGTTCCGAGATTTCTTCTTGCAGGTCTTCGGTTCGCTCTTCAACTCTTTTCTCAAGTTCAGCATTTAGTTTTCTGAGCTTTTCTTCCACTTCTCCACGATGAATTGCTGCTCCGAAAATATCGGCTGATGTATTAAGTGCTTTTAGTTCGGATGATGTCCATATTCTTTGTGTTTTGCAATCATCAAAACCGATAAAGCCCCACACTAATTTATCTACAAAAATCGGAACAACAACAATTGACAGAATATACTGGGAAGAAAGAATTTTTTGTTCGCTTTCGGGAAAATCTTTAATTAATCCATAAATTGGATTACCTTTTAAAAATTCATCTACCCATCTTTTAAATCCGCTATCCAAAATTGGGATATCCTGAAGTTCGGGATTGTCAATTTCGGGTTTGATGTTTTTGGCAACCCATTCAAATTTTTGACTTGTAGTTATTCTGTTATTATAGGTGTTATTTTCAAAAACATAGACTCTGCTTACTTTACTTGCTTCTCCCAAACGTTGTAGTACCTTTTTTATAGTTTCTTCTCCGTAATTTATTTTCAGAAATTGTTCTGATGCAAAATTAACAGCTTTTAATATTGCCTCACCTCGTTTTAGTGCCTTTTCTGCTTTTCGTCGTTGTAATTCCTGATATTTAACACTTTTTTCCAGAATAGCTGCTTTAGCAAGTTCATTTATTAATGAAAACAATTGCTTATTATCAACAGGCTTTAACAGAAATCCTTGAATTCCATAGTTAATTGCCTGCATAAAGTATTCAGCCTGACCATAAGCAGACATTATAACAATTTTAATGTTCTGATCTTTAGCTTTGATTTTCCTGACCATTTCCAGCCCGCTCATTATTGGCATTTTAATGTCAGTAATAATTAAATCAGGCTTGTATTTTTTATAAAGATTATATCCTTCTTCACCATTTACACCAACATATAATTTATTTATCCTGTCACTTAATACTTTAGTATAAATTGACCGTAGGATTTTTTCATCTTCAACATATAAAACCTTGATATCTAACTTTTTCATATTTTTAATTCTTCTGTAATTTTTTCTTTATCAGGATGGAAAAATAGTTTTGCGTATAAATATGCCAGAGCTTCGTTCGTAACAGTTCTGAATCCCCTGCTTGAATTCCACCATTTAACAGGGTCATAACTTAAATCCTTTCCTGCAATTATACCGATTTTTATTTCTTTACCTAATGCTTTTTTAAACAGTAAACGGCTTCGTCTTGCATGACAGCCAAGCGTATATACATTTATTGAATTAACATTATGGTCTGATTTTTTCAGCCAATTAATAAAAGCTAAAGCAGTTGTATAAGTTCTGTCTTTGAATATGGTTCTTGGAATTGTGATTGTTTCAATTAAATCTTTATTGAAACCAAAATTTATAAGCGTGGCTTCGGCAATGTCTGCCGATGATTTATATTTTGAAATGTAATAACCCTTAATTAACGGTTTACCTGTAATAATTAATCTCTCATAATCATTATTGTAGAACTCTTCCATAACTCCTTTTAATGTATAGTCGGGGAGCCAGCCTTCAACAACAAGTAATTTGCTTTCAACAGGTTTTGTAATAGTTAAAAAGCTGTTAAGGTTTACTGCAATTAAACCAACAATAAAAATGAAACAAATTAGTATTAACAGCTTTCCAAGAATTGTTATTGACCTGCGTTTCCTGTAAGTTATAAGTTTGAATTTTCCCATTAATTTAATCAAAATTATATTTTGCCAAGATAGTATTTTTTCTTAAAATTAACCCGCATATTGTAAAATATTATTATAATTTTGCATTTTTTAAAAAATTAATAATTGTTTAATATTTAATTTTTTATAATGAAAAAATCTGCTGTAATTCTTCATCCCTTTATATTTGCGGTCTA
>JAUXFX010000059.1 GCA_030622635.1 Bacteroidota bacterium
AGCTGGCGATTGTTTGTTTTACGAGTACCTTGTAATAAGTCGTTTATAACGACAAATAAATTTAGTAATTTTGGTTGTATGTCAGAAAATAAATTTTAAAAATATTATATCCATTTTATAAATACCCGATTTAAACAGGTTTTACGGTTTTTACAGAATGGATGGTTCTGCATGAAACGGGTGGTTTGTGCGGGATGATGGTTTGTACGGTATGATTGCAGAGACGCACGGCCGTGCGTCTCAACGTGCAAACCAACCAAACCAACCAAACCAATCGAACCAACCAATACAAACCGTCAACCAATCCAAATTTTACCGTTAACCAAAATTAATTATTTTCGTTCATTACCGGATATAAATCGGCCATTACCATAAAATCTGATAATTTTATTTATTTACACAATTTCCCATTGAAAAAATCAATTGGAAAAACAAATTATAATAATAAATATTTTCACTAATGAATTAGTGATTTTATTTCATTTTTTCACATCTATATTAGTAATAATTCATTATCTTTGTCAAAAATTCATTAAACTAATGGACAGGTTAAAACAAATATCATCGGAACATTTAAGAAGAACGCCCTTAAGATTTACCCGTTTTCTACTTGATGAAATTCATTGGGGAGATCGTTTGATAGGCATCTCGGGAGCAAGAGGAAGCGGAAAAACAACTATGATGCTTCAGTATATCAAAAACAGACTTCCAAAAAACTCAGAAGCTCTATTTGTTAGTCTGGACGATATATATTTTTCAGAAACACCATTAGTGTATTTTGCTGAAGAATTTTACAAACAGGGTGGTGATTACCTTTTTCTTGATGAGGTACATAAGTATCCAAATTGGTCGCAGGAACTAAAAAATATATACGATAATTTACCTTCTCTAAAAATTGTTTTCACCAGTTCTTCAGCACTTGATATTTACAAAGGTTCGCATGACCTGAGTCGGAGGGCTGTGGTCTATAATCTACCAGGACTTTCATTCAGGGAATTCATTGATTTAAAATATAAGATAAATTTTGATGTACTTACCTTAGCTAATATTCTTGATGTAAAACAAGAAAATTTCTGGGAAATTTTAGAAAAAATTAAACCATTAAAACTTTTTAACGAATACCTTCAATATGGTTATTATCCTTTCTTTATAGAATCGGGCATGAATTACTCAAACAGATTGATGAATACCATAAACATTGTTTTGGAAAGCGACATGCCTGCCATTTATCATATTGATTTCTATTCTGTATTAAAAATGAAAAAGATGCTTGCTGTTTTATCATATCTTACACCCTATAAACCTAATATCCAGAAACTTGCTGCACAGTCTGGCACAAGTCGCGACTCTCTTTTGAAATATTTATTTTATCTTGAAAAAGCAGGCATTGTTAAATGGCTTACTAAAGATACTTTTGGCATTAATTATCTGAATAAGCCCGATAAACTTTACCTGCAAAATACAAATCTGATGTTTTCCCTTACACAGGAAGCACCTAACAAAGGCAACTTACGGGAAACCTTTTTCCTGAACCAGATTAATGTTAAACACAAGGTTGCATATCCAAAGTCAGGTGATTTTCTGGTGGATGGAAAATATACTTTTGAAATAGGCGGATCAAATAAAAGCAGAAAACAAATTGCCGGTATAGAAGATGCCTATGTGGTTTCGGATGACATTGAATATAGAATAGGAAACAAGATTCCATTGTGGTTGTTTGGGTTTTTGTACTAATAATAACTCAATCTTTTCGGATTTATACAGAAACCCGAAACCTAAAACCTGCGACACGAAGTTAGCCCGCATGGGCCAGCATGGGAAACTGAAACATTTTAATAAATATTTGTCACATTTCCTACTTTTTGTGTACAAAAGAATAAATAAATCAAATGTTTAACATTAAAAACAAATTATCATGAAAAAAATTATTTTAGTATTAGTTACATTGTTTACAGTATCTGTTTTTACACCTTCTTTTGCTCAACAAACTTCTAAGGATATTGAGAAAAGACTAAAACAGAGATCTATGAAAAAGGCAAGAAAAGAAGCTAAGATGTATAAAAAAGATGGCTATTATGTGGCTATTGGAGCATTACCAATGGATATTCAGTTGGAAAGTGCATGGTTTAAACAAATGGAAACTGATGAGCAGGGTTATCCAAAGTATATCGTGGCAACAGGCAACTCTGTATCAGAAACCCAGACTGCCGCAAAGATACAGGCAACCGAAACTGCAAAACTTGAACTTGCAGGTACTATTGCAACCAATGTTGCTGCATTGATTGAGAATAATATTGCAACACAGCAGTTAAGCACTACAGAAGCTGCTGCTGTAACAAAAACAGTTGCTGCCTCAAAAAATGTCATTGCACAGGAATTAGGAAGGGTGATACCACTTGTGGAAATGTATAAAAAAATCGGTGAAGACAATATAGAAGCAAATGTCCGCATGGCGTATGACAGCAAAACAGCTACAGATATAGCCAAAAAGGCAATCCGCCAGAAACTTGAAGAAGAAACCGACATCCTGCAGGACAAACTTGATAAACTAATGAACTTTTAAAGAAGGGTTGCCAACCTTACATAAAGATGGGTTTCCAACCTTCCAAAGGTTGGTAACCCTAAATCACTATATATTAAAAATCATAAAACTTGTCCGTATGGATAAATCTCAATGACCGAATTCCGAAAGCTTTCGGAACAATATTCAAAGCTGTTTTGGAATTTAATTGTTAATAATTTTTTATACCTGAATAGTTACAAAACATTTAATATATTTACGAAAAAATTACATATCATTTCTTATGAGCAAACATCTGAAATATCAAAATCTTACAAAGCATCACAACAAATGCTTGTACTTTATTTTGCTCATTTTCTTTTTATCTTCTCTGCCCTTATTACTTGTTTCCCAGAGGAATATTAAAATAAAAGGAGTAAAGGGTGCTTGCTCAATGGCAGATAATATGACACCGGAACAAACTAAAAACAAAGCCATACTGGAAGCTAAAAAAGAAGCATTACTTCGTGCCGGTATAACAGAAAATATCTCAAGTACCTATATTTTAAATATCTCACAAAGCAGTGAGGATTTTCAGCAAATCTTTAATTCAATTTCTGCTATAGAACTGGATGGCGAGGTGAAAGAATGGGAATTAATTAATGAAAAATGGGAAGTAGATGGATCAGGAAACCCGTATTTAGAAGTCACAATTAATGCTACAGTTATCAAATATAAAACAGAAAGAGACTTGTCATTTGACTTTAAAGTTGAAGGAATAAAGGAATGGTATTATGATAGCACGTTTCTTGAATTTACATTTCTTCCATATCAGGATGGATATTTAAGAATTTTTCTTTTCGGCGACAACTATGATGCAAAATTTCTTTTCCCAAATAAATACGAAAAAAATAAGCTTTTTCACAAAGGTATTGAAGTACAATTTCCTCTAAATGTTAATTACCGTTTAGTGGCTGAAAAAAAAGAAGATGCCGACCTCTTGGTATTTGTTTATACAAAACAGGACATACCATATACAAAAAAAGAAAACATCAAGGATATTTTAGAATGGATTTATTCAATTCCAAAAGATGAACGTGCCATCCAGCATTTTTCTTTTGTAATACATCATTGAAATGCAAAATGTAAGCTGTAACAGTTATTCCAGCTGGCGCTCGTTTGTAACGAGTGCCTTGTAGTAAGTCGTTTATAACGACAAATAAGAATTATTTAAATAAAATTAGTAATTTAGATTTTATGTCAGATAAATATAAAACTTTTGATCAAATACAGGAATAGCCGGAAAGTCGGAGAAAATGGATGTTAAATTATTTTTCGTATGCTGGTAAATATTTAAAACGAATTAAGAACTACAAAGTTTGGCAGGATTGTAATCAGGCAAAAGTTATTTGTAGCAACGAATTTTTATATCAAAAGCTTGACTATATATACAAGAATCCTGTTAAAGAATTGATAGTGGAGAAAGAGAAAGATTATTTATTTAGCTCTTCAAGAAATTATGCAGATTTAGATAATTATTTAGATATAGAATTAATTACACTAAAGCTAAAAACATATAGTTAGCGTTACAAACGCTAAAATATTTCGCACTCGTTACAAACGAGGGCGAGCTGATTCACACTTCCTTACGCATTAGCGTTAACTTAAATATTTTTATTTTTAGGTTATAGGGTTAGGGTTAAGAAACCTGTTTGGTTTAGAGGTAATGGTAAAGTTTTTTTACACCTAACCTTTTTCCTTTACCCAAACCGGCTTCCTAACCTTTACCATTACCGTTATTCAATTATCATACAAAATAATCATTTTGATACTGAAGTTAACGCCTATGACTTCCTTACGGGTCAGGCATCTGACATCCGACATTATTTCTTAATCCTCATTCCATAGAACGAACGGTACACAAAGAACAAACCGATAACAAATAAAATACCACCGATAATAGGGGCGTAATTTGTTCCGCCAGTGTCTTTAGCGTGTAAAATCATTTCAATAGATATTTCAGCAGCTAACAATCCGAATAAAGTAGAGAATTTAATAATCGGATTTAATGAAACCGATGATGTATCCTTGTATGGGTCACCAACTGTATCGCCAACAATAGTTGCTTCGTGCAGTGGGGTGTTTTTCTCGTTCAGGTCAACTTCAACCACTTTTTTCGCATTATCCCAGGCACCACCGGCATCTGCCATATACATTGCCTGAAACAATCCGAATACTGCAATTGATATCAGGTAGGAAACAAAGAAATTAGGGTCAAAAAATGCAAAAGCCAATGTCAGCGAAAAGATCACTGCAAATATATTCCACATACCTTTTTGTGCATACTTAGTACAAATTTTAACAACATCTTTTGAATCCTGAATATCCGCTTCTTTTTTATCAAGATTTATATGTTTTTTGATAAATTCAACAGCACGATAAGCTCCTGTAGTAACGGCTTGTATTGATGCCCCTGTAAACCAGAAAATCACTGCTCCGCCTGTGATAAAACCAATTATTACCTGCGGGTCGGTTAGCTCTAATTGCAGCAAATTCATTTTCTTCAATAAAAGTATAATTGAGAAAATCATTGTTGTTGCTCCGATTACTGCTGTTCCGATTAACACCGGTTTTGCAGTTGCTTTAAAAGTATTTCCTGCAGAGTCGTTAGCTTCAAGATTATGCTTACCTCTTTCAAAATTGGGTTCAAAGCCGAAATCTTTTTTAATTTCTTCTTTAATATTCGGAATTTTTTCAATTTGAGAAAGTTCAAATACTGATTGAGCATTATCAGTTACAGGTCCGTAGCTGTCAACGGCAATTGTAACTGGTCCCATTCCGAGGAAACCAAATGCAACCAATCCGAAAGCGAAAATTGACGGGTATGTCATATATTCGTTTAATCCCAACGTACTTATAAAATAAGCTCCAAACATTAATGCAGCAATAACAAATCCTTTCCAGAAAGCACCGAAATTTCCTGCCACAAGCCCCGAAAGAATAGTTAATGAAGCACCTCCCTCACGCGAAGCTGTTACAATTTCTTTTACATGCCGTGAATTTGAGCTTGTGAATGCTTTTGTAAATTCAGGAATAAGTGCAGCAGCCAAAGTCCCGAAACTGATTATAGTTGCCAGCTTCCACCATAAATCAGTAACTATTCCCTGTGATATGGTTAATTCCCCTATTAATAAATAACTTATAATGTATGTAACAATAATTGATGAAATTGAAGTTATCCAAACAAGATTTGTCAGCGGGGCTTCAAAATTGAATTCATCGGCATTTCCAAATTTGACTTTTGAAATATAAAGATTAATATAGTATGAAAACAAAGAAGTGAATATCATTAAAATACGCATGACAAATATCCATACTATTAAAACGCTTTGAAAATTTAAAGCAGAAGCTTCAGTTGGAAAAATATTTAAAACAGTAAAATCAATAGAAAGAACAATAAATGCAATTAGAGCAACTCCTGTTACGCCATAAGTTTCAAAACCGTCGGCAGTTGGTCCTACGCTGTCGCCTGCATTATCACCGACACAGTCGGCAATTACACCGGGATTTCGCGGGTCATCTTCGGGAAGGTTAAAAACAATTTTCATCAGGTCGGCACCAACATCAGCAATTTTTGTAAAAATACCTCCTGCAATCCTTAATGCACTTGCTCCGAGAGATTCTCCAATGGCAAACCCAACAAAACATGCGCCGGCACTTTCACCCGGTACAAATAAAAGAATAACTATCATCATAATTAACTCAACACAAACCAAAAGTAATCCCACGCTCATACCCGACTGCATAGGAATTGACATTACATTAAACGGTTTTTGTTTTAAAGCTGCAAAAGATGTACGGCTGTTTGCCATAGTATTAATTCTTATTCCAAACCATGCAACGCCATACGAACCTAATATTCCTATTACCGTCCATAATAATATTAATAATACTTTTGGTAATTTAAGATCTGCTAATCCAAGAAAATAATATGAAATGGCAACTGCAATAATTAAAAAAAGTATTATTAAAAACTTACCCTGCTGTAATAAATATACTTTACAAGTTTCATAAATAGTATTTGAAACATTTAACATTGATTTATGAACAGGAATTTTTTTAATATTTATGTATTGCCATAATCCGAAAAACATTCCAATAAAAATGATAATAACACCAATCAATAATAATGTCCAGCCATTCATTCCGAATGTTTCAAAATAACTTTGTCTTAAATCAGGAATCGGTAAATTTGCTTCACTTGCAAAAGTGAATACAGGCAAAAGAAAAATTGCTAAAATGCTAAGTATTTTTTTCATCTTATTAAATTTATTTGGTTATATATAAAATTATTTAAATCAGAATAGATATTTTTAAGGTTGACAAAATTAATAAAGTATTTTAATTGAAAAACATTAACATAATTAAGATTTAATTTTTTTTCAACATATTTGCAATTTGAATTTAACATTACTATAAATAGATAACAAAGTATAAGCTTAAAAAATAATTGTTAATAAATTATTAAGTCTTTATAAAAAAATTTAATACTTTTATCAACTTAACTTTTTTTAAAATTATCTTCATTATTTTTTTAATAAAATGGACAAAATCAGGCTTGAAATAATAGGAATGTCATACAGCCAGTCGCAAAGCGGAGCTTATGCATTGATTATGGGAGAAGTAGGCTCAAAAAGAAGACTCCCAATCATTATTGGGGGATTTGAGGCGCAGGCAATAGCTATTGAACTTGAAAAGATGAAACCGTCAAGACCCTTAACTCACGATCTATTTAAGAAATTTGCCGATACTTATAGTGTAATAATTAAGGAAGTTATAATAAATAAATTTCATGAAGGAGTATTTTTTGCAAAATTAATATGTGAACAGGGTGGTATTATAAATGAGATAGATTCACGTACTTCAGATGCCGTTGCTTTGGCTATTAGATTTCATTGCCCTATTTATACTTATGAAAAAATTCTGGCAGAAGCAGGTATTATTTTGGATGAGACTGTTGCAAGTCCGTTGGGTAAGCAAAAAACTCAGCGAGAAGATAAAAAAGGAAATGTATATGCCGATTACTCATTGAATGAATTACATATTCTACTGAAAAAAGCTATTGATAATGAAGAATATGAAAAGGCGTCTGAAATCAGGGATGAAATTAACAGAAGGAAAAAAGTATGAAGTATAAATTTTTATTTTTTATAATAATAGTTATTGCAATAGGTTCGGTAATAGTCATTGCTCAGAATTCAACAGTTCAAAATGATTCAACATCATTTGAAATCCCTAATATTGATTCTACGGTTGAAATGTCGGTTGAAGATGCAGAAAAAGATTTGACAATAATATCAGAAGGAAGAAAAAGCATTCTTATTTCTGAAAAAGGTTCGGGTATTAGTTTTATAACAATTTTGAGGGGAATTTTAGGGATTATTGTTTTGGTTTTAATTGCTTATGTTTTCAGCAACAACCGTAAAGCAATATCATGGAGGGTGGTAATTACCGGACTTTGCATACAGGTGCTTATTGCAATAGGGATTTTACATATTCCCGTTATTCAGGCAATTTTTGAATTTACAGGAAAAATATTTGTTCTTATTCTTGATTTCACAAAAGCTGGCAGTGATTTTTTGTTTAGATCAATGGTAACAGGTGAAGTAGAAGCACCGCTTATCAATTTTGCAACACAGATATTACCAACAATTATTTTCTTTTCAGCATTAATGAGTCTTTTGTATTTTTTAAAAATTATCCAAAAGATAGTTTATGTTCTTGCATGGTTGATGTCAAAAGCTATGAAATTATCAGGTGCTGAAAGCTTATCAGTAGCAGGAAATATATTTTTAGGACAAACTGAATCTCCACTCATGATAAAGGCATATCTCCCAAAAATGAATAAGTCGGAGATATTGCTTGTAATGACAGGAGGCATGGCAACACTTGCAGGAGGGGTACTTGCGGTTTATATTAGTTTTTTAGGTGGTGATGACCCGGTACAACGGTTGATGTTTGCAAAACATTTATTAGCTGCTTCAATAATGGCTGCACCCGGAGCAGTTGTTGCATCAAAAATTTTAGTACCTCAAACCGAAGATGTTTCAAAAACTATAGAAATATCAAAAGAAAAGATTGGCACTAATGTGCTTGATGCTATCTCAAACGGCACAATAGATGGAATAAAATTAGCGGTAAATGTAGCTGCAATGCTGCTGGTATTCATTGCATTTATAGCAATGTTCAATTTTATTATGATGAAAATTGGCGGGTGGACAGGGCTAAACTCTTTGATTGCAGAAGGGACAAGTGGTCAGTATAATGAACTTTCGCTTCAATTTATTTTGGGATATGTTTTTTCACCAATAATGTGGCTGATTGGTGTAAGTACACAGGATATGACACTTGTCGGTCGTTTGCTTGGCGAAAAAATTATAATGACCGAATTTATCGGATATATCAGTCTTGCCGACCTGAAAGAAGCAGGTGCCTTTGCACATCAAAAATCAATTATTATGGCAACATATATGCTTTGTGGTTTTGCAAATTTTGCTTCAATAGGTATTCAGATTGGAGGTATAGGTTCGCTAGCCCCAAATCAAAGAGTATTGCTTTCAAAATATGGAATGAAAGCATTACTGGCAGGTACAATCGCATCTTTGTTTTCTGCAACAATTGTCGGAATGCTTATTGGATAAGTAGTGTTTGCAAGAAAACGTCAATAACAATAATATTAATATAATGAAACAATATCTTGATTTATTAGATCACGTTTTAAAAACCGGTATTGAAAAAAAAGACCGCACTGGAACAGGAACTATCAGCGTTTTTGGTTATCAGATGAGATTTGATTTAAATAAAGGTTTTCCGGTAATGACAACCAAAAAACTGCATTTAAGGTCAATCATTTATGAGTTGCTTTGGTTTTTGGCTGGCGATACAAACATAAAATATCTTAATGATAATAAAGTAACTATCTGGAATGAATGGGCTGACGAAAACGGCGACCTTGGACATATTTACGGCTACCAGTGGCGGTCGTGGCCTACACCGGATGGTAAACATATTGACCAGATCACTAATTTAATTGAATCTATAAAATCAAATCCGGATTCAAGAAGACATATAATCAATGCATGGAATGTTGGCGAACTGGATAAAATGGCTTTGCCTCCATGCCATATTTTGTTCCAGTTTTATGTTGCCAACGGAAAATTATCCTGTCATTTATACCAGCGAAGTGCTGATATTTTCCTTGGAGTGCCTTTTAATATTGCTTCATATTCACTTTTGACAATGATGGTAGCTCAAGTAACTAACCTTAAACCCGGCGATTTTATTCACACTTTCGGTGATGCTCATATTTATCTGAATCATATTGATCAGGTGAAATTGCAGCTAACACGTAAGCCATACAAACTACCAACCATGAAAATCAATCCCGAAGTAAATAATATTTTTAATTTTAAATATGAAGATTTTGAACTGGTGGATTATACGGCCCATCCTCATATTAAAGGCAAGATTTCGGTTTAACAGTTCTGTAATTTCATACGGCACAATTTTAATAAATTCAAAAATTAATGAAAAAAATATCAATAATTGTTGCAATTGCTCAGAATAGTGCCATTGGAAAGGATAATAAACTTTTATGGCACATATCAAACGACTTGAAACGATTTAAAAAAATCACAAAAGGACATCAGGTAATAATGGGTAAAAAAACTTATGAATCATTACCAAATGGTCCGTTGCCCAACAGAAAAAATATTGTAATTTCCGATGATAAAAACGATAAATTTGAAGGATGTATAACAGTTTATTCAATTAATGAAGCTTTGGATTTATGCAATGAAACGGAAGAAAGTTTCATTATCGGCGGTGCTTCCATTTATAAACAATTTTTACCTTTTGCAAATAAATTTTATTTAACGAGAGTTCATAAAGATTTTGATGCAGATACTTTTTTTGAAGTAAATTTTAACGATTGGAAACTGATTGAACAGGAGGATATTACTGACGATACTCAAAATAATTTTAATTATTCATTTTTAACTTATGTAAAATAAATTTTGATAACCGGAGTTTAAATAAATAAAAGAAAAATAAACAAGAATGAAAAAACTTGCTTTTCTTATTACGATTTTCAGTATGATATTGCTTTCATTATCGTGCAAAAAAGAAAACGAATCAAAAGATTATACTGCCAATTTGAATGCTGCAAAAGATTATGTTTTGGCAGAAGATATTTTTAAAGATATTTTTAAAATGGTTTTCAGGGCAGGATATGATACTGTTTTGCATAACGAAGGATATTTGAAAATAAATGAAGCAGATGTGTATTATTATACAGCACCTTCTTTAAAAATCGGGATTACTTACGGCGACTGGAACATATTATGCCCCGACGGAAAATCCAGAAGGGGTAAATATTATGTATTCCTTGATACCGTTTTCAGTGCTGCCGGATCAAACGCTACAATTACATTTGAAAAATTTTATGTTAATAACACAAATGTGCAGGCCTCAATAACAATGACCAATGACGGTTTAAATGCTGATAATAAAAATTCATATTCTGTACTTATAAATAATGCTGTGCTTTTATTAACTGATTCTATCAGCACTGTTAAATGGCAATCGGATAAAACTTTCATCTGGACTGAAGGTGATGAAACTCCGCAGGACTTTGAAGATGATGTATTTTCAATTATTGGTGAAGCTAACGGAACTTCCTCAGAAAATAATGCTTTTGAAGGAAATATAATTGTACCGTTAAAAGACACTACATCTTGTAGCTGGATTGAGAGTGGTAAGCTGAATTTTTATACTCCCGGACTTGAGACCAAAAATGGTATAATAGATTTTATTCCCGCCGACAGTTGCGGAAACAGAGTTGAATTTATTTTTGATGGATTTGTTTTTTATGAACTTATGGAAAATATATACAATACGGAGAACTAAAAAATAAGAAACAATATTCAATAAATTTATCCCAGATGGCGCTCGTTTACGTCGGTAATCGGACAAGAGCATGAGCTGTTTATATTTTCAATCCGAATTTTTTAAAGCATTATGTGTTACATAATATAAAAATATTTACTATCTTTAGCGTAAAATTTCTTAACTAAAATTATATTAACATGAAACAGTTATCTCTTATAGTTTTTATTCTATTTTTTTATCAGATAACAGCATCATCCCAACCCTGCCTGCCTGAAGGAATTACATTTACAACTCAGGCAGAAATTGACAATTTCCAAACCAATTACCCAAACTGTACGGAAATAGAGGGAGATGTTGAGATTAACGGGGATGATATTACTAATTTAAACGGGTTAAATGTTTTGACAGCTATAGGTGGATATCTTTACATCAGATACAACCCTGCCCTGGAAAGTTTGGCTGGACTGGATAATGTGACTTTTATCGGTGAATACCTTGTAATTGTGCACAACCCTGCCCTGATAAGCTTAACAGCCCTTGACAATATGACTTCCATCGAGGGAGACCTTGAGATTGAATAC
Organism: Bacteroidota bacterium; assembly: GCA_030622635.1. Classification (GTDB taxonomy): domain Bacteria; phylum Bacteroidota; class Bacteroidia; order Bacteroidales; family JADFUO01; genus JADFUO01. The sequence continues at coordinate 12,031 of JAUXFX010000059.1, forward strand.
AACGATGCTCTGACAAGTTTAACAGGCATGGAAAATTTGACTTCCATCGGGGAAGACCTAAGAATTGATGGCAACTTTTCTCTGACCAGTTTAACAGGTCTTGACAATGTGACTTCCATTGGAGGATGCCTTTGGATTAAGAACAACGCTGCCCTGACAAATTTAACAGGTCTTGACAATGTGACTTCCATCGGTGGATACCTTACAATTTGGGGCAACGATGCCCTGACAAGTTTAACAGGCCTTGAAAATGTGACTTCCATCGGTGGAAGCCTTACGATTTGGAAGAACGATGCTCTGACCAGTTTAACAGGTCTCGACAATGTGACTTCCATCGGTGGATACCTTGTAATTAGGGACAACGATGTCCTGACAAGTTTAATATATCTTGACAATGTGACTTCCATTGGAGGTCTTTATATTCGTTACAACGATGCCCTTACAAGTTTAACAGGCCTTGACAATATGACTTCCATCGGAGGATACCTTACAATTTGGGGCAACGATGCCCTGACAAGTTTAACAGGCCTTGAAAATGTGACTTCCATCGATGGAGACCTTGAGATTGAATACAACGGTGCCCTGACAAGTTTAACTGGATTGGATAATTTAACTTCCATCGGGGGATACTTTTGGATTGAAAACAACGCCGCCCTGATAAGTTTAACAGGACTTGACAATGTGACTTCCATTCTGGAAAACCTTCGAATTAGGAGCAATACTGCCCTGATCACTTTAACAGGCCTTAATAATGTGACTTCAATCGGGGGATACCTTTGGATTGCTTACAACGCTACCCTGACCAGTTTAACAGGCCTTGACAATGTGACTTCCATCGGGGGAAATCTTTATATTGAATACAACGATGCCTTGACAAGTTTAACAGGACTTGACAATGTGACTTCCATCGGGAGAGACCTTTGGATTTGGAACAACGCTGCCCTGGCCAGTTTAACAGGTCTGGATCATATTGATGCCGGATCTATTAGTGATTTATACATAACATATAATTCTTCATTATCTACATGTGAGGTGCAAAGCATTTGTGATTATCTGTCCAGTCCAAACGGAGATATTGAAATCCATGATAATGCAATAGGATGCAACAGCCAGGAAGAAGTGGAAGAAGCTTGTGCTGCTTGGGTTCCAAACATAAATGTCGGATCTGAATTTTCGATATATCCTAACCCTGCCAGAAAAAAGCTTTTTATTTTAGTTGAGAATGGAGCAATTATAAAAGAAGTAAATATTTATAACCAGATCGGCCAAAAAGTATTACATAAAAAACCAATAACCAATACAATTGATGTTTCAAAGCTCCGGCAAGGAATGTATATTATTGAATTGGTTACAAGCGATTCGAAAATCAGAGAGAAATTGATAATAATATAGGGAATAGTTTTAGATTTTAGATCTAAAATTGAATTATAGAACAAAATACCAGAACCCAAAGGGTTCAAATGTTTATAGAAAAACAGATACGAATAAAACATTCGACCCCGTCGGGGTCGTACCTTATCATTAGGTCATCATTTTATAAACATATAATCCCTTAGTATCTAATCCATAAAATCTTTACACAAAATGGTAAAATATTTTTCATTACCTTCTATAATCTTTTATTACTAAGTCATACAGAAGGATAACGGTTTGCTTCGCTTCACTTTTTACTTTTATCTTTTATCTTGCAGTTTACTGCTTTACGTTTTTTGTTTTTTCTTTTTTGCTGCCGGGAAAAGAATATTATTTAATATTAACCGGTAGCCTGGTGAGTTTGGAAAAAGGTCAAGTTCAGTAGGTGGATCACCGATAAAATGTTGATAATCTTCAGGATCATGTCCTCCGTAAAAAGTCCAGGTGCCATTCCCGAATTCTCCATGAATATAGCGTGCCTCATTGATTGCTTTGTTTTCGCCCATAATTAAAACACTTGATTTAATATACTTTTTATTAAAAGCAGTTGTTTGCCCCATAAATGCTTTAATTACAGTTTCATGGTCCTGACAAAGCATAGTAGGCACAGGATCCCATTTTGCGGAGAAGTCAAACAAAGTAAAAAAGTCGTTGTTTTTATTTAATGTTCTTGGACGGGTTTGTGTTACATCTATTGATGATATTTCATATTCACGTGGATTTCTGCTAAGTGTAAAATCCTTAAAAGCAAAACAATTACTGTAATCAAGCTTTGATTGTGCATCAGGGTCGGGCTGGTCGCCGTCAAACATCACATCACAAATATCCACTCCATCAGCAGCAAGTGCAACATCATAACTATCACATGCTGAACACATGGCAAACAAATATCCACCGCCTGATACAAATTCCCTTATTTTTATTACTACTGCAAGCTTTAATTGTGAAACTTTGCTTAATCCTGTTTTTTCTGCAATTTCCTCATTAACTCTAACATCCTCCTGATACCATGGATAGTTCCTGTATCTTGACCAGAATTTCCCATACTGTCCTGTAAAATCTTCATGATGAAGGTGAAGCCAGTCATAAAGCGGTAAAGCACCATTAAGGATTTCTTCATCATAAATAACATCATAAGGAATTTCGGCATAAGTTAATGCAAGTGTAACCGCATCATCCCATGGCTGTTTGTTTTTTGGGGAATAAATTGCAATTTTAGGAGCTTTATGAAGTTTTATTTCATCCATATTTATTTCAGGTTGTGCAATTTCCTGTAATATTGCAGTGGATTGCACATCGGCAATTACCTGATAACTCACTCCCCTGATAATACATTCATTTTCAAAATCCTGATGATATTTAAACATATAACTTCCACCTCTGTAATTCAATAACCAGCTTATTTCTACATCGTGTTGCAAAACCCAGTATGCTATACCATAAGCTTTCAGATGATTTTTTTGTGTGTTATCCATTGGAATAAGCAAATATGCAGAGTTCGCATTTATTGTAAGAACAACAAAAAGAAAAAGTAAGATTATTTTAAGATTAATAGAGGTTTTCATAACTAAGTTGTGTCAGGGTTTTTTTATAACTCATTTTCTTATTTTTAAAGATTAACATTTAAACAAACCGGAATAACCAGAAACCAGCGACACGAAGTTAGCCCGTATGGGTAACCAGAAACCAGTATCACATCCAATACAGA
>JAUXFX010000138.1 GCA_030622635.1 Bacteroidota bacterium
AGATAAAAGTTAAAAATGGGATATAATAATAACAATTTGAAAACATCTGTTTCTGTTTTTTTTACTTCAATATGTTTAACCTTGTTTTTATTTATTCAGGGTTTTCCTCAGACTAAAAACGAATATTATTATCTGAATAATATTGATAAATCTGGTGAATGGAAACTAAACGATACTGTAAAAACTTTTCAGGGCGATGAGCTGTTTTACCTTATTAACGGAGGTGCGGAACTTTATATTGAATACGGATTTATTGAAGTAGCTGCAGCCGAATATATTAAAAATGACATAAATTCAATTTATATTGAAATATATAAAATGAAAAACAACAATGCTGCTTTCGGGATTTATACTTTGAGCAGGGTAGGAGGTGAAATTCTTGAGATTGGTAGTCAGGCTAATTTGTATAATTATTATGTTTTATTGTGGAAGGGAAATTATTTTGCTACAATTAGCAGTTCTGATAGAAATGCAAAAATATCCGGAACACTGATTAATTTCGCAAAAGCAATTGAATTTAATATTGAAACTAAAGAAACAATTCCTGAAATAATTGAACTTCTTCCACATGAAAATCTTAAACAAACTACCATTAAATACTTCCTCGGGAATATTGCTTTGAACAATATTTATTTTTTTGATTACAAAGATATTTTTGATATAAATGAAGGTGTTGCAGGTGATTATGAAAATTATTCAATTTTTATTTTAAAATATAAAAACCCTGAAGAAAGCAGGCATTGGTTTGAAAATGCTAAAAAATTTATTATAAATAAATCAAAATTCAGCAACTATAAAGAAGTATTGAATGGATATTCTGTAACTGACAGAAATAAAAATCATTTATATTTTGAACCATATAAGAATTTTATTTTAATTATTTTTGATAAAAACAATTCAGATATTGATTTAATTTTCAATTCAATAAAGGAAAATATAAATACCACTTTTAAATTTTAAATTTATTATTTTGAGAAAATATTATTTATCAATATTATTTTTTATAATCATTCTGATTTCTTATTCTCAGGAATATCCTTCTTTTGCAGGAATAAGAACAGGACCTTCATTTCCTTATGCAGGCTTTAGAAGTGGCATGACAATTGGTTCTTATGGCTTTGCCAAAACAGGTTTTAATGTTACAATTGAGGGAGCTCATTTTTTTTTAAAAAATGTAGGTGTTGGTGGATTAATAGGATTTAATGTTCACAAGATAAATAAACATAGTCTTGAAGTTCAGTATCTGCGTGATAACTACAATTATTCATCAGTTATGATTGATGTTCAACCATATTATTCAACAACATACATGCCTGGGTTTTACTTTAGTATACCAATACCAAACACTATACTTTGTTTTACGCTTAAAATAATGGCGGGTTTTTTCTGGGTCCGTAACCCGGAATATCATTTCACCTATGTTAATTTAAAAAATGAAACTTTTTATTTGTCACAGCCAGCCGAATCATCTACAAATTTTGCTTTTTTAACTGGTGCAGGGATGAAAATAAAGCTTTCGGAAAACATTGGAATTTATTTCAGTGCAGAATATACCGGATCAAGATTCGGATTTTATTATACAACAATAGATACTTATGAAGCAACATATAAAAAAGTATCATTTATTAATACTACAGCCGGTGTTTGTCTTTTTCTTTAGATATAGGATTTTTTGGCAGTGTAAAAATAAATGTACTTCCTTCACCTTCCTTGCTTATAGCCCATATTTTGCCGTTATTTTTTTCAACGAACCCCCTGCAAAGAATTAATCCAAGTCCGCTTCCATGTTCATTATTTGTTCCTTCTGTAGCGAATTTTTCTGTGATATTGAAAAGTTTGTTGATATTTTCCTCGCAAATTCCTATTCCGGTATCTGTAATACTTACTTCAATATATTTTCCAATATCTTTAGATGTAATTTTCACCTTTCCTCCATTTGGTGTAAATTTTATTGCATTTGATAATAAATTCCTGACTACTGTATCTGTCATATTAATATCAGCATATACTTTAGTGAATTTCGGTATATAGGATGTTATACTGATGTTTTTGTTATTTGCCTGTGTTATTAATAATGAAATAGCATTTTCAACTAATAAATCAAGGTTAATATTATCGGGATTACAATTAATTTCACCGGTTTGTATTCCTGCCCAGTTTAAAAGATTATCAGAAAGCTTATAAAGGCTTTCGGAAGATATGTTAATGTTTTTAATAATATCTTTTCTTTCATTATTAGTGAAATTATCATATTCATCGTATAAAACCTCTGAAAAACCCATTAAAGCACTAAACGGATTTTTTAAATCATGGCTGATAATTGAGAAAAATTTATCTTTTGTATTGTTTACATCTCTTAACTTAAGTTCAAATTTTTTTCTTTCATTAATTTCATTTGAAAGATTTATGTTTGCTTCTTTAAGATGTTTTGTTTTTTCATCAACAAGCAATTTAAGTTTCTCCTGTTGTTTGCGGATATTTTTTATCCTTAACAAATATATAAGAATTATAAATACAACAATAATAGTTATAACTGAAATGATAAACCACCATGCTCTCCAGAATGGGGGTATTATCTTAATTTTTAATGATGCACCTTCTTCATTCCAGATGCCATCATTGTTTGAAGCTTTTATGCGCAATATAAAATCACCGGGTTTAAGACCTGTAAAATCAATATTATTTTTAGTGCCAAGATGTATCCAGTCTTTGTCAAAACCTTCCAAGCCTTCAAGTTTATAAGCATACAGGTTTTTATCTGATTTGTAATAATTTAATGCGGCAAATTCAAATGAAAAAATAACGTCTCTGTAATCCAGAACAATTTCTTTTGCTTCTGAAATGTCAGGGCTAAGTTGCACTTTCTTGTTATATTTTTTAAATGAGGTAAATACGACAGGAGGGAGGTGCGGATTATCAATGATCTCGTCCGGGTAAAAAGAGTTAAATCCGTTTATACCTCCAAAGTATATTTCTCCGCCTTTGCTTTTAAAATATGCACCTGTATTAAACTCATTTCCTTGTAATCCGTAATCAGCATCATAGTTTGTAAATTTATTTTCTTTAGGATTAAATTTGGAAATACCCTGATTTGTGCTTATCCATATATTTCCATCATCGTCGTCCAAGGTAGCATAAACAACATCGTTTGGAAGCCCGTGGGCAGTTGTATAATGTTTAAATGATTTTTTGTTCCTGTCAAATTTATTTAGTCCTTCGATGGTAGATACCCAGATATTTCCAAAACGATCTTCATAAATTGAATTAACTGAATTATTGCTTAAGCTATTGGTATCATCGGGATTATGAATAAAACGCGTAAATTCATCGTTTTTTCCATCAAAATATGAGATCCCTCCTAAATGAGTTCCAATCCAAATTATACCATTTCTGTCTTTTAAAATTGCTTTAACATAACCGTTGTTTATACTTTTAGGATTGTCAGGATCATGTTTAAAAATTGTAAAAGTTTCGTTTTTTTTATCAAATTTGTTTAATCCAGCATCTGTACCAAGCCATATAATTTCATTTTTATCAGGAACCATTTTATACACATTACTCCCATATAAGATGTCAGGAGAATACTTATGAGACCATTTATATGATTTAGTATATTTCTTTTTTGATTTTGAAAATTTGAAAAGTCCTACGCCTTCAGTGCCAACCCATATTATATCAGGGTCTTCCGTATCCTGGCAAAGAGAATATATGCCACCGTCTAAATAATAATCTACTTTATTTGTTTTTTTATCAAAACGGTTTAAACCTCCATATCCCGAAACCCAAAGAATATCATCATCATCAATAAAGATTGCCCTGACACTTGAAAAACTTAAGGTATTTTTAATATTTGGAATATGAACAAAATTCCTGAATTTTTTTGATGCAGGAGATAAATAATTAATTCCTTTACCGTTGGTTCCTATCCAGATAGTGTTACTGTTATCGGCATAAAGTGATAATATTCCATTATAACTAATACTATTGGGATTATTCGGTAGATGATAATAATATGTATAAGTTTGATTTAATATATTATATTTAAAGGCACCTGCAAAATGGGTTCCGCACCAGATGTTTCCTTTTTTATCTGCAGCAATTGAGGAAATGTAATTATATGGAACATCTGATGGTATATTCGGATATTTACCAAAGCGGGTAATTTCGTTATTAGAAATGTTGAGTTTATTAAAAGAATCTTTGGGGGTTGCTATCCATAAATTACCCTCCTGGCCTAATGCAAAATTTGTAATATCATTGCTGCTTAAACTTTTTGGGTTGTCCGGATCGTGTAAAAACCTTGTAAAAGTTTCTGTAGTTTTGTTAAACAAGTTAAGCCCTTCCGAGTATGTTCCAATCCACAAATTACCGTTTTTATCAGCGATTATTGCTGTTACATAATTACTTGATAAGCTGCTTTTATTTTCAGGATCATGCTTATAATGAGTAAATTTCTGAGTTATTAAATCAAGTTTACTCAAGCCCTGTTTTTCTGTTCCAATCCATAAGGTTGAAGGAACTTCGTAAAATAAAGCTGTTATTTTATTGTCGCTAATGCTGTTTGAGTTATTCTTATCGTGTTTATAAGCATAAAAATTACCGGTTGAAATGTCATAGTGGTTAAGTCCGCCACCATTTGTACCTATCCATATATTTCCTTCCATATCCTCTGTTATTGCTAAGATATGATTATTGCTGATGCTGTTTGTATCGGAATGTGAATGAAAAAAAGTTTTAAACTTATAACCGTCATAATTATTAAGACCGTCATTGGTTCCAAACCACATAAATCCCTTGCTGTCCTGAAAAATAGTATTAATTGTACCTTGTGAAAGTCCATCCTTATTGGTAAGCTTTTCAAATATTTCATTTGAATCCTGTGAAAAAGCATTAAAGAAAACAATACACAGTATTAATGTAATTATAGTTTTTATTAATCTTAGCTGCTGCATAAATTGCCGGATGAAGAAAAAAAGAATATAGAATTTTTGAGTTTACAAACATAGTTATTTTTTAATGAAATTACAAATATTATTATTGAATTTGGAAATCCAGACGGACGCCCTGCGGTTGTAAGGGAAATAGTATCTTAAAAAGACAAACTAACCAATCCCGAAAATCGGGACAGGCTATGTTGTTTAAATTAGATATTGTCTTTGTAAGCATCAGAAATATTTTGAATATCAATACTTTGACAAATTCCGTAAAGGTTTTAGATTTTCAACCCAACTACTCTCTACTTTTGTCTTTCCGATTTAATCGGTTTATTTTCTACTCATGTTAATAAAATATTATATTTGTATGCTAATTAATTAACAAATTAATCAAAAAATGAAAGATAGAAATATTAAATATCTTCCGAGTAGAAAACACCTTGTGATTTTACCTCATTCGTTTATTTTACTTTGTATTTTGAGTATTATAAATGAGGTGTTTGACATTCCTAATTTTATACTGGGAGCATCACTTACACCTGTAAATTGGAAAGAAATTATTATTGAAATATTATTTATATTTTTTGTTTGGTTGATAGCTGTTTACATACTTCGAAAAGTTGAATCGAGTCGCAAGCAGGCGGAAGATGCACTTCGTGAAACCGAAGAGCGTTTTAGAACAATATTTGAGTCAGCCAAAGATTCAATCTTCATTAAAGATTCTACATTAAAATACACACAGGTTAATACAACAATGGAAAAACTATTTGGGATCCCTTCTTCGAAATTAATCGGGATAACAGATGATGAACTTTTTGAGAAGGATGCAGCACTACACATTAGAGAAATTGATTCACGTGTTCTTAAAGGAGAATTTATTGAAGAGGAACATACTAAAACAGTTAAAGGTGTTCCATTTACATTTCATATTATTAAAGTACCTATCTATAACAAGTCGGGTGAAATTGTTGGACTTTGTGGTATTGCCCATGATATCACCGAACGCAAGAAATCGGAAGAACAAGTAAAAATTCAAAAAGCGTATTTTGAAGAATTATTTGAGTCATCTCCCGAAGCAATTGCAATTTTAGATAATAATGATAGAATTCTTCAAGTAAACAAAGAATTTTGCAATCTTTTTGAATATACTGAAGATGAAGTAAAAGGAAGCCTAATCAATGATTTAGTAGTTCCACCTGATTTAGCAGAAGAAGGCAGTAAAGCTACAAAAAAGGTATTGAGTGGTGAATTTGTTTACCAGGAAGCTATACGTCAAACAAAATATGGGAAAAAATTAAATGTTATAGTAATTGGTAAACCGATTATACTTGAAAAAGACCGGTTAGCTATTTATGCTATTTATCATGATATAACTGAACGAAAGCGGGCAGATGAAGCCTTGAAGCAAAAAACAAATGAATTAATGGAACGTAATGAAGAATTAGATTCCTTTGCTCATACCGTTGCTCATGACCTGAAAAATCCGCTTGGAATTATTATTGGTTTTTCTGATCTGTTGAATGAAAATTACTCCGGACTCTCTGAGGATGAAATCAGGAACTACATTCACATAATAGCTCAGGACGGCAATAAAATGCTCCATATTATAGATGAATTACTTCTGCTATCCAGTTTACGAAAAGAAGAAATTAAGCCATATAAACTAAATATGAGCGAGATTGTAGCCGAAGCAATAAGCCGCCTATCGCAAATCATAGAAGAAAACAATGCAGAAATTATATTGCCTGAAAAATGGCACATAGCACTTGGATATACACCATGGCTTATTGAAGTTTGGGTAAATTTTATTAACAATGCCATTAAATATGGTGGTAAACCACCAAAAATTGAACTCGGAGTTGATATGGGAAAAACAAAAAATATACCCGAAGGTTCAGTGCGTTTTTGGATTCGTGATAATGGACAAGGTATCTCTGCTGAAAATCAAAAACGTTTGTTCGAAAAATATGAACGGCTCGACCAAATTAAAGTTGAAGGATATGGATTAGGACTGTCAATAGTTCGTCGTATAATAGAAAAATTAGGAGGACAAGCAGGTGTGGAAAGCGAAATCGGAAAAGGAAGTGTTTTTTACTTTACTTTACCGGCTGATGGTCATTAAGTGGTAATTCGATAGTCATTCGATAGTCATTCAATAGTCATTAAGTGGTCATTCAATTGTGAATTAAAATATAATATTATGAAATTGGAAGAATTACAAATTTATCAATAATATTGGAGTAAAATTAAATAACTATATTAATTCTATTGGGAAAAAATAATTTTGCAATTTCAAAAAATTAAAATTGAATAACAGCGAGGCGAACGACCGAAGGAAGTCCGTCCATACGGATTCCTTTCAGTCATACGAAGCGAAGCAAACGACACGAAGTTAGTGACACGAAGTTAACCCGCATGGGTATGTATGTATTCGTATGGATGGATGACAACTAATAATAAGTTTAAATTTAGGGACGAACTATAAATATTTAAAAGAAATAATAAACCCCAATAAGCAGTCTTAAATTGCAGATGTCTTTATAATTATGAACAACTCCTTCAACATCAGTTGTTCCATAAGCAGCAATAGTGTATTCAACTTCACCGGCAAATCTCATTTTTCCTGAATTAAAAATAATTCTTGGAGAAACTCTGTAAACATAAGCTATATTTGCTCCTCTGCTATAATAGTGTCCTGCAACATTCTCATCTGCTCCAAGATTTTTTGTGTATCCGGCAAAAAGTCCTCCCTGTATTTTTTTCCCGTTTGTATGGATATCAGCCCAGAAAGAAAGTGTATTGACAGTGGTATAATCAACAAAGTTTTTATTACTATCAGTAGCACTATGAACAACATAGCCACCAAGCATTGTAAGATTGTATGTTCCTTGTCCATAAACTCCTTCAAATTTCAGAGTTATTGGTCGTAGTTTATACTTCAGGAAAGCCATACCTGAAAAACCACTGACTTTTTGGTCGGTTTTATATGAGCTATCGGTTTCTAATTTTGGCAGAAGTGATTTATAATCACCGCCAATTCCGAAAAGTAATTCGTTTTCATTGCTGAATTTTGTTGAATATTGCAGCGTAAGGTTCATTTCTGGAACAACTGAGTTTCTCAGATATTTTGAACTTGGTCCGTCAGGTCCGGTACTTACGAAATCTCTTTGTGTAAGAGCGGATAATTGAATTTTAAAATTATTGAAATTTTGTGTTAACCGTATTTGCGGGTTTCTTGAGAAAGGTTGAAAAGGTGCTCCTGTGTTGAATGAAACCGTTCCGGGATAACATCCTGTGATAAACATCGGATGCCAATATTGACCGACCATAAGTTCGGTGTTTGTCCATGTTAGTTTTGCAAATGCATGACGAAGCCTGAATCCATTAACATCGGCATTTGAAGTTCCGAAAAATTCTGCTTCAATATAAGCTGAGGTTTTTGCTCCAAATGCATCAGGTCCTGTAATATTTCCCTTAAAACGTGTTTGAATTGATAAAATATTAAATTTAGATTTGGCATTAATATCTTTTCCGTTAATATCAAGTTTTTCATTTTGTGGATAAAGACAAAAATGTCCTTCTCTGACGTCAACTGTTTGTCTGGAATCCCAGAAAATATCAGACTTTACAAACCCCGAAAGTTTAATTCCGAATTTTGTGTTGTCCTGTGCTACTATTATTATCGGAAAAATTAGCACAGAAAGAATAAGTAAATGTTTTTTCATAATTATTGATTTTTTAAAATTTGGGCAAATATAAAAATACATTTCCGAAAAAAGCAGATTAGAAAGCGAATTTTTATTTTGATGACTTGGATAAACAAATCATTCTATAGGGTTAGGGTTAAGAGGCCTG